>JAIBCE010000001.1 GCA_019694315.1 Sandaracinaceae bacterium
CCGAGCGTCTCGCCCTCGGGCGCGCGCGCAACGCTCGCCTCGCGCGCCGCGCCCACGTGCGGCGGCACCTCGCCCCGCTCCACGACCGTCACGACGAGCGTGACGATCGCGAGGAACGAGAGCGCGACGGCGAGGACGCGGACCATGGCGCTCCGTCAGAGCACGAGCTCGTCGCCCCGATCCGGGATCGTCACGTTCTCTTGTCCCTGCTCGGCGAGCTTCTTCGCGAGCGTGCGCTGCGGCGCGGGCTCGCCGTGTACGAGCGCGACACGCTCGACCCCCTTCTTCCCACGGATCCCGTGCACCCAGCCGAGGAGCTCGTCCTGGCCGGCGTGCGCAGAGAAGCCGTTGAGCACCGCGATCTCGGCACGCCGATCGCGCTCCACGCCGAAGATGCGCACGCGCGTGCGCTTCTCGACGAGGCGACGCCCGAGCGTGTGCGGCGCCTGGAAGCCGACGATGACGACGGTGTTCTCGCCGTGCTCGATGCACGCGCGCAGGTGATGGAGCACGCGCCCCGACTCGCACATGCCGCTCCCCGCGAGGATCACCATCGGCGAGGGGTCGGCCGAGACGCGCTTGGACTCCTCGGGGCTCGAGACGTAGCGGAGCGCGTCGAAGTCGAACGGAGAGCCGTCGACCACGAGCTTGCGGCGCAGATCCTCGTCGTAGCAATCCGGGTGCATGCGGAAGACCTCGGTGATCTTGATCGCGAGCGGCGAGTCCACGACGACGGGCACGTCGGGGATCGCGCCGGCCTGCTGCGAGGCCTTGAGCGAGAGGATGATCTCCTGCGCGCGCTCGAGCGCGAAGGTGGGCACGATCACCTTGCCGCCGCGCTCCACGGTGCGGCGCACGATGGCGGCGAGCGACGCGTCCATCTCCTCGCGCGGCGGGTGCAGGCGGTCGCCGTACGTGCTCTCGAGCAGGAGCAGATCGGCGCGCTCGGGGATCTCCGGATCTCGCAGGATCGGCATCGCGCGGCGGCCCAGATCGCCCGAGAACACCACGCGCTTGGTCGTCGCCCCGTCGCGCACGTCGAGCTCGACGATCGCGCTCCCGAGCACGTGGCCTGCATCGAGGAAGCGCGCCCGCACGCCGTGCGCGACCTCGATCCATCGGTGGTACGGCACGGCCACCATGAGCTCGAGCATGCGCACGACGTCGCTCGTCGTGTAGAGCGGCTCGACGGGCTCGCCCTCGAGGTGTCCTCGCTCGATCTGCTTGTTCAGGAAGCGCGCGTCGGCCTCCTGCACCATCGCGGCGTCCTCGAGCATCACGGCGCAGAGATCGCGCGTCGCAGGCGTGCAGTAGATCGTGCCGCCGAAGCCGTTCGCGGGGAGCATCGGCAGCACGCCCGAGTGATCGATGTGCGCGTGCGAGAGCACGACCGACTCGAGCTCTCGCGGATCGAAGGGCAGGTTGCGGTTGCGATCGAACGTCTCGCGGCGTGGGCCCTGGAAGAGGCCGCAGTCCAGCAGGACCTTGGCCCGCGGCCCCTCGACGAGGTGCATCGAGCCAGTGACGGTCTGGGCAGCGCCCAAGAAGCGGATCTTCATGACCTCACCCTACCAGCGACGGAGGCACTTCGTTTCGGGGAAACCCCGAGCCCGCGGTCGCGTTTTTCTGTACCCTCGTCGCAGAGGCACCATGCGCAGCTCGTTCGTCCGCAGCTCCCTCCTCTCTTTCTCTTTCTTCACGCTGGCCGTCGCGGGTTGCGACTGCGCGGCCACGCCCGCCGAGCGCTGCGAGACGAGCGCGGACTGTCCCGACGGTCAGAGCTGCGTCGACCATGCCTGCGTCGCACGCGCAGACGCGGGCCGCGGCGACGGCGGTGGAGGCTCCGACGGGGGGCCCATGTGTGTCGACGTCGATCACGATGGCCACTACGCGATCGACCCGTCGTGCCCCGCCGGCGACGACTGTGACGATCTGAGCCCGACCGTGCACGGCGGTCAGCCCGAGCTCTGCGGCGACGGAATCGACAACGACTGCAACGAGGGCATCGACGAGCCGAGCTGCGGCTGCGACATCGGTCAGACCGTCACCTGCTACTCCGGCACGGTGGGCACGAGCGGCGTCGGCCGCTGCCGCCCGGGCATCGCGGTCTGCACCGGAGTCGGGATGCCCGGAGAGTGTCGCGGCGAGAGGATCCCGAGCGCCGAGGACGCGCCGGAGGACTGCAATTACGAGGACGACGACTGCGACGGACAGACCGACGAGGGGCTGCGCAACGCATGCGGCGTGTGCTCGACCGACCCGCTCACCGAGCTCTGCGGCGACGACATCGACAACGACTGCAACGGCCAGACGGACGAGGGCTGCGACTGCGACTACCGCTGTCTCTGCGATCCCATGACCTCGTGCACGTGCACGCCGCCCACCGATCAGCCCTGCTACGAGGGTCCGTTCGGCACCGAGGGTCAGGGCGCGTGTCGGGGCGGCATCCGCGACTGCGTGCTCGCGGGTGACACGGCCACGTGGCAGGCCTGCGAGGGCCAGGTGCTGCCCGCCACCGAGTGCGCCGGCGGCGCGACCAACGGCATCGACGACGACTGCGATGGCCTCGTCGACGACGGCTGCCGCGACGACGATCACGACGGCACTGCGTGGCCGCTCGACTGCGACGACAGCGACGCCGCCGTGCACCCCGGCGCGTCCGAGATCTGCAACGGGCGAGACGACAACTGCAACGGCGTCTCCGACGAGGGCGTGACGAACCGCTGCGGCGCGTGCGGCGCGGTCCCCGACGAGATCTGCGACAACGGGCGCGACGACGACTGCGACGGAGCGCCCGACGACGGCTGCACGTGCAGTGCAGGCGCGATGCAGGACTGCTTCCTCGGGCCCGTCGGCACCGAGGGCGTGGGTCGCTGCGTCGCGGGACGTCAGACCTGCGAAGGCCCGAGCGAATTCGCGGCGTGGGGCGCGTGCGTGGGCGGCGTCGGTCCGATCCCCGAGATCTGCAACGGCGAGGACGACGACTGCGACGGTGAGACCGACGAGCGCTGGTCGGCAGGCGCCAACGCGTGCGGCTTCTGTAACCCCACCGAGGTCTGCGACGGCGAGGACAACGACTGCGACGCGCTCGTCGACGAGCACGTGGCCAACCGCTGCGGCGAGTGTGGCCCCGAGCCGGTCGAGGTCTGCGACGGCGACGACGACGACTGCGACGGCACGATCGACGAGGGCACGACGAATTCCTGCGGCACGTGCCCTCCGACGCCCTGCTACACCGAGACTTGGGATCGCCCCGCGGACTGCATGGATCCGGGCCGCACCTGCGATGGCGTCGTCGAGGATCCCGATCACCCCGGCGCGATCACGCTGGGCGAGGGCACGCTCACGTTCGACTACATCTACATCGCCGTGACGAACATGGGCCTCGTCGCGCAGCTCGACACCACGACGGGGGCCGTGAACTGGACCCGCTCGAGCTACGGCCAGAACCCGTCGCGCACCTCGGTCGCGTTCGACGGCAGCGTGTGGGTGGGCAACCGCGGCTTCGCCGACCCGTCGAACATCAACATCTCGAACATGGTCCACCTCGCGACCGACGGCTCGCTCATCTGCCGCGCCGAGGGCGTGACCGGTCTCATCCGCGGCGTCGCGATCGACGCCGAAGGCAACGTCTGGGCGGGCGCCTACAACGGTCGACGCGTCTACCGCGTGAGCGGCACCGACGTGGACACGACCACCTCTCCGCCGACCTGTCGCCTCATGGCCGCCTACGACGTGCCCGTGAACGTGTACGGCCTCGCGGTCGACCCCGACGGCTACGTGTGGACGGCCTCGACGCCGACGATCCGCATCCGCATCGCCGACGGCTCGCAGACGAGCATCGCGCACTCGAGCTACTACGGCGTCGCGCCCGACGGCGCGGGCCGGATGTGGTTCGGGAGCTGGAGCACGAGCGGCCGCATGCACTCGGTCGATCGGGCGACCCTCACCGAGACCTCGACCCCGATCACCAACCCGATCACCGGCATCACGGTACACCCCGACGGGTCGGTGTGGGGCACGGCGTACGGCGTCGACCGCATCGAGGCCTACGATCCCGCCACGGGCGCGGCCCGGTGTGGCGTGCACATCCCCGTGGTGTCTGGCGACTCGAACCCGCACGGCATCGCGGTCGATCGCACGGGCCGCATCTGGGCACCGAACCGCTTCGGCGGCTACGTCAACGTCTACGACTCGACGACGTGCGCCCACATCGCGCGCTACCCCGTCTCGCCGGGCCAGGAGCTCTATTCGTACTCCGACATGACCGGCCACCTCCTGCGCACCTTCACGGCGCCCGAGGGTCACTGGTATCAGGTGTTCGACTCGGGCTACGCGGCCGCCTACTGGACCGAGGCGTCGTGGCTCGCGGACGTGCCGCCCGACTCGTCGGTCGAGGTGCGGGTGCGCGCCTCCGACGATCCGGCCGACTTCACGGGCTCGGTGGTCTGCGGTCCGTTCACCTCGACGCCAGTGGATCTCACGGCCTGCGGCCTCGGCCGCCACCGCTACCTCCAGATCGATGTCGTGCTGCGCTCGATGCGCTCGGGCGCTCGCCCGATCGTCTATCGCGTCGACGCGCGCTGGGCGTATTGAGGAGCGCCGCTCCCGGGATCGAGCGCCTGCTCGGTCCCCCGCTCACGCGTCGTCCCAGGCGAAATCGCGGTTCGTTCCGCGGATCCTGTCTAAGCTCCGCATCATGCGTCTCTCCTTCGTCGCTGGGCTGCACGCGGTGCTCGCGCTCGCTTGCTCCGCTTGCGATCGCGAGGCCCCGTCGCTCCGCCCCGCAGCGCCACCGTGCGACGAGCGCATGGTGCACATCGACGAGTTCTGCATCGACCGTCACGAGGCCCTGATCCGCGACGGGCACGCGCTGCCAGCCACCGGCGACGCGCTGCCCGCCTCCGGCGTCGACTACCTCGACGCGGATCGCGCCGCCCGCGCCGCCGGCTATCGACTGTGCGACGAAGCGGAGTGGAGCCGCGCATGCGAGGGCACCGAGCCCGTGCGCCGACTGCCCTACGGCGACACGTGGGAGCCGCATCGCTGCAACAGCGCCGACTGGAACGATCCCCTCGATCTGCCGCTCCGGCCGAGCGGCGCGCTCCCTGGCTGCGTGAGCCCCGAAGGCGTCTTCGATCTCTCGGGCAACGTGTGGGAGTGGACGAGCGGCCTCGATCCGTCCGAGACGCTGCACGAGCTCCGCGGCGGCGGCGCGCACAACGGCGAGAGCCAGTCGGTGTGTCGACCCAACGACCGCTTCTACCTTGCGCCCGAGCTCGACGAGGGCCTGCTCGGCTTCCGGTGCTGCGCTCGGGCCCGTCGCAACGCACGCACGCCGGAGTGAGCACCCCCGCGCCGCCTGAGAACAATCCGACCAGAGCGACGAACTTTTCTGTTTGACTCTCGTCAGCACCCACGCTACGTACGCTGAGCCGGGGCGTGCACCGCGTCCGGCTCTTGGAGGAGTCCCTTCCGATGCGCCCGTCGCTCCATCCCCACGTGCTGCTCGCGCCGAGCACGTTGCCCACGCTGGGCACGTTGCCCGTCGTCGGGGGCACGTTGCCCGTTGTCGGGGGCACGTTGCTCACTGGCGAAGCGTACGCCGCCTCGGAGCTGGGCTCGAGCGCATCCTGGCAAGGCCTGCGCTCGAGCGCAGCGGGCACGGTTCCCGAGTGTCGGAGCTCCAAGCGACCGTCGAATCGCACCTCCGTCACGCGCCCGCGCTTCGCGGGATGCATGCCGCAGATCGGCCTCGATCCGGAGGTCTTCGCCGCCTAGGTTGTTCACACGGTCTCTCCATCGTGTACGGCCACCTGGGCACCCCGCCCCGGTGGCCGTCGTCGTTTCTGGCCATCTGTCGTTCCGTCTCGTCTCCGCCACGGTCGCCCGCGACGTCCTCTGTCTCGCCTGACCCTCACCGGCTCACTCGTCGCTCCGCCTCGTCACAACCCGGCCCGTGAGCCTCACGTGAGGCGCTGGCCCCCGCGACCCGACCCCGCGTCGCGATCTCCGCCCTGCTCGAGGGCCCTGCCGACCCCGCTCACGCCGCCTGGACGCCGCCCATGCGCGGCGGGCGTCGGCGTGTATTCAAACGCGATTGTTTCGCGATTCAAACGCATGACTTTTCCGATGGAGCTCCCCGTGGACACGCTCGTTCTCTCGCAGGGCTACGCGCCCTTACACGTCGTCTCCTGGCAGAAGGCGGTGACGATGTTCTTCGACGGCAAGGTCGAGGTCGTCTCCGAGTACGACGAGGACATCCGCTCGGTCTCGATCACGATCAAGATGCCGGCGGTCGTGCGCCTCGTGAGCGCGCATCGGTTCGTACACCGCGGACCGCGCTTCACGCGGAGCAACGTCCTTCTGCGCGACGAGATGACCTGTCAGTACTGCGGCGTCGCGCCGCGATCGCCTCGGCAGCTCTCGTTCGACCACGTCGTGCCCCGCGCCCGCGGCGGCAAGACGTGCTGGGAGAACATCGTGGCCGCGTGCCACGCGTGCAACACCAAGAAGGGCTGCAAGACGCCCCTCGAGGCGGGCATGAAGCTCCGTCGCGCGCCCTCGCGGCCGCGCTCGCTGCCCTTCTTCCACGCGAGGATGAGCCTCGGCGGGGGCGTCCCCGACGCGTGGAAGAGCTGGGTCTACTGGAACGGGACGATCCGCTGATCGGCCCTTCTCGACAGGATTTCGTTCGCACTCCGGCCCCGCGCGGCGACCCGTACCGCGCGGGGGTCGTTCTATTCGGCGCTCCGTACCGTTCCCCAGAAGACTGTGACCAGTCTTCTGCGGACGGCACTTCGCCGTTTCTAGCCGAGGGTCTGTCCCAGACCCTCCCCCGCCGGAGTGAATCCGTCGGGGCCCCCTCCCAATCGAGTCCTGCGCCCCGCCAGCTCGGACCTGGTCACGAACTTGCGGGGCGCCGTAGTCAGCGCGATGCGAGCCCACGGGCGAGCGTCACCGGTGTGCGCGGTCCGCCGTAGATGAAGCCCGTGTAGAGCTGGAGGAGCGTCGCGCCGCTCGCCATGCGCTCGCGCGCGTGCTCGACGGTCTCGATCCCGCCGACGCTGATGATCGCGATCTCCCTCGAGAGCTTCTTGCGGAGCCGCTGGAGCACCTCGAGCGAGCGCGCGCGCACCGGAGCGCCCGACACGCCGCCTGCGCCGAGCGAGGCCACGTACGCCGCGTCGCTCACGAGGCCGTCGCGTCGGATCGTGGTGTTCGTCGCCACGACGCCCCCCAGGCGGAGCGCGATCACGAGCTCCGCGCACGCATCCACGTCATCGTCGGCGAGATCGGGTGCGATCTTCACGAGCAGGGCGGGCGCACGCGATCGTCCCGCCGCGTCGCAGGCCGCCTCGCTCGCACGCGCGACGGCGCGGAGGATCGGCTCGAGCTTCTCGACCGCCTGGAGGTTGCGCAGGCCGGGCGTGTTGGGGCTCGAGACGTTCACCACGAGGTAGTCGGCGTGCGGCGCCACGCGCGTCGCGCTCGTGGCGTAGTCCTCGGCGGCGTCCTCTTCGGCGGTGATCTTGCTCTTGCCGATGTTCACGCCGATCACGCCGAGCCGCGGATCCCGACGCGAGAGGCGCGGCACCGCCGCCGCGGAGCCGCCGTTGTTGAAGCCGAGCCGGTTGAGGAGCGCGCGATCGGCAGGGAGGCGGAACATGCGCGGCTTGGGGTTGCCGGGCTGCGGGTGCGCGGTGAGCGTGCCGACCTCGACGAAGCCGAAGCCGAGCGCGAGCAGCGCATGCATCGCCACCGCGTCCTTGTCGAAGCCCGCCGCGAGGCCGATCGGCGTCGGGAACCGGAGGCCCAGCGCCTCGACCTCGAGCGCCGGATCGCGGACCGAGAGGATCGCGTGCGCGAGCCGCGCGGCCCCAGGCAACGCCTCGATCACGCGGAGCCCACCGAAGGCGACGTGGTGCGCGGTCTCGGCAGGCAGCGTGAAGAGCAGCGGGCGAAGGAGCGTGCGGTAGAGCATCGGCGCGATCGGGGCGTGGGGTCGGCCGACGCTCAGCCGATGCGGAAGTCGGCCACGACCTCGATCTCCTCGGCGAGCGGCGGCGCATACGGCACGCGCTGCGTCTCGAGCAGCACCACCGTCGCCTGGGGGAACATCGCCTTCGCGAGGTTCGTGTTCGCGGGCTCGTTGTCGAAGAACGCCGCGATCTCCCCGAGCCGATCGAGCGTCGGCAGCGCGCCGCGCTTGAACGCCTCGTCGGGCAGGTTCGCGTCGGGCTTGAGCACCAGCTCGGTACCCGCCACGCCGATCGGGAAGCCGCAGTCCCGGAGCGAGCTGACCGTGCCCATCAACATGCCCGGCAGATCGCGGCCCGTGAGGTAGACGACGATCGCGCCGGCCTCGTAGCAGCCGCGCACGTAGTCTGGCGCGCCCTCGATCGGGGCATCGTGCTGGCAGTACTCGTCCGTGAAGAAGCGCTCGTGCCAGAAGCGCGTGACGTCGGCCACCACGTCGGCGCGTGTGATCCCGCAGCCCCGCAGCGTGTCCGAGAGCAGGTAGTCGATGCGCTCCGAGGTGAGGGTCGCGAGGGCCTCGGCCACCTCGGGCCGCGTCTCGAGGACCTGCTCGCGGTACTCCATGAGGATCTCGAGCGTGCGCGGGCGGTTGTCGTAGAGGGTCGCGTCGAGATCGAAGACGACGAGGGGCGTACGGCCACCCTCCTCGACCGCGCTCGTGATGCGCGCGAGCACGCCACGGAGGAGGTTGGTCTGGTGAGGAAGAGGCGGGGGCCGCATGGGGTCGCGGGGACGATAGCCGACCGCGCCCGATGCGAGCAACGGCGAGGTCCGACCATTGACCTCCCGGAGCCGACCGCTCGCGAGGACGGGCACGCCGTACCCGCGCGGGCCCGCCATCTTGAGGGCCATGCGACGACTCGCCGCCCTCTACGTGACCACCCTGCTCGTGATCGTGATGCTCGCCGACCTCGGGGTGCTCGGCGGCCTCGTGCGCTGGATCCACGAGATCCCCTACGCCGACAAGGTCGCGCACTTCGGCTTCGCCGTGGGCCTGGGCGCGGTGCTCGAGGCCGCGCTCGGTCGGGGTGGACGCGCTCTGCTCGTCGCCGCTCCCCTCGTCTTGCTCGAGGAGCTCTCTCAGCTCGTCGTGCCAGGGCGCACCTTCGATCTCGGGGATCTCGCCGCCGACTTCGTGGGCCTCGCGATCGGCACGTGGGCGGTCCTCGCGCACACGCGACATGCATGCGCTCGTGAGGAATCCAGGTGCTCCGAGCGCGAGCCCTGTGGTACCTCCTTGAGCCCGTGAGGACCCCGCGTGCGAGTCGATGGCTCCTCGGCGTGACGATCGCGCTCGCCACGCTCGTGGGGCTCGCTTCGTCGCCGAGCGCGCTCGCCCAAGACGCGGACGCCGGTGTCGATGCTGGCGTACCGGACGCAGGACCGAGCGGCGACGCGGGGCCCGCCGAGACGCCCCCCGCCGCGCCCGTCATGGTTCCGCCGCGCGTGCTCGAGGCCCCCGAGGTGACGCTGCCTGAGGGCGCCGAGCCGCTGCCGGATGGAACCTCCGTCGAGCTGCTCCTCACCATCGGCTCCGACGGCGCGGTGCGCGATGCGGCGCTCGTCGCGCCGGTGCGACAAGACGTCGACGGGCTCGTCCTCGAGGCCGCGCGCGGCATGCGCTTCTCCCCCGCGACGCGCGACGGAACGCCGGTCGCCGCCCGCGTGCGCTTTCGCTACGCGATCACCGTCGCGCCCGTGGTCGAGACGGGCACGGAGACCGGGACCGAGTCCGGGGCCGGCACCGAGTCGGGCGCTGGCACCGAGTCGGGCGCTGGCACCGAGTCGGGCGCTGGCACCGAGTCTGGCACCGAGTCGGGCGCTGGCACCGAGTCGGGTGCTGGCACCGAGTCGGGCGCTGGCACCGAGTCGGGCGCTGGCACCGAATCAGGAACCGAATCCGCCACGGAAGAGGTGGATCCCGACACGCTGCGCGACGACGAGCTCGTGTCGTTCGGCGCGAGCGCCGACGTCGATCGCCCCGAGCCGGGCGCCGCGTCGCGTATCACGCTGAGCGGGGCCGAGCTGAGCACGGTGCCGGGCACCTTCGGTGAGCCGCTGCGCGTCGTGGCGACGCTGCCTGGTGTCGTCCGCTCTCCCTTTGGCCTCGGCTTCTTCCTCGTCCGCGGCGCGAATTTCCAGAACACGGGCTTCTTCGTCGACGGCTTCCCGGTCCCCATCCTCTATCACTTCGGCGCAGGCCCCGCGGTGATCTCGAGTCGCCTGGTCAATCGCCTGCGCTTCTATCCGGGTGGCTATCCCACCACGCTCGGGCGCTACTCGGCCGGTGTCGTCGCGCTCGAGACCGGCATTCCGGAGGACGTGCGTACGTTCCGGTTCGAGGCCGAGGTCGACCTCCTCCGTGCGAGCGTCCTCGCGGTCATCCCGTTCGACCGCGGCAACGTCTCCATCGCCTTCCGCCGCAGCTACTACGAGCTGCTCCTTCCTCTCTTCGTCCCCGGCCTCCAGGTCGCGTACACCGACTACCAGCTGCGGGGCGAGTACCGGATCGACGATCACCTCTCGGTCTCGCTCTTCGGCTTCGGCTCCGACGATCTGCTCGATCAGTCGGGCGCCCTCATGGGTGGCGCCACGAGCGATGGCTCCAATACCCGCGTCAACTACAACTTCCAGCGCCTCATCGGTCGCATCGACTGGCGCCTCGGGCCCGACTCCTACATCCGCCTCTCGGGCGCCATCGGACGCAACGGCACCTCCTTCGGCTCGCGCGCCGCGGGACAGGCCCAGCAGCAATTCGATCTCGACTCGGTGGAGCTCGGCCTCCGCCTCGATGCGTCGTTCCCCGTCACGCAGTGGCTCCGCGCCAACGTCGGTATCGACGCCGCCGCGAACGCGTTCGGCATCAACATCACGGCCCCCGCGCCCACGGGCCTGGGCGAGTACCCACGGCCGATCTTCGACCCGTATCTCATCCAGCTCAACGCGCGCGTCGCACGCTCCACGCCGGCGATCTACGCCGAGGCGATCCTCCAGCTCGCGCCCGTCGAGATCTCGCTCGGTACGCGGCTCGAGCTCCTGCGCTGGGGCACGCTCACCGACGTCGCGCCCGATCCGCGCGCCGTCGTTCGCTGGGAGATCATCCCAGAGGTCACGGTCAAGGCGGCCTCGGGCCTCTTCACCCAGCCACCCGTCGCCTTCCAGACCATCTCGCAGGGCGGTAACCCCAACCTCGGCCCGCAGCGCGCCTGGCAGAATTCGATCGGCGTCGAGGCCGATCTGCCCTTCGACATCGACGTCGAGGTCAATGGCTTCTACAGCTACATGTACGATATCGGGCGCTTCTCGCAGCAGATCGTGATGGGCCCCGACGGCCAGCCCCGCCGCGAGTTCTTCCGCGCCGACCAGGAAGGCCGCGCCTACGGCCTCGAGGTGCTCGTCCGCCGCCCGGTCGAAGAGGGCTTCTACGGCTGGATCTCCTACACGCTCTCCCGCTCCGAGCGCATCAACCCCGGCGGCGACTGGCACCCATTCACCTACGACCAGACGCACGTCCTGAACCTCGCCGCGAGCTACGCCATCGATGGCTGGCGCTTCGGCGCCACGTTCCAGCTCGCCACCGGTCGCCCCACCCTCTCGCCCACCGGCGCCGTCTACGACGCCGACGCCAACGAGTACGACGCGACCTTCGTCGACACCGGTCAGCGACTGCCAATCTACCACCAGCTCAACGTCCGCATCGATCGAGACTTCGATCTCGACTTCGTCACGGGCACCGTCTACCTCGACGTCCTCAACGTCTACTACGGCCAGAACTCGGAAGGGCTCATCTACCAGTACGACTACGCGAGGAGCACGCCCATCCCCGGCCTCCCCATCCTCGGAACCCTCGGCATCCGGGCGATCTTCGAATGACCTCCCCCTCCCAGACTGACATGCTCCCCGACGCGCCGATTGGCACGCTGCCGACTGGCACGCTGCCGACTGGCATGCTCCCGACTGGCATGCTCCCGACGGGCATGCTCCCGACGGGCATGCTCCCGACTGGCATGCTCCCGACGGGCATGCTCCCAGGGAGGGGCGTCCTCCATGGGCTCGTGGGCTGCCTCGTGGGAGGCGCCGCCCTCGTCGTCGCCCTGGCGAGCTTCGGCTGCACGGGGCAGCTCGACCCACCGACGCTCGTCAAGACGCCGCGCATCCTGTCGATCATCGCCGATCAGCCCGAGTCGGTGCCCGGCAACGACATCGAGATGGGCGTCATCGCTTTCGTGCCGAGCGCGCCGGACGGGACCGGCATCTCCTACCACTGGCGCGTCTGCGACAGCCTCCCGCGCGTGCTCGAGGCCGCGCAGATCCCCGCCGACCTCCCGCTGCCCGACACGTGTCGTCCGCTCGAGAGCACCGGGCCCACCGCCATCGTTCCGGGGGAGCGCACCGCCGCGCTGGCCGCGCTCATCACGAGCCTCCCCAGCAGCGGGAGCTTCGACGCCAGCTTCCTCACGCGCATCCTCGAGACCGCTGGCATTCCCTTCCAGGTCGAGGTCGACGTCGTCGACGCGAGCGGCACGGTGCTCGTCACCGGCATCAAGACCCTCGCCATCACGACGCGGGCAGAGCCGCTGCCGCCGCCCACGACGAACCCGCCCCCGGTCATGTTCAGCCTCGGCGACGGCATGGACACCACCCACGACGTGGACGTCGCGTTCCCCGAAGATCTCTTCGACTTCCGCTGCGTCCCCACGATGGGCGAGGTCTCGTTGCCCGCGCGGATGGAGGCCGTGATCACCCCCGTCCCGGGCACGGAGTGGACCGAGGAATTCCCGATCTTCGACTACTCCGGCGAGATCCGGATCGGTCGGGAGAACGAGTACTACTCGTTCTATGCGACCGGTGGCTCGATCGACACCGAGACCACGAACCCGCCGAACCGCGAGACGCACTGGACCACTCCCGAGGACCCTGGCACCGTCAGGCTCTGGGTGATCGTGCGCGACGGGCACCTCGGCGCGCGCGGCTGCTGGCTCGACGTGACCATCACAGCCCCTAGTTCGTGAGGCGAGACGATGCTGTACCGATCCGCGCTCCGTCGCTCCATGGTCTCCTCGTGTGTCCTGGCGCTCGCGTCCCTGCCGGCGCTGGGCTGCGACTCTGGCCCTCCGGCGGGCGACCCCGACGCCGGCATGACCACGCCGGAGACCGACGCGTACGTGTCTCCCGCCGACGACGCCTTCGTCGTGCCGCCCGACGCGTTCAACGCGGGCGCGGGCGAGACCGGGCGCATGGTGGGGATGACCGAGGCGCACAACCACTTCCGCCGGATGGTGGACACGACGACGCCGCTGCCTGCGCTCGTCTGGGACACCGAGCTCGCCGCCGTCGCGCAGGCCTACTCGGAGCAGCTCGCCACGACGGGCTGCGGCCTCACGCACTCGGGCGGTCCGTATGGCGAGAACCTCTATTGGCAGAGCGGTCTCTCGGTCAGCGCGCTCGACGTGGTGACGAGCTGGCACGACGAGGTGGCTTGTTACACCTACGGCCCTTTCATGCGCGGCGACGACTGCAACATGTCGTGCACGGATGCCATGAATTCGAGCGGGTGCGGGCACTACACACAGGTCGTCTGGCGTGACTCCGCCCGCCTCGGGTGCGGTGTCGCCACGTGCTCGAGCGGCGCCGAGATCTGGACCTGCAACTACGATCCTCCCGGCAACTACCTCGGTCAGCCCCCGTATTGAGCGTTCGTCTCGGGCGCCCGTGACTCCGGGCCACCGCGCACCACGATCTGACGGCAGAGACACGACGGCCGCGCACGAAGCTCCTCGCGCGCGGCCGTCTCGTCTCTCGTCGCGTGAAGCGAGCCGTCAGGCCGGCTCGAAGCTCGGCAGGCTTGCGTAGCGGGCGAGGTGGAATTCCTCGTCGCCGAAGAGCGCGTTCAGCACGCTCATCCGCTTGAAGTAGAGGCCCACGTCGTGCTCGTCGGTGATGCCGATGCCGCCGTGGAGCTGGATGGCGCTCTGCACCACCGCCTTGCCGCCCGCCGCGAGCTGCGCCTTGGCCACCGAGACCGCGCGCTTGCGCTCGTTCACGTCCTCCGAGTCCGCCTTCACACAGCCCAGGATCGCCGTGGACTTGAGGAGCTCGGTCTCCACGAACATGTCCACCGACCGGTGCTGCAGGGCCTGGAACGAGCCGATCGGCACGTTGAACTGCTTGCGCACCTGGAGGTAGTTGACCGTCATCCAGAGCACGGTGCTCGCGATGCCGAAGCCCTCGGCGCAGGCGCCCGCCGCGGCCAGATCGAGGGCCGCCTCGATCGCGGGAACCGCGCCGCCCTCGGCGCCGAGCAGGTCCTCGGCACCCACCACCACGTTCGAGAGGCGCACGCGCGCGGCGCGCTGTCCATCCATCGTCTTGACGCTCTCGAGCGAGAGGCCCGCCGCGCCCTTGGGCACTGCGAAGAGCGAGACGCCCGCGTCCGTCTTGGCCGAGACGAGGATCGTGTCCGCCGCGTGCCCGTTGAGCGCCCACACCTTCTCTCCGGAGAGCGACCAACTGCCACCCTCCTTCTTGGCCGTGGTCGAGACGCGACTGGCATCGTAGCGCCCGTCCTTCTCGGCCCAGGCCAGGGCGAGGCTCGTCTTGCCGTCCGCCATGGGCTGGAGAAAGCGCTTCTGCTGCTCGAGCGTGCCCGCCTTCAGCACCGCGCCGCCCGCGAGCACCACCGACGCGAGGATCGGCTCGGGCACGAGCGTCTTGCCGAGCTCCTCGAGCACGAGGCTCAGATCGAAGAACGAGAGGCCCAGACCGCCCACGTCCTCCGGATAGAAGAGCCCGAGCCAGCCGAGCTCGGCCATCTGCTTCCACACCGCCGGCTCCCAGCCCTGCGGGTGCGACACCACCTCGTGGCCGCCGTGCGCCCATGCATGAGAGCGCAGCTTGCGGAAGCGACTGACGGGCGAGCTCTTGGTGAACTGCGCCGCGCTGTCCTTGAGGAGCTTCTGATCTGCGTTGAGCTCGAAATCCATACCGACCTGCCTGGTGAGCGACGACGTTTGCTCGGAGCGCCGAGCGGGGGTTGGGGCCCCGGCTCGGAACGCGAAGCGGGGTGAGTGAGGAGCGGAGCGACGAGCGAATCCCCGAGGGAGTGGGGCCCACGCTCGCGCCGCGCGAGCGTGGGAGAGGGGCGAGCAGCCCCTCTCAGCGGGCCGAACGCAGTGAGGTCCGATGCCTCAACTGGGGAGCCCCAGGATCATCTTGGCGATGACGTTGCGCTGGATCTCGTTGGATCCGCCGTAGATCGTCGTCGCGCGCAGGTAGTTGAACGACGACGCGACCCACTGCTCGAGGGGCGACACGACGCCTTCGTCGTTGAACCACCCGAGCGAATTCTGGCCCATGACCTCCATCGCCAGCTCGAAGCACTGCTGCTGGATCTCCGAGCCGCGGATCTTGAGGATCGAGCTCTCGGGCCCGGGCGCGTGGCCGAGCTGCGCGCCCGCGAGCGCGCGCCAGTTCTGCACGCGGAGCGCCTCCAGCTTGACCTCGAGGCGCGCGATCTTCGCGCGGAACGACGCGTCCTCGAGGAGCGGCTTGCCGTTGAGCGTCGTCTTGGCCGCGATGCGCTTGACGCGGATGAGCGCGCGCGTGGAGTGACCCACCGCGCCGATGAGCGTTCGCTCGTGTCCGAGGAGGGCCTTGGCCATGCCCCAGCCGCCGTTGACCGGACCGACCACGTTCTCCTGCGGCACCACGGCGTTCTCGAACCACGTGTCGCAGAACGCGGGCGTGTGCCCGGTCGTGAGCATCGGCACCGCGCGCACGCCGGGCGTCTTCATGTCGACGAGCAGGAAGGAGATGCCCGCCTGCTTCTTCACGTTCTGGTCCGTGCGCACGAGGCAGAAGATCCAGTCCGCATACTGGCCATACGTGGTCCAGGTCTTCTGTCCGTTCACCACGAACTGACCCTTTCCGTCGTCCACCGCCGTGGTGCGGATCGAGGCCAGATCGGAGCCGGCGTCGGGCTCGGAGTAGCCCTGACACCACTTCTCCTCGCCGCTCAGGATCTTCGGCAGATAGCGCTGCTTCTGCGCGTCGTTGCCGAATTGGATGATGAGCGGTCCGACCATGGAGAGGCCGAACGGCGAGAGGATCGGCGCGCCGCTCTTCTCGAGCTCTTCGCCGAAGATGAAGCGCTGCGCGGCGTCCCAGCCGGGCCCGCCGTGCTCCTTGGGCCAGTGCGGCGCGACCCAGCCCTGACGGTAGAGGACCTTGTGCCACTCCATGGTCTCTTCCATCTCGAAGTGACCATCGACCTCGGCCTTGGCCTTGATGTGCGAGGGCATCGCGTCGCGGATGAACTCGCGCACCGTCTTGCGAAACGCCTCTTGCTCCGGTGTGAACGACAGATCCATCGGCTCTCCCTCACTCCACGGGTGTCGTGTGAGTGTCAGTTGCGGTCAGGATGATGGGGCGGCTCGCCACGGGGGCGGCACCGCCGCGTGAGCGCGCTCACGCGTGAGGTCTATTCGTCGCCCGGGATGTCCCGGACGCCGTACTTCTTCGCGAGCTCGCGGAGGTGATAGCGGGTGAGGCCCGCAGCCTGCGCGCTGCGGGTGACGTTGCCCTCGTGCTTGTCGAGGAGGGCCTTGAGGTAGGCCGCCTCGAACACGTCGAGGAGGCGCTGCTTGGCCTCCTTGAAGGGCAGCGCCTCTTCCACGAATTGGCTCGCCCACTGCGAGGGATGCTGACCGCCCGACACGATCACCGGCGGCGCCTTCTGCGCGGCACCGGGGAGCACGTCGGCCACGCCGATCTCCATCTCGTCGGCGAGCGCCGCGGCGCGCTCGATCGTGTTCTTGAGCTCGCGGATGTTGCCGGGCCACGGGTGGCTCGTGAGGCGCGCCATCGCCTCGGCCGTCACCGTGAACCTGCGATTCTCGCCGGGGAAGCGGCGCTCCGCGACGTCGTCGAGGAAGTGCTGCACGAGGATCGGGATGTCCTCGGGACGCTGCCGCAAGGGCGGCAGCTCGATCGACACGACGCTGAGCCGGTAGAAAAGATCCTCGCGGAATTGCCCCTCGTTCACCCGCGCGCGCAGATCGCGGTTCGTCGCCGCCACCACGCGGACGTTCACGGGGATCTGTCGATCGCCGCCCACGCGCTTGATCTCGCGGTTCTCGAGGACACGCAGGAGCTTGGGCTGGAGCGAGAGATCGAGCTCACCGAGCTCGTCGAGGAAGATCGTGCCGCCGTCGGCCTGCTCGAAGCTGCCGCGGTGACGATCGGTCGCGCCAGTGAAGGCGCCGCGCTCGTGGCCGAAGAGCGTGGACTCGATGAGATCCTTCGGGATCGCGGAGCAGTCCTGCACCACCATCGAGGCGTCCTTGCGTCGCGAGGCGCGGTGGATCGCGCGGGCCACGAGCTCTTTGCCCGTGCCCGTCTCGCCGCGGATCAGCACCGTGAGCTCCGTGGGCGCCACCTTCTCGAGCGTCGCGAAGATCTCGCGCATGCGCACCGAGCGCCCGACGATCTCGAAGAAGCGCTCGCTCTTCGAGATCTCGATGTCGACCGAGCCCGACACCGGCTCGAAGCGCACCTGCGACTGCCCGAGCTTCACCACCGTGCCGGGCTTGACCCACACCTCCTGGATGCGGAGCTCGCCCACGAAGGTGCCGTTCGTCGAGCCGAGATCTCGCAGGAGAAAGCCCTTCTCCTTGGCCACGAGCTCCACGTGCGTGGTGGAGACGGCCTTGTCCGAGAGCACGAGGTCGCAGATCACGCTGCGCCCGATCGTCGTGCGCTCCTTGTCGATGACGACGTCTCTGCCCTTGTCGGGGCCGTCCACCACGAGCACGCGCGCCTTCTTGAGGCGTCGCTTGGCGGCGTTGTCGACGAAGATCGTCGTCAGCGCGGGATCGTTGCCGTTCGGATCGTGGCTCAAGCGTGCGCCCCCGTTCGTGCGCCCGCGCCCGCGGCGTCCTCGCGGATCGCGGTGATCGCGCGCGCGTAGTCCGCCCCAGCCGCGAACACCGCGTTGCCCGCGACGAGCGCGTCGGCGCCCGCCTCGCAGACCTTCTGCGCCGTACCCACCTTGATGCCTCCGTCGACCTCGAGGTCGATCTCGCGGCCCTCGAGGTCGATCATCTGCCGCAGGCGGGCGATCTTCGGGAGCACCTCGGCAAGGAACGACTGTCCGCCGAAGCCGGGGTTCACGCTCATCACGAGGACGAGGTCGACGAGCGGCATCACGTAGCGGAGCGCGTCCTCGCTCGTCGCAGGGTTGAGCGACACGCCGGCCCTCTTGCCGCGCGCACGGATCGCCTCGAGCGTGCGGTGGAGGTGCGTCGTGGCCTCGGCGTGCACCGTGATGATGTCGGCGCCCGCGTCGGCGAACGCGTCGACGTAGCGCTCGGGCTCGACGATCATGAGGTGCACGTCGAGGGTGCGGGCCGTCACCTTGCGGAGCGCCGCGACCACGGGCGGACCGATCGTCAGGTTCGGGACGAAGCGGCCGTCCATGACGTCCACGTGGATCCAGTCGGCGCCGCCCGCCTCGACCGCCCGGACCTCGTCTCCGAGGCGCGCGAAGTCGGCCGAGAGGATCGACGGGGCGAGGCGGACCGGACGGGGGGAACGAGGCACGTCGGCATCACGCCACGCCGCGCGCGGGATCGTCAAGCGTGGGCGCGCTGGCGGGCACCCCCCAGCGAGGACGCGACGACGTAGGGCCGTCGACGCGGCGCGCATCGGCCGACCACCCCTCGGATCGCCCTCCGAACAGGGCGATCCGCGCATCGGTCGGGTGCGCCCGACGTCACACGCGCGTTTGTTGCTGGAATGCCTCCGAATTCCTAGAATCCCTCGACCCAGAGCCCCGCGCGTGCCCCCGCCGAGCGCGCGCCCCTTGCCACTCCCGGCGGAAGCGAAACCCACGAATGGCCGTCGAACAGCGATACCGTGTCACCGAGCGTCTCGAAGCAGGCGGCATGGCCGAGGTGTTCAAGGGCGAAGCCATGTCCGTGCAGGGCTTCAAGAAGCAGGTCGCGATCAAGCGCGTCCTTCCGCACCTCGCGCAGAACAAGAACTTCATCTCGATGTTCCTCGACGAGGCGCGCCTCGGGGCCCGCCTCTCGCACGCGAACATCGTGACGGTCTTCGACATCGGCGCCGCGGACAACACGTTCTTCATCGTGATGGAGTTCATCGACGGCTGTAACCTCAAGGCCGTCATCGAGGAGCACCGGCAGCAGGGCCGCCGGATCCCCGTGAAGGAAGCCGTCTACATCGCGATCGAGGCGTGCAAGGGCCTGTCGTTCGCGCACGAGGTGCAGGACGACGACGGCGTCGATCTGCACATCGTCCACCGCGACATCTCGCCGCCGAACATCCTCATCTCCAAGCGCGGCGAGGTGAAGGTCACCGACTTCGGCCTCGCCAAGGCCACCACGCAGCTCGAGAAGACCGACCCCGGCGTGGTGAAGGGCAAGTTCAGCTACCTCTCGCCCGAGGCCGCGCTCGGCGAGCCCGTCGACATGAAGACGGACGTCTACGCCACGGGCATCGTGCTCTGGGAGATGCTCGCGGGGCGGCGCCTCTACCTCGGCGAGACCGACTACCAGACGGTCAAGCTCGTCCAGCAGTCGAACATCCCGAGCCTCTCGCGCATCAACCCGGAGGTCGACGCCGAGCTCGAGCGCGTGATCGGCAAGGCGCTCGAGAAGGACACCACCAAGCGCTTCCAGAACGCGCGCGACTTCGGCGACGCCCTCGCGCACTACCTCTTCTCGAGGCAGCTGAAGGTCACCTCGTTCGACGTCGCGAACCTCGTGAAGTGGGTGATCGACTCGAAGAAGGCGACGAAGTCGGGCCAGAAGCCCGAGCAGTCGATCATCGACCGCCTGATCCAGGAGGAGCTGCTCCGCTTCACCTCGCTCGACGACGTCGAGAAGGCGGTGACGATCGGGCAGGACAGCGGCGACAAGGACGGCGCGGCACCGCTCGACGCGGGGCTCTTCGAGAACCCGGCCGATTGGTTCGCAGACGACAACGACGTGCAGAACGCGGTCGAGACGCGTGCCCGCGATCAGAACCACGGCCCGCGCTGGGCCGAGACGGGCGTCGAGGAGCCGAGTGATCTCTCGGACATCCTCGAGGACAAGTCCGAGCCGCCACCACCGCGCGCGAGCATGCCCGACAAGCCGCCCGTCACGAGCGCGCCCGAGGTGGCGCCGCGCGTGTCGAGCCCGCCTGCGGCGCCCGCCGCGCCGGTTGCCACCGCCGAGCCTGCCAAGCTCAAGACCAGCGCCGAGGACGCGAGAGATCGGCCTGCCGAGGCGCCCAAGTCGAACGCCATGCTCTACGTGGCGATCGCGATCGTCGTGATCGCGGGCGCGGGCGCGGCGGCCTACTTCGGCGGCTTCCTGGGCTGACGCGCACGCGATCGGCGTCGCGCGCCGAGGAGGTGTGCGAAACGACGAGGTGAGCGAAGGGAGAGGTGAGCGGAGCGGGGATCTCTCGATTGCGAGGCGCCTCGGGCCTGGCATCCTGGGCTCGAGGTCTCATGACATCGACGTGCTCCCGCTGGCTCGCGCTCGTGCTCCTCGTCGCCAGCGCCCTCGTGGCCGGCGCCCTCGTGCCCGCGACTCTCGCCGCGCAGGATCTCGTGGTCGACGGAATGGCGGCCGACCCTGCCATGCGCTCGATCACGCTCGGAGGCGTGCGGCGATACGACAGCGTGCAGGTGATCCGCGGGGGCACGATCCTCGTGCCCCCGTACAACGGCACCGATCGCACGACCACGGGCAACCTGGTGCTCATCGCCGACTCGATCCTCGTCGACGGCACGAGCACCATCACCGCGCGCGGCGCGGGCTACTCCACGGTGCAGTGCGGCAACGGCGTGGGCCCTGCCACACACCCGAGCTCGGGTGGCCGTGGCGGCTGCTCGGTGCGCGACTCCGGAGGCGGTGGTGCGCACTTCGGTCGCGGCGGACGAGGCACGATCGATGCGCCCACCGTGTTCCCGCGCGACTTCGAGGAAGACTGCGGCAACACGCTCTCGGCGGGCATGTGCACCGATCGCACCGACTGCCGCACACGCGACGATGGCCTGCCGTCGGTCGCAGGCGTGGGTTGGTTCCACTCGATCTACGACATCGAATTCGGCGCGTCCGGCGGAGACAAGGGATGTCGTGACGGCGATGGATTCGGCGGTCAGCCGATGGTCGGCGGGCCTGGTGGCGGTCGCATCGTGCTCGTCGCGCTCACTCCAGGGGCGACCGGAACCGTGCAGATCGACGGCCTCGTGACCGCGAATGGACGTCGCGGCTGCGGCACCGGCAACGACTCGGGCGGCGGCGGTGCCGGCGGCTCGATCTTCATCGTCGGTGATCAGGTGACGGTGGGCGCGAGCGGCCGAGTCACCGCCGCAGGCGGCATCGGCGGAGACACGTTCTCAGCCGCGGTCGGACAGCCCGACTACCTCGATTGTCCGATGGGCGCACAGACCGGTGGCACCTGTGACGACTGCGGCGGTGGCGGTGGCGGTGGCATCGTCGCGGTGCAGTCTCGCGTCGCGAATTTCGCGGACGGCGCGACCTTCGACGTGGGCGGCGCGACGGGAGGCGTGTGCCCGATCTGTCGTGGTGAGGCCGGCGGTGGCGCCGGTGAGCTCCAGCTCGATGGTCTCTACGTGGGCGAGATCTGCGACGGCTACGACAACGACTTCGACGGCATGACCGACGAAGAGCTCGGCACGGCGAGCTGCGGCCTCGGCGCCTGCATGATGACGCAGCCGGCCTGCGACACCGCGCGCGGCGTACCCACGGCCTGCGCACCGACGACCTCCGACGCGAGCTGCTTCGCCGCCCGCGACGCGGCCCGGCCGCGCATCGCGGTGATCCTCGACACCTCGGCCTCGATGCTCCTCGACCTCTCGGGCTATCCCACCTTCGGCGATGGCTCGATCGAGCACCCCGGCCTCGACACCGATGGTGATGGTCTGCCCAACGACTCGCGGCTCGCGCTCGCCCGCGAGTCGCTCGCGAGCGTGATCAGCGCCTATCCGGAGATCGACTTCGCCCTCGCGCGCTATGCCCAGGACATGGCGGAGAATCGCTTCTGCCAGAACGCGGCGTGGTTCGAGTGCGCCGGCATCGTGGGCACCTACGACGATCCCCGCGACAACACGGGGGCCGTGGCATGCAACGTGTCGATCAACGCCACGACGACAGTGCCCGTGCGTCGCGTCTCGATGGGCGACGAGTGCATCAACTACGCAGGTGGCTGCGGTGGTCCTCGCCGAGGCGCCGACGTCCTCAGCGGCTTCGGCACACGCACGCGTGATCTCGTGCGCTGGCTCGACGGCCAGGAGACGCGCTTCATCGACGACGAGACCACGGGCGACGTCTGCCAGCACTCGCGCGGCGGCGACTGCGAGCTTCGAGGCGCAGGCCCCACGCCGCTCGCTGGCTCGCTCCAGGCGATCGAGGACTACATCACTCCGATACGCGCCACCGACGCGCAGCGCAGCTGCCGCACCTACTCGGTCATCCTCGTGACCGATGGCGCCGAGAGCTGCGACGGCGACCCGGCCGCGGCGGCGCGCGAGCTCCACGACGTCTACGGCATCGAGGTCTACGTGATCGCGGTGAGCGTCCTGCCGTCGGAGGAGGCCTCGCTCAACGCCATCGCGAGCGCGGGCTCGGGCGGTGCCACCACGACCGCCACGTTCGTGCGGCGCCCGGAGGATCTCGTCCCCGCGCTCACCTCGATCATCGAGGACTCGCTCCGCACCGAGCGATGCAACGGCGTCGACGACAACTGCAACGGTGTCGTCGACGAGGGCTTCGCGGGCCTCGGCACCCCGTGCGACGACGGCGCGCGCGGCGTGTGTCGCGGCACGGGACACTACGTCTGCACGGCCGACGAGCTCGGCACCGAGTGTCGCATCGAGATGACCGGCCTCCTGCCCGGCGTCGAGACCTGCAACGCGATGGACGATGACTGCGACGAGGGCATCGACGAGGGGCTCACCTGCACGGGCGGCTGCACGCCCACGGGCCCCGAGACCTGCAACGGCGTGGACGACAACTGCAATGGCACCATCGACGAAGCCGATCCCATGCTCGGTGCACCCTGCCTCGATGGTGGGCTGTGCGAGCCGGGGGAGATCCGCTGTGTCGTGGGCATGCTCCGCTGTGTGGGCGGCACGCCCTCTCGAGACGAGGTGTGCAATGGCCTCGACGACGACTGCGACGGTGTCGCCGACGATCTCGCCCCCTGCCCCGCCACGACGGCCTGCATCGAAGGTGCTTGTCGGCGCGAGTGCGATCCGGTGATGGAATTCCCCTGTCCTCCCGGCTTCCTCTGCGAGATGCCGGAGGGCGCCACGGAGTCGTACTGTCTGCCGACCCCGTGCGCGTCGTGCCTGCCCGGCGAGACGTGCGTGATGGACACGTGCGTCGACCCCTGTGACATGGTCACGTGCGACGAGGGCCTGACCTGCGTGGGCGGCCGCTGCGTGGACTGCCACGTGTCCGGCTGTGCACCGGGACAGCTCTGCGTGGCCTCGATGTGTCAGCCCGATCGCTGCCTCGGTCGCGACTGCGGCACGCTCGCTTGCATCGACGGGGTGTGCGGTGCGCTCTGCGGTCCCGAGGACTGCAGCGAGGGCGAGCGCTGCGCGGCCGATGGGAGCTGCGAGGCCGATCCGTGCGCAGGCGTGATGTGCGAGAGCGGCCGCTTCTGCGACGAGGGCACGTGTCGCCCCGACCTCTGCGCGATGGGCATGACCTGCCCCGCAGGCGACGTCTGTACTCCGTCGCGTGGCTGCATCCACGACCCGTGCGCGACCGTGGTGTGCCCCGGTGGCGAGCGCTGCGTGGTCGACACGCGCGGGCTGGCCGGGTGCACGGACGGCGGCGGCCCGATGCCCGGAATGGACGCCGGCATGGGTCAGGGACGCGTCTTCGCGACGGGAGGCGGCATGTGCACGATCGATCCGAGACGGCGCGATCAGCCGCTGACGTGGGTCCTCTTCGGTCTCGCCGCAGCGCTGCTCGCGCGGCGTGTCCGTCGCGGAGGTGGCCGATGAGCCGCGGACTCGTCGCGCTCCTCTCGCCGTCGATCGTCCTCGCACTGGCGATCACCTCGTCGGCGTGTGACGTCCATCCCTATTGCCTCGAGTGTCCCGACCCGTCCCTCGACGCCGGGCCCCCGTCGTCGACGGACGCCAACGCCGACGCGAGGGACATCGGCCCGATCGACGCGCCCTTCGTGCCCATCGACACGGCCACGTGCATCCCGTCGGGCGAAGAGGTGTGCAACGACAACGACGACGACTGCGATGGTCACATCGACGAGGGCTTCGATCTCACCTCGAACCCCGAGCACTGCGGCGGATGTGGGCGCGCGTGCCGCTTTCCCAACGTCGACGTGTCGTGTGTCGACTCGATGTGCGTGCTCGGCGACTGCCTGCCTGGCTTCGTCGACCTCGACACCGACCCTGGCTGTGAGTATCGCTGTCCGGTCTTTCCGACCACGACCGAGCAGTGCAACGGGCTCGACGACGACTGCGACGGGATGGTCGACGAGCCGACCGATCTGCCAGCGCCACCAGCCGATCTCTGCCGGACGACGCCCGGCACGCCGTGCGCCGGAACGACCGCTGTCTGCGCGACGCGCGAGGGCGTGACGACCTGGTATTGCGACTACCCCCGAGGGGTCGAGTTCGACCCCATCGTGCCCAATGGCATCGCCCTCGACGAGACGCGCTGCGATGGGCTCGACGGCGACTGCGACGGCCTTCGCGACGAGGTCTTCACGGAGCTCGGTGCGAGCTGCGACAACGGGGGCCGCGGCGCCTGCCGCGACGCGGGCCGGATCGTCTGCGATCCCACCGACGACACGCTCACGACCTGCGATCTGAGCGTGCTCCCCGACCCCGTGTCGGGCGCGCCGAGCGCGGAGCTCTGCAACGGTGTCGACGACGACTGCGACGGGGTGGTCGACAACTCCGATCCCTCGGATCCGGCCAGAATTCGCGACGATCTCGTGCACGTGACGCACGGCGGACGCGACTTCTGGATCTACCGTCACGAGGCCTCGCGCCCCGACGCCACGGCCGCGAGCGGCGGCCTGAGCAGCGCGCGGTCCTGCTCGCGCGCAGGCGTCGTGCCGTGGACCCGCGTGGCCTACGCGGATGCGCAAGCCGCCTGTGCGGCCGGCGGATTCCGCCTCTGCACCGGCGCCGAGTGGCAGGCCGCCTGCGAAGGAGCCCCGGCTACGGCCTATCCCTATGGCGCCTCCTACGCGCCGATGAGCTGCAATGGTGCCGATCTCGCGCCCACACCCGCGATGTCCACGACCGGCGCGATCCCCCTGTGCGTCACCGCCGAGGGCGCGCTCGACCTGAGCGGCAACGTGAAGGAGTGGACGAGCGACGCGCGCGGCACGACGGCCTCGGGCAATCCGATCTACGTGGTTCGCGGAGGCTCCTACGACTCTCCCCGACTCGGCCTCACCTGCCAGACCGACCTCTCGCGCGCGACCGACGACACGCTCCTCGACACGCTCGGCTTCCGCTGCTGCTCGAGCACCGCGCCCTGACCTTCCCGGCCCACTCCCGAGCTCCGACACGCTCCCCGTCAGCGGCCGCCAGAACCGGCAGAACCCGCCAGAACGCTGGAACGCTCCGTCAGAACCACGCCGTGGCGCCGAGCGTCAGGGTGTCCTGCGACGTCCGATTCATGATCGCCTGTCCGGTCATCGCGTCGGTCGACACGGCGCCTCCGAAGAAGATCTCGCTCGCGGCGTGATCGTGGCGGTACTCGAGGCGGAAGAGGATGTGATCCACCGGCCTCACCTCGAACGTGAGTGTGCCCGACGACACCCACTGATCACCGCCGCTGGCGCGCGCGGGCCAGAAGATCGTGCTCGCGGCGCCCGACGCGTTGCGTGCTGCGCTCTCGAGGAAGACGTCGCCGCGCGCGGCCACGAAGAGCTCGGGGAGGATCCGGAATCGGGCATAGAGCGCCCCTGCGCCCCAGCTGCTCGTACCGAAGGCGTTGGGCTCGAAGCCCGCGTCCACGTGGAGGGCGAGTGAGAGCCACTCCGTGGCGGTCCAATTCGCATAAGCGTCGAACAGATGGCGCCAGGCCCGCCCCTCCGGCGCACCGGTCGGCCGCTCGACACCCGTGAAGTAGAGCGCGCTCACGGACAACGATGGATCGGTGTAGGTCACTCGCGCCACGAGCGACTTCTCGTCGTTGTTGTCGACGACGGTGTTCCAGCCGTTGAAGCCCGAGAGGCTCACGGTCCAGTGCTCGTCGAGCGGATACGAGAGGACGATCCCCGTGTGATAGAACGGACACCCGAAGAAGAGGTTCGAGCGCGACCAATTCCAATTGTCCCTCACCGCCATCGCCTCGATGCCGATGGGCGAGAGGAAGAGCCCCGCGGAGACGGTCAGTCCGTTACCGACGTCGATGCGGTATCCGACGTTCGCCTGCTGGACGAATTGCCACAGAGACCCGCTCGTCGCGCTCGCGCCGAGGGCGCCGACGAGCGAGGTCTCGGCCAGGTAGTAGGTCGCGCCGGTGTGACCCACCTGGAGCGTGACGTTGCCGACCACGTTCTCCCAGTCCCACGTGACGCCGAGGGCGACGTTCTGGATGGTGAAGGTGTTGTGGCGGTTGTCGAAGCCGCGAAAGTTCGTGATGCCGTTCGACGGCTCGTTGACGTTGAAGGAGTAGTCCGTCTCGGCGTAGCCGAAGAAGGTATAGGGAGCTCTCTCCGCGGTCGGCTCCTCCGTGGTCGGCTCGTCCGAGACCGGCTCCCCCGTGGTCGGCTCCTCCGTGGTCGGCTCCCCCGTGGTCGGCTCCTCCGTGGTCGGCTCCCTCGTGGTCGGCTCCTCCGTGGTCGGCTCCCCCGTGGTCGGCTCCCCCGTGGTCGGCTCCCCCGTGGTCGGCTCCTCCGTGGGTGCCTGCTGCGAGTCCGCGCTCACATCCGACTGTGCGCTCACGAGCGACGTGGGCGCCGCGCAGAGCAGCACCGTCCAGATTGCGAGCTTCGCTTGTTCGACCTTCGACACGCCGGCCTCCTGCAATCCAGCTCTATCCCTCGTCGGCGTCGCGCGCCCCGATCCTTGACGGCTTCTTGATGTCCCGACACCGGACCTTGACGGCCCTCACGCCTCGCACCGCTCGGCTCGCGGAGCCCCTCACGCCTCGCGGAGCCGATAGCCCACGCCCGGCTCGGTGACGATCAGCTTCGGGCGCGAAGGATCGACCTCGATCTTCTTGCGCAGCTCCGCCATGTGCACGCGCACGTAGTGCGACTGCGATGCGTACGTGGGCCCCCAGACCTCCTTGAGGATGTGGCGGTGCGTGAGGACCTTGCCTGCGTGCTCCGCGAGCAAGACGAGCAGTCGATACTCGATGGGTGTGAGATGGAGCTCCTGCCCACCTCGTGCGACGAGGCGCTTGGTCCGATCGATCGAGACGTCCCCGAACGTGAGGACCTTCTCTTCGCCGCCGACCGCATCGCTCGCACGATGCCGCAAGGCAACGCGCATGCGCGCCAAGAGCTCGTTCGTGCCGAAGGGCTTGGTGAGGTAGTCGTCCGCGCCCGCATCGAGCGCGAGCACCTTGTCGTCCTCGCGCCCGCGGGCCGAGAGGACGATCACGGGGACGCGGCTCCACTCTCGCAGCATCGCGAGCAGCTCGAGCCCGTCGCCGTCGGGCAGGCCGAGATCGAGCAAGACGATCTCCGGATTGTGCGAGGTCGCCAGCATCTTGGCCTCGGCGACGCTCGAGGCCTCGATCATCCGGTAGCCGTGCGCGGTCAGCGCGGCGCGCACGAAGCGCCGCAGCTCCTTCTCGTCCTCGACGACGAGCACCAGCGCCCCCTCGCTCACGAGGCCTCGGGCGCGGGAGGAGGCAAGCTCGGCGGCGTGCCCACGAGTGGGAGCGTGATGGTGAAGATCGCGCCGCCGCCATCGCGCGACGAGGCCCGGATGGATCCCCCGTGTGCCTCGCAGATGGCCCGGCAGATCGGCAGACCCAGCCCCACACCCGCCGCGTGGACCTGCCTGCCGCGGAAGAAGCGCTCGAAGATCCGCTCCTCGCTCCCCGATGCAACACCCGGCCCCCGATCTGCGACGGTCACGATCATCGCTCCCGACTCCATGCGCGCCTCGACGTCGATCGCGCTCTCCCCAGCGTACTTCACGGCGTTCTCGAGCAGGTTGACGAAGAGCTGCTCCACCAGCACGGGATCGACGGAGATCAGCGGGAGCTCGGGCCCGAGCGAGAGTCTCACCTCCCGCTTGCCGAGTCGGGGCTCGATCTGTGTGATCGCAGCGACGACCACTTCCTCGAGCGGCACCCACTCTCGCTTGAGCGCCACGGACCCGGACTCGAGCCTCGTCATGTCGAGCAAGTTCGACACGAGGCGCTCGAGGCGCTGCGCCTCGCTGCAGATGGACGACACGAGCTCGGCCCGCGTGGCCTGCGGCAACGACTCGTCGTCACGGATCGTGGTCGCGGCTCCCGTGATCACGGCCAGCGGGGTCCTCAGGTCGTGCGACACGGCGGACAGGAGCGAGCTCCGCAGCTCCTCCGATTTCACACGCACGGCGGCTGTCCGCGCCTCCTCCGCGAGCCGGAGTCGCTCGAGCGCGAACGCCGCCTGCCGCGCGAACGCGTCGAGCCACTCTCGTGGTTCCTGATCGAGCCCTCGCCCAGAGCGTGGCTCGATCGCGATCACGCCGACCACGTCGCTGCCCACCGCGAGCGGTGCGCACACGGTCCGCGAGCCCGGCAGGGTGTCGGTGCCTAGGCCCGCGACGCGAGCGTGCTCGAACGCCCATCGCGCGACGCCAAGCTCCTTGGTGTCGAGCTCCGAGCCTGCCGGCTTGGACGCGATGGAGACGAGCGTTCCTGCGACATCCGGAGCGTAGACGAAGGTCCGCGCGTCGAAGAGCTCGGCCGCGTGCGCAGCCACCGCGGCGGCCGAGGCCGCGCGGTCCGTCGCTGCGCCGAGGTCGCGACTCAGCGCGTAGAGCGCAGCGGTGCGCTTCTCTCGTCGGATCGCGCCTCGCTCTTGCCGACGGATGCGCGCGGTGAGCTCGCTGACGATGAGCCCGACTCCGAACATCATCAGGAACGTGAGGACGTAGCGAGTGTCCTCGACCGCGAAGGTGTAGTGCGGCGGCACGAAGAAGAAGTCGTAGGACGCGACGCCCAGCCCCGCGGCCAAGATGGACGGGCCGCGGCCGAAGCGGATCGCCGCGACGAGGACCGCCACCAAGAAGAGCACCTCCAGATCGGGCACATCGAAGACGGCGTGCAGCCCGAGCGCGAGGAGGGTCGTGACCGCCACGATGAGCGCGGCGCTCGCATAGTGAACGGGCGGCGCCCGATGCGCCTCGGAGGATGGAGCGATGGCGGGCGCGCTCGTCGGCGTGGTGCTGCCGATGACCTGCACGTCGACGTCCGCGCTGCCTCGCACCACCTCGTCCAGGAGAGAGCCGCGCAGTCGATCGAGCCAGCGCGAGTGCGTGGGCTTGCCGATGAGGAGACGCGTGACGTTGTGCTGCCGCGCATAGGAGAGAACGGCCTCGGCGACGCGCAGCCCCTCGAGTCGAACGACGCTCGCACCGAGCGACTCGGCGAGGCGGAGGTGTCCCTCGAGGCGCTCGCGATCCGAGGGGCGCTCCACGCTCTCCACATAGGCCGCGACCCACGGTGCGCGCAGTCCGGCCGCGAGGCGGCATCCCGCGCGGATCACCCGATCGGATCCGGGTGAGGGCCCGACGCAGACGAGGATGCGCTCGCTCGCCGGCCAGGTCTCCTCGACGCCGTGCTCGGCGCGGTACTCGCGAACGTCCTCGTCGACGTGCTGCGCCGTGCGTCGCAGCGCGAGCTCGCGCAGCGCGAGGAGATTCCCCTTGCGAAAGAAGTGCGCGCGCGCGCGCTCGGCCTGCTCCGCGAGATAGACCTTGCCCTCGGCGAGCCGTGAGAGCAGCTCCTCCGGCGCGATGTCGACGACCTCGATCTCGTCAGCGCGCTCGAAGACAGAGTCCGGCACCGTCTCGCGAACCTGCACGTGCGTGATCTGCGCGACCACGTCGTTGAGGCTCTCGACGTGCTGCACGTTGACCGTGGTGAACACGTCGATGCCGGCCTCGAGGAGCTCGAGGACGTCCTGCCATCGCTTGGGGTGGCGGGAGCCCGGCGCGTTGGTGTGCGCGAGCTCGTCCACGAGCAACACCTTCGGCTTGCGAGCGAGCGCCGCGTCGAGATCGAGCTCCTCGAGGGCCCGACCACGGTGGTTGGTCTGGCGACGCAAGAGGAGCGGCAGTCCCTCGGTCAACGACTCGGTCTCTGCGCGCTTGTGCGTCTCGACGATCCCGACGACGACGTCGACGCCCTCCTCGCGAAGATCGTGCGCCGACTGCAGCATCCGGTACGTCTTGCCAACACCGGGCGCGAAACCGAAGAAGATCTTGAGACGCGCGCGCTTCTCTCGCTGCTCCTCCGCGTTCACCCGGCGCAGGAGCTGATCAGGGTCCGGTCTCGTGTGGTCTTCGGTCACGTCGCGCTCACCGCCCCGGAGTGTCCCCCGCGGCTCCGCCGGGCGCACCCAGCGCGTCGTCGAGCGCGAGGTTGACCCGCAAGACGTTCACACGCGGCGCACCGAGGAGACCGAGCGTCCGACCTTCCACGTGCTCCTCGACGATCGCTCGCACACGCGCCTCGTCGACCGCGCGCGCACGCGCGATCCGCGGCACCTGGAGCAGCGCCGCCGCCGGGGATACGTGGGGATCGAGCCCGCTGCCGGACGCCGTGACGAGATCCACGGGGATGTCTCCCTCGACACCCGACGCACGGAGCGCCTCCACGCGAGCCGCGATTGCCTCGCGCAGCGCGGGGTTCAGCGGCCCCTGATTGGAGCCCGTCGAGGCCGATGCGTCGTACGCGAACGCGCCGGTCGCCGACGGTCGACCCCAGAGATACTCGGGGCGCTCGAAGGACTGCCCGATCAGCGCGCTGCCGACGGTCTGCCCGTCGCGTGTGATCAAGCTGCCATTGGCCTGCGACGGAAACACCCCTTGAGCGATTCCCGTCACGAGCAGGGGATATGCGACACCCGTCAGCAGCGTCAGACAGGCCAAGAGAACAAGTGCGGGACGAACGAGGGTGAGCATGGGTCCTCCTGCTCCTCAGCCGACGCCGAGCGCGGTGAGGAGGAGATCGATCGCCTTGATGCACGGAAATGGGAGGACCACGCCGCCCAGGCCGTACACGAGGAGGTTTCGCGAGAGCAGCGTGGCCGCCGGAGCGGGTCGATAGGGCAGTCCGCGGAGCGCGAGCGGAATCAACGCAACGATGATGAGCGCGTTGAAGATCACGGCCGACATGACGGCTGTCGTGGGAGAGTGCAGGCCCATCACGTCGAGCGCGCCCAGGGCCGGATACGTGGCGGCGAAGGCCGCGGGGATGATCGCGAAGTACTTCGCCACGTCGTTCGCGATGGAGAACGTCGTGAGCGAGCCCCGCGTCATCAACATCTGCTTTCCGATCTCGACGATCGACAGAAGCTTCGTCGGGTTCGAGTCGAGGTCGACCATGTTCCCGGCTTCCTTGGCCGCCTGCGTCCCTGAGTTCATGGCGACGGCGACGTCGGCCTGCGCCAGCGCCGGGGCGTCGTTGGTGCCGTCCCCGGTCATCGCGACGAGGTGGCCCTTTCCCTGGTAGTCGCGGATCATCTTCAGCTTCGCCTCGGGCGTGGCCTCGGCGAGGAAGTCGTCGACACCCGCCTCGGCGGCGATCGCCGCAGCCGTCAGGGGATTGTCGCCCGTGATCATCACGGTCTTGATGCCGATACGCCTGAGCTCCGCGAACTTCTCCTGGATGCCACCCTTCACGATGTCCTTGAGCTTCACGACGCCGAGCACCTTCTTGCCGTCTGCGACGACGAGCGGCGTGGCGCCGCCCTTGGCGACGTCCTCGACGATGCGCTTCACCTCGGGCGGGAACGTTCCGCCCTCGGCCGAGACGAAGCGCTGAATGGCATCGGATGCGCCCTTTCGAATCCGCTTTCCGTCCAGATCGACGCCGCTCATGCGGGTCTGTGCCGTGAAGGGGACGAACGTCGCTCCGAGCTCGCGCACCTCGCGCGCGCGAATCTCGAACTTCTCCTTCGCCAGCACGACGATGCTCCTGCCCTCGGGCGTCTCGTCCGCGAGGGAGCTGAGCTGCGCCGCGTCGGCGAGCTCTCGCTCGGAGACCTGCGTCGCAGGCAAGAACGCGGTCGCTTGTCGGTTGCCGAGCGTGATCGTTCCCGTCTTGTCGAGGAGGAGCACGTCCACGTCGCCCGCTGCCTCGACGGCGCGACCGGAGGTCGCGAGCACGTTCGCCTGGATCATGCGGTCCATGCCCGCAATTCCGATCGCCGAGAGCAGGCCGCCGATCGTCGTCGGGATGAGACACACGAGCAGGGCGACGAGCACCGTGAGGCTCACCGGTGCGCCGGCGCCCGCGCTCTCGACCGCGTACTCCGAGAACGGTCGCAGCGTGACGGTGGCCAGCAGGAACACGATCGTCAGCGCCGCGAGGAGGATGTCGAGGGCGATCTCGTTGGGGGTCTTGGTGCGCTTGGCGCCCTCGACCATGGAGATCATCCGATCGAGGAAGGTCTCGCCGGGATTGCTCGTGATGCGGATCACGAGCCAGTCCGAGAGCACGCGTGTGCCACCGGTGACGGCGCTCCGGTCGCCGCCGCTCTCCCGGATGACGGGCGCGCTCTCGCCAGTGATGGCGCTCTCGTCGACGGACGCCACGCCCTCGACGATCTCACCGTCACTGGGGATCAGCTGTCCCGCCTCCACGAGCACGAGGTCGTCCTTGCGGAGCTGCGACGAGGGGATCCGCTCGCTGGTCGCGTCGCGTCTCGGCTCGAGCAGGCGCACAGCAGCGACGTCCTTGCGCGCCTTGCGCAGCGTGTCGGCCTGCGCCTTGCCGCGGCCCTCGGCCATCGCCTCCGCGAAGTTCGCGAAGAGGACCGTGAACCACAGCCAGAGCGACACCGAGAGCACGAACCACGGCGAGGCGTCACCCTCGCCGGTCACGAGCGCATGGACGAACAGCAGCGTCGTGAACGCGCTGCCGATCTCGACCACGAACATGACCGGGTTGCGGACCATGCGTCGCGGATCGAGCTTGACGAACGAGTCGACGATCGCGGCGCGGACGATCGCGCTCTCGAACAACGGACGTGTCTGACTGGTGCTCATGGCCTCACCGCGAGACGAGGTGCGACAGCTCGAGGTGCTCGACGACGGGGCCGAGCGCGAGCGCGGGGATGAACGTGAGCGCGCCGACGAGCACGACCGTGCCCACGAGCAGCGTCACGAACAGGGGCGTGTGCGTGGGCAAGGTGCCCGCGCTGACGGGGATGATCTTCTTCTTCGCGAGCGAGCCCGCGATCGCGACGACGGGCACGATCACCCACCAGCGCCCGATCCACATGCAGACGCCGATCGCGGTCGCGTAGAACGTGCCGCTCACGGTGATGCCTCCGAACGCCGAGCCGTTGTTGTTCGCGCCCGACGAGAACGCGTAGAGGATCTCGGAGAAGCCGTGGATACTCGGGTTTCCGAGCGTCGACGTGCCAGCGTCGGTGGCGCAGGCGATCGCCGTCCCGAGCAGCACGGCGGCCGAAGGAAGCAAGATGACCAGTGAGGCCATCTTCATCTCGTAGGCCTCGATCTTCTTGCCGAGGTACTCGGGCGTACGCCCAACCATGAGACCGGCGATGAAGACTGCGATGATCGCGTACATCAACATGCCATAGAGCCCCGAGCCGACTCCCCCGAAGACGATCTCGCCGAGCTGCATCAGCCACATCGGCGCGAGGCCGCCGAGGGGCATGAACGAGTCGTGCATGGCGTTGACGGAGCCGTTGGAGGCGGCCGTGGTCGCCACTGCCCAGATGGCGCTCTCGGTGGGCCCGAATCGCACCTCCTTGCCCTCCATGTTCCCGCCCGCCGAGAGCAGCGTGGCAGTCTGGTCGACACCGATCCCGTCGAGCATCGGATTGCCACCCTGCTCGACGGCGATGGTGAGGACCGCGAGAGGCACGAAGATCGCGAGCATCGCGGCGAGGATCGCCACGCCCTGACGTCGGTCCTTCACGATCTCGCCGAAGGTGAAGCAGAGGGCCGCTGGAATCAGGAGGATCGCGACGCACTCGAGGAAGTTCGAGAGCGGGGTCGCGTTCTCGAACGGGTGAGCCGAGTTCACGTTGAAGAAGCCGCCACCGTTGGTGCCCAGTTGCTTGATCGCGATCTGCGAGGCCGCGGGGCCGAGCGCGAGAACCTGATCGGTGACGGACGAGCCATCGGCGCTTGCCGTCGTCGCCTCGACGAGGTGCACGGTGGCGTAGGCCCCGAAGGTCTGCACGACACCTTGCGACACGAGCAGGACCGCGAGCACGAGCGAGAGCGGCAGGAGCACGTAGAGGGTGCCTCGGACGAGATCCATCCAGAAGCTCCCGAGCCCCGGCGCGTTCTTGCGGGTGAAGCCGCGAAGGAGCGCCACGAGCACGGCCATGCCCGTCGCGGCCGACACGAAGTTCTGGACGGTCAGCGCCAGCATCTGCGTGAGGTACGAGAGCGTCGTCTCCCCTCCGTATGCCTGCCAGTTCGTGTTCGACGCGAAGCTCACTGCCGTGTTGAAGGACACCTCGGGGCTCACGGCCCCGAGGCCAGCCGGGTTGAGCGGGAGCACCCCCTGCACGCGCTGGAGGAGATAGACGCACAGGAGACCGGCGACATTGAAGACGATCACGGCCATCGCATAGCGAGGCCACGGCATCTCCTCGTCCTCGCGCACACCGGCCATGCGGTAGAGGAGGCGCTCGAAGGGCGCGAGCCAGCGCAGAACGGGGCTCGTGCCGTCATACACACGCGCCATGTAGAGACCGAGCGGATAGCCCAGTCCCACGATGACGACGAGGTAGAGGGCGAGCAGCAACACCGAGGACAAGGTCATTGCAGCTTCTCCGGAGAGAGGAGCGCGAAGAACAGATAGCCGAGCAGCAAGACAGTCAGTGCTCCGGCAGACACGAGCAGCGCGCTCATGGCCTCACACCCTCTCGGCGAGGCGCACGAAGCCCCACGTCGCGAGCGACAAGAGTCCGACGAGCGCCAAGAACATCAGGTCCATCACCTCACCCCTCCTCGTCCCAGGCATCGGCCTGCGCGCTCGGACCGGCGGCGATGCGATAGCCCACGCGCTCACGCTCCAGCGCGTCGTGGAACCGACCCGGACGCAGCGTGAGAGCCAGGGCGCGCGCCGCCGCGACCGCGACGACCGCCCCGAGCCCCATCTCGATCCCCGAGCCCGTACCGAACACGGCGAAACACGCGACGGGCCCGAGCCCGACCGCCATCAGCGCGACGAGCTCCGCGACGTCACATCGCCCGTCGGACGTGAGCCCCTCCGAGGCGCCCTCGTCGGACGCCCGGTCTCGGAACGACCACGTCTCGGACGAGGCCTCTGCTTCGACCACGCGCATGGTGCACCTCGCGATGCGGACGCCCGCGGCTCGACCATCGAGCCAGAGCGCCCGCCTTCACGAAGTGGTACCCGCGGCGCGGTCAGCCCGACGTCAACAGGTGTGTCCGCCGTATCAAGAACCCATCAAGACGCCCGCCACCGAGACGGCGACGACCAACGAGACTGCGACGACCGACGACGAAACGAGCCCCGCGAACGCCGGAGCGTCCGCGAGGCTCGTGTCGGAACGTCCGAGTCCGCTCAGCTACAGCCGAGCGACGCCCCGCAATTCAGGCACTTGTAGCAGGCGCCGTTGCGCACCGTGATGTGTCCGCAGCCGTCGCACATGGGGGCATCACCCATCATGTTCTCGAGCTGCTGATCCAGCGCGCTCTTGACCTTGGTCGCCGCAGGCTCCTCGCGCCCCGCGAACGCGAGCTCCACCTGCGCAGGCGCGACGTAGTCGTCGGGCGGGAGCGACGGCGTCGACTGACCGGGAAGTCGCGCCACGGCCATCGCGTCCGTCGGGCTCGTAAGCTCCGCCTGCTCTTCCTCCGGCGGCACCTGCGCGAAGTCGTAGCGCTTGAGGTACTCGACCCCGAGCACGCGGAAGATGTAGTCGACGAGCGACGTGGCGAACTTGATGTTCGGGTGTCCCTCGACGATCCCGCTCGGCTCGAACCGCGTGAACGTGAACTGCTCGACGTACGCCGCCAGCGGCACGCCGTGCTGGAGCCCCATCGAGACCGCGATCGCGAAGCAATTCATGAGGCTCCGGAACGCAGCGCCCTCCTTGTGCATGTCGACGAAGATCTCGCCCAGCGAGCCATCCTCGTAGTCGCCCGTGCGGAGGAAGACCTTGTGTCCCCCGATGCGCGCCTCCTGCGTGAAGCCGCGGCGTCGCTTGGGCAGACGGTGGCGAACGGTGGTCGGCGGCGTGAGCCCGTCGACCTGCTTCTTGCCACCCATCCGATGAGCCAGAGGCGCCTCGACGATGGGCGCCATCTCCGCGCCTGCCTTGCTCGACTTCTCGATGACCGCCTCGGCCTTCTTGGCCTCGGTCTTGACCTCTTCCTCGTCGGTGCTCGAGGTGTTGAGCGGCTGGCTGGCCTTGCAGCCGTCGCGGTAGAGCGCGATCGCCTTGAGGCCGAGCTTCCAACCCTCGTGGTAGATCTCCGCGACGTCGTCGACGTTGGCCTCGTTGGGGAGGTTCACCGTCTTGGAGATCGCGCCCGAGAGGAAGGGCTGCGCGGCCGCCATCATCCGCACGTGCGAGATGGGCTTGAGATAGCGCTTGCCGTGCTTGCCACAGCGATTGGCGCAGTCGAACACCGGATAGTGCTCGGCCTTGAGGTGCGGCGCGCCCTCGATCGTCATGCGACCGATGACCACGTCGTTGAGCTCCTCGCACTGCTTCTGCGTGAGGCCGAAGTGCTTGAGCAGGTTGAAGCCCGGCTTGTTGTACTGCTCGGGCTTGAGGCCGAGGCGCTCGAACGCGTGGCTGCCGATCACCCACGGAGACAAGGCCTGGCTCGCGTCGAACACCCCCGGCAGGGCCTTCTCCGCCTTGCTGAGCTCGCTCTCGGTGAGCCCCTTCTCGATGAGCATCGCGCGGGTGAGATACGGCGCGCCCGTGAACGTGTTGGTGCCGCTCACGTACGCGACGATGTCGGCCACCTGCGCGGGGTTGTAGCCGAGGTGCGCGAGCGCCTCCGGCACCGACTGGTTCACGATCTTGAAGTAGCCGCCGCCCGCGAGCTTCTTGAACTTCACGAGCGCGAAGTCGGGCTCGATGCCCGTCGTGTCGCAGTCCATGAGGAGGCCGATCGTGCCCGTGGGCGCGAGCACCGTCGCCTGCGCGTTGCGGTAGCCGTACTGCTCGCCGAGCTTCACTGCGAGATCCCAGTCCTCGCGCGCCGCCGAGAGCACGTCGGTGGGGACGCCCGAGTCGCCCTTGCCCACCGTCCCCGGGAATCCGGGGCGATCGATGGAGTACGCCGCGTCACGGTGCTTGGTCATCACGCGCAACATCGGCTGTCGGTTGCGCATGTAGCCGGGGAAAGGTCCCTTGCTGGCCGCCATCTCCGCCGACACGCGGTACGCGTGGCCCGTGAGGATCGCCGTGAGCGCACCGCACCACGCGCGACCTGCGTCGGAGTCGTAGGGGATGCCAAGCCGCATGAGGAGCGTGCCGAGGTTCGCGTAGCCGAGGCCGAGCGGCCGGTAGTCGTGGCTGTTCTTCGCGATCTTCTTCGTCGGATAGCTCGAGAGATCGACGAGGACCTCCTGCGCGAGGAACATCACGCGGATCGCGTGGCGGTAGCCCTCGAGATCGAAGTTGCCCGACTCGTCGAGGAACTTCACGAGGTTGATCGACGACAGATTGCAGGCCGTGTCGTCGAGGAACATGTACTCGCTGCAGGGATTGCTGGCGTTGATGCGCGCGGTGTTCGCGCACGTGTGCCACGCGTTGATCGTGGAGTCGTACTGCACGCCCGGGTCGGCGCATGCCCACGCGGCCTCGGCGATCTTCTTCCAGAGATCGCGCGCGCGGTGCGTGTCGACGACGTGCTCCTTGTTGGTGCGCATCGTCGTCTGCCACTCACCATCTTGCTCGACTGCGCGCATGAACTCGTCGGAGATGCGCACCGAGTTGTTCGAGTTCTGGCCGCTGACGGTGTGATAGGCCTCGCCGTTGAAGTCGCTCGCGTAGCCCGCCGAGATCAGCGCGCGCGCCTTCTTCTCCTCACGGACCTTCCACTCGATGAAGTCGACGATCTCGGGGTGGTCCATGTCGAGACAGACCATCTTCGCCGCGCGCCGCGTCGTGCCGCCCGACTTGGTCGCGCCGGCGGCGCGATCGAAGACCTCGAGGAAGCTCATGAGGCCGGAGCTCGTGCCGCCACCCGCGAGCTTCTCCTGACGCCCGCGGAGCATCGAGAAGTTCGTGCCCGTGCCCGAGCCGTACTTGAAGAGGCGCGCCTCGGTCTTGACGAGATCGTAGATGCTCATCAGGTCGTCTTCGACCGACTGGATGAAGCACGCGGAGCACTGCGGCCGCTCGTAGGCGTTGGCCGTCTCCATGCACTCTTCGATCTTCGCGTCCCAGGCCCAGCTGCCACCCTGGCCCTCGATGCCGTAGCGGTGCCAGAGGCCGAGGTTGAACCACACCGGCGAGTTGAACGCGGCGCGCTGCGTCACGAGGAGGTACGCGAGCTCGGCCTCGAACGCGTCGGCGTCGTCCCTCGACGCGAAGTAACCGCCCTGCTGGTCGGCCGCCTCGCGGATGGTGCGCGCCACGCGGTGCACCATCTGGCGCACGCTCGTCTCGCTCTTCTTCGCGTCACCCTTCACCCCCGCCTTGCGGAAGTACTTCGACACCGCGATGTCGGTCGCGAGCTGCGACCACGACTCCGGGATCTCCGCGCCCCGCATCTCGAACACGATCGAGCCGTCGGGGTTCGTGATGACGCTGTCGCGCAGCTCGTACGTGATCTCGTCGAGCGGATCCGTGCCCGGCTGCGAGAAGCGACGCTCGAAGCGCACACCCCCCGTCGGGTCGGATCCCTTGGTCTGGCTCGGGGCCGCAGGGGCCACTTTTCGGAAATCAACGGACACAGCCATCCTCCCGGAACGACGCCAGCGGCGCCGCTCCTGCCCGAGCGGGGCCTACCAACGCGTGGACCAACGAGCTCATCGTCCGCCCTCCGCCCGGCATGGGCGGAGACGATGAGGAGATTCGCAAGCAAGAGAGAACGTCGAACGATTCAGAGCATTTGAGCTGAGATTCTCGGTTTCCCAGCGGACGACGAGACACCCGCGCCTCCCACGGAACGTCCGCAGGCTCGCCCCCGGCCCCCGACTCGGTCGAGACCGATCGGGACCGGTCGGTCCGCGCACGGCGGACCCGAACTGCCCCCAGGGCCTCCGGTACCGGGAGGCCACCAACACCTTTGCGCCACAGAAGCTCAACCAACGAGCCTCGGCCGACCGCTCGCGAAACCACCCCCGGACCAGGGGGTGTGGAGGGTCGGGCGAGGAGCCCCAACGGGTGGGGGAGATGCCGGTGGTAAAGAAAGGCGCGGACGGAATCAAGGGGCGAGGTTGGCGCATGCTCACGTCGGCCGAGAGGGCTCGGAAACCCTCTTTCAATTCGTCCGCCTACCGGTGCGGAGCAGCCGCTCCTACATCGGCACCCGCATGGCGCAGCGCGTCGTGTCATGGCCAGGCAAGTCACGTCATGAACAGTACGATGGGTAGGGCAGGTGCCTCAAAAAACCCGCAACCGATGGGGGTCGGTCGTAGACCGTCCGGGTGTGCCCCCGCGGCTGGGCCGGCACGGACGTCCGACGGATCCGTCGCGTGAGCCGATCTTCGATTCCACGAACAAGTTCCCGATTCGACTGGAATTCTACGGCGGCTCTCCGCACGGCGAGCGCCGCGTGCCGAGGCCCCGCTGCTGGTGGCGGAGCGCTTTGACCTGCTTTGAGGTGCGAGGCGACCGAGCGTCGGGCAGCCTTCCCCCCGTTGCGAGCACCCGCCCGCTCGGGGTAGAAGGCGGCGCCTTCGGAGCCGTTGTCACGCGCGATCCGGGGTGAGCGACGAGTACGGCCGGCCGGTCCGGCCCCCCAACCTGAGGAGACGAGAGATGCAACAGCAGATGGGACAGATGCCCTATGCGCAGACGGCCGGCGCGGTCGGCGGCGGCGCGGCGGGGATCCCACACGAGATCACGCACGGCCCCTCGTTCGCGATGTTGCGCGTCGATCTCGCGCCTGGCCAGACGCTGGTGACCGAGGCGGGCTCGATGGTCGCGCGCAGCTCGCACCTCACGATGGACGTGAAGATGAACGCAGGGAAGAAGGCGGGCTTCTTCTCGATGCTCTTCAACATCTTCATCGCCTTCGTCCGCAAGTTCATCGGCGGCGAGACGTTCTTCGTCAATCACTTCCACGGCACGCAGCCGGGCAGCGTCTGGATCGCGCCGGGCATGGCGGGTGAGGTGACCTATCGCCGCATCAACCCGGGCGACAAGCTCATCCTCTCGAGCGGCGCCTACCTCGCGTCGGTCGGCGACATCGACGTGAAGATGAAGTTCGGCGGCCTCAAGTCGATGCTGGCGAAGGAAGGCGCCTTCATGCTCGAGGTCTCGGGCAACGGCGACCTCTGGTTCAACAGCTACGGCGGCACGACCGCGATCCCGATCAACGGGCCCTTCATGATCGACAATGGCCACCTCGTTGGATACGAGGGCCAGCTCACGATGAACATCCGCAGTGCGGGCGGCGGCGCGCTCGGCTTCCTGGCCGGCGGCGAGGGCCTCGTCTGCGAGTTCAACGGACAGGGCACCGTCTACATCCAGTCCCGCAACGTCAACTCGCTGGTCAGCTGGCTGACCCCCCAGCTGCCCGCCTGAGCGCGCGCACGAATCGACGGAGACAAGCACCATGCAGATCGACATCGGATACCGTCCCGCGCACTCGATGGCGCGTGTCCAGCTCCAGCACGGAGAAGCCATCCTCGCCGAGAGCGGCGCCATGGTCGGCATGAGCACGAACGTGCAGATGCAGACTGGCATGCAGAACAAGGGCGGCGGCCTCCTCGGCGGCCTCCTCGGCGGTCTCAAGCGCGCCCTCGCGGGTGAGAGCTGGTTCCGCAACACGTTCACGGCCCAGAACGGCCCGGGAGAGGTCCTGCTCGCGCACGCGCTCTGCGGCGACATGCAGGTCCTCGACATGACCCCGCAGGGCTACTACCTGACGAGCGGCAGCTTCATCGCGTCGAGCCCCACGGTGGACATCAACACCAAGCTCGGCGGAATGAAGAGCTTCTTCTCTGGCGAGGGCATGTTCGTCATGCACGCGACCTCGCAGCAGCCGGGGCAGCTCATCATCGGCGCCTTCGGCGGCGTGCAGCAGCTCAACTGCGACGGCAACCTCGTGATCGACACGGGTCACCTCGTCGCGTGGGACGCCTCGCTCACCTACAAGGTCGGCAAGAGCGGCGGCGGCTGGATCGCCTCGTTCCTCTCCGGCGAAGGCCTCGTCTGCCACTTCCAGGGCCAGGGCCGCATCTGGATCCAGACCCGCAATCCGGTGGAGTACGGCCGCACCGTCGGCGCCCTCCTCCCGCCCCGTCAGGGCTGATTCCTCGAGAGAGAAGGAGACACGAACATGCAATACCAACTCCTCGAGAAGCCCGACTTCACGATGGTCCAGATCGGGTTCGATGCGCAGGGCGAGCAGATGATCTGCGAGTCCGGCGCGATGGTCGCCCGCGACAGCTCCATCGACATGAAGACCTCGCTCCAGGGCGGCTTCCTTGCGGCGATGAAGCGCAAGGCGCTCGGTGGCGAGAGCCTCTTCCAGAACACGTTCACGGCGACGCAGCCCGGCCAGCGCCTCTACTTCGCGCCGGGCCCCGAGGGCGACGTCGAGGTCGTGAACATGGACGGCTACACGCCGATCTTCCTCAACTCGGGTGCGTACCTCGGTGCGCCGCCGAGCGTGAACCTCGACACGAAGTGGGGCGGCACCAAGGGCTTCTTCTCCGGAGCAGGCATGTTCCTGCTCAAGTGCACCGGCACGGGCCCCCTCTTCTTCTGCACGTACGGCGGCATCCACGCGGTGGACGTGGGCCCCGGCGGCTACATCTGCGACACGGGCCACGTCGTCGCGTTCACGGGCGGCCTCAACTACAACGTGACGCGCCTCGGCGGTCTCGGTGGCTTGCTCTTCTCGGGTGAAGGCCTCGTCTGCAACTTCCAGGGACAGGGCCGACTCTGGATCTCGACGCGCAACGCGCGTTCGCTCGTCAGCTTCGTCAATCCCTATCGCCGCATCCAGCCGCGGGGATGAGGGCCGTCCCAGGATCGAGCGAGTGAGCTCGGAGAACGCCCTCGCCGTCGCAAGACGCGCGGGGGCGTGCTCGTTTCAGCGCGACCTACGCAGAAGGAGAATCCGACCATGCAGCACCAGATCCTCGAGAAGCCCGACTTCTCCATGGTGCAGATCCAGTTCGATGCGCCTGGCGAGCAGATGATCTGCGAGTCGCAGGCGATGGTCGCGCGCGACAGCGCGATCCAGATGAAGACCAGCCTCCAGGGCGGGATGATGTCCGCGCTCAAGCGCGCGGCTCTCGGCGGAGAGAGCCTGTTCCAGAACACGTTCACGGCGAGCGCTCCCGGACAGCGGCTCTACATCGCGCCTGCGCCCGAGGGCGACCTCGAGGTGGTGAACATGGATGGCTACACGCCCATCATGCTCTCGAGCGGCGCCTACCTCGGCGCACCTCCGAGCGTGACGCTCGACACCAAGTGGGGCGGTGCGAAGGGCTTCTTCTCGGGAGCGGGCATGTTCCTGCTCAAGGCCACGGGCACGGGACCGCTCTTCTTCAGCACCTACGGCGGCATCCACGCGGTCGATGTCGGGGCCGCGGGCTACATCTGCGACACGAGCACGATCGTCGCGTTCACCGGCGGCCTCAACTACACCGTGACCAAGCTCGGCGGCCTGGGCGGACTGCTGTTCTCGGGCGAAGGCCTCGTCTGCCGCTTCCAGGGGCAAGGACGCCTGTGGATCTCCACCCGCAGCGCGCGGAGCCTCGTGAGCTTCGTGAACCCGTATCGCCCCATCAAGCCGAGGAACAACGGCTGATCGGCCCATGGAGGGGCGGCTCGTCGTCACGCTCGCGACGCTCGCGACGCTCGCGCTCGGCGTGCAGAACGCCCACGCGCAGCGCGACGTGCGCATGCGCGTGATCGCGACGTCCGACGTGGACGGCCACCTCGGCATCCCGGTCTGCGACGACACACGCGACGTCGTCCCCCACCCGCGCGGCCTCTACACGTATGCGCTCGTGCGCCAGGCCTCGGCGCCCGATCGGCCGCTCGTCGTGGACGCGGGCGGCCTCCTCGGACAGGGCGGCGTGGTGCGCTTCGCCGCGGAGCACGACGTGAACGGGCTCGCCGAGCTGGTGCTCTCCCTCGGCTACGACGGTCTGGCCTTCGGCGCGAGCGAGATCGCCACGCCGCGCACGCGGATGATCCCGCTCGCCGAGGCGCTCGGCAGCCGCGGCGTGCCGTTCATCTCGTCGAACCTGCGCTGCCGCGGCCCTCGCACGAGACCGCTGTGCGACGCGATCGTCGACGCGTCCGATCCGCCGACGATCGTGCATGCGGGAGAGCTCGACGTGGCGCTGCTCGCGATGACGGAGCCCGAGGCCCTCGCGCACCTCGAGCCCGAGCTGACGACGGGACTCTCGCTCGAGCCCATCGACGAGCGTCTCGCTGCGATCGTGCGAGACGTTCGCGATCGTGTGGGGCTCGTCGTGCTGCTGCTCGACGCGGATCAGGACGACGCCCTCGATCTGCTCGAGTCGATCGCGCCCGAGGCTCGGCCCGATCTCGTGATCCTCTCGGATCCGCAAGCGCGTCTGCTCTTCTCGCGACCCACCGGGGTCACGCCAGCGATCGTGACGCCGCCCCCCTCGGACGCGGTGGAGGTCGTGATCCGCGAGGATCGCGAGGTGCGCGTGGGCATCTACCAGATGATCGCGCAGCCCCTCGCGCAGCGTGGGCTGAGCGTGGGCGAGCCCGTGCTGCGATTCCTCGAGCGCATCGGTCCTTCGTACTGCGACGTGTGGGGCCAGAGCCTTCCCGGAGGTCGCCTCGAGCGCGCGATCGATCGCGCAGGGCTGACGGAGCTGGTCGCGGAGCTCTTGCGCGAGTCGGTGGAGGCCGACGTCGCGGTGCTCAATCCCTCGCTCTTCGACGCGACGTTCCAGCCTGCGCACGAGGACGAGCTCACGGCGAGCGATCTCTACGTGGCGCTCGAGCACGACGAGCTCCTCTATCGAGCCGATGTGCCGCGCGAGTGGCTCGTCGAGCTGGCAGGCCATCGAGCCACGCGTTCGCTCGCGACTCCAGGGCTCACGGGCACCGGCGGCGAGACGCGGGTGCGATCGCGAGCGCTCGTGTCGCGCGCGAGCTATCGCGTGGTGACGACTCGGTATCTCGCGCGAGGAGGTCAGTCGGCGCTGCCCGAGCTGCCGAGCGGCCTCGAGTGGTCGCCCGTGCGGCTCTCGGAGCTGCGTCGGTGGCGCACGAGCGATGACGACGGGCTCGATCTCGATCCGACGCTGAGCGTGCGCGAGATCGCCCTGCGAGCGCTCTCCGTGCGCGATGGCCATGATCCGCGCGACGCTCGGCCCTCTCCGAGCGAGGCCCCCGAGTGGGTGATCCAGGGCTTCGTCGATGGCTCGTTCTCGGGCTCGAGCGTCGACAATCCCGCGGGATACCAGGCCGCGCAGCTCAATCGCTCCTCGACGATCGCGCTCGGCACCGAGGTGAACCTGCGCGCCGACGCGACGGCGCCGTCATGGACCTGGGAGAACCTGGGGATCTTCCGCTATCGCACGCAGTGGACGGAGGGCGGGACGACGATGGGTGTGCGCGCGCCCGGCGCGTTCACCGAGGCCGTCGATCAGATCCAGCTGCGCTCGACGGGGAGCTATCGCGGCTTGCGCGCACAGCCGAGCGCGAGCGAGCCGTACCTGCCCGATCCGTACGCCGAGATCTTCGTCGAGACCGAGCTCACCCAGCCCGCGTCACGCATGTTCCACTGGCTGCTCTTCCGCCCGACGCTCGGCGCGCGATTCCCGCTCACGACCGACCTCGAGCTCAAGCTGCAGACCGGTCTCGAGGCGCAGCTGCTCCAGTCGAACAACGAGGCTGTCGTCGGCGTCGGCGCGGTGCTCACGCTGCGCCCATGGGATCTCCTTCGGATGGGCGAGCGTCACGTGCAGATCCAGGGGCTCGTCGACTTCTTCTATTCGGACCCCGGAGACACGAATCGGTGGCAGCTCCGCGGCAGCTTCGACGCGTCGCTCGATCTCGCGGGTCCGCTCGCGCTCACCTTCGGCGTGCGCGCGTTTCTCCAGCAAGAGCACGGCGGCGATCTGGGCTTCGCGCTCGACGCGACAGCAGGGTTTCGCATCGGCACTCTCACACGCGTCGTGGGGCCGTGAGCGGCCTCTCGCGTGAGAGGGAATGCGGCGAGAAAGCGCACAGGCATCGTCTCCATGCCGTGGGACCGTGGATCGAGGCCCCATGCACGACCTTCACACCGTGTTCTCGGCGGAGGTGATCGAGGGCACGACGCTGACGCGCAGGACGCTCGGGAGGATCCGCACCGCAGGCGCGATCGCGGCCTACGATCCACTGACCACCGACGAGGCGTTGCCGTTCGTGACGCGCGTTCCACCGGGCTGCTGGCCCGTGGAGGTCCTCCTCGGTCAGACGCGCGGGGACACGCGTGTGCAGCTCGCGCGCATCGTCTTCGAAGACACCGTGCCCGTGCGCTTCGAGCTCGCGCTCGTCGAGGGCCAGGACGTTCGGACGCTCGGGCCCGGAGAGACGTTCGGGTACGGCGTGGACACGGGCGTGGGCTGCTTCGCCGGCCCCGGCCTCCAGGGTGTGGACGCAGAGTGGGTGTTGAGAGCGCTCCGCGAGCACGAGGAGGCCTCGTGGACGTATGCGGTGAGCGACGCCCTCGTGGCGTTCTCGTCGGGCTACGGCGATGGCGTCTACAGCTCCTATGTCGGCTACGACGCGGAGGGACGTGTGGTCTCACTGACCACCGACTTCTCCATCTTCGCGCTGGCGCTCCCCACGCTGACGCCCGACATGGCCTATCGGGAGGCCCGCGCGGCCGAGCTCTTCGACGCGATGATGAAGGGGCTCGCTCGGCTGGGTGGACCGGCCCACGGGCAGGCATGGACCGAGGCGATGGAGCTGGCGACACTGCGCGACGCCGCGGCGCACCTCGTGCCGCGCTTCGTCGACGCGATCACGCAGCGGGCGCCCGACTGTGATCCGGACGATCCGTCGTCGCTCCCGAGCCTGGCGGTCGATCTGCTGATCGCGACACTCGGGAAGATCCTCGGACGCGCCGAGGCGGACCATCGCTTCGCCGCCGAGAGCGCGCGGCTCGACGAGGACACGCTCGTGCGCGTCCTCTCGAAGCGCCATCGACCCTCGACGCGAGAGGATCCGCGTGGTCGCGAGGCGCTCGTCGAGGCCGTGCTCGCGCGCGTCGACGAGGCGAGCCCCGCCCTGCTCGGCCACGCGCTCCGACTGCTCGACAGCGAGGGAGCGGCGCTCCACCCGGCGCTGCCGACGCTCGCCACGCGCGCGCTCCGCGTGGCGATCGCCGATCCTTCCGAGCTCATGGCCGACGCGCTCGTGCGCGCCGCGCTCGAGCCCTTCACGAGGGAGCGCTGGAACGGCGAGGAGGCGCTCGTGCACGAGGCGCCGGAGGCCCTCGTCGCCCTCGCGGAGGAGAGCCTCGCGATCTTCGAGGAGGACGACGTCCAGCAATGTCTCGCCGGCATGCTGATCGAGCAGGGCAGAGGCGACAGGGTGGCCCTGCACGCCGAGCGCACGGGCCGCCTCGGCCCGCTCCTGCGCCTCGCGAGCGACCCGGTGCACGGAGCGATGGCACGCGCCTGTCTCCACGCGATCGCCTGTGATCCAGGGCGATCTCACGACACACGGTTCCAGGCGATCACGCGACTCGAGGCGCCGAAGGAGCAGTGTGTGCTCCTTCGTTCCCTCGGCCTCGACGGCTTCGAGTCGGCCGCGATCCAGCTCGGCTACCTCGACGCGACGGCGCACGCCGAGGTGCTCGAGGCGCTCGACGAGCTCGCGAAGAGAGCCCCGACCAAGTCGCTCCGGCGGAGTGCGGTCGACACGGCGCGGCGGATCCGACGCCACGCGGCAGTTGCGTGAGATCACGCCACGGACATGGTCACGATTGTCGTCGAGCACCCGCAAAGGCACATTGGACCGCGAGGTGATGTCATGGGTGTGGTCGCAAGCCTGATCGAGCTGTCTCCTGCGGAGATCGAGGCGTGCCGCAGCGACCCTGCAGCGCTGCAGCGTTTCCTGAGCGACGCGGCGCGGCCGCGCTGCGATCTCGACAAGGCCTGGGCTGGCCTGCACTTCCTCTTCGTCCACGGCGACTACGAATTCGAAGCGGCGATGCTCGACGACGAGCGCGCCAGGAAGATGGGCGGCTACGACGTGCTCTTCGTCTCGCCGCGCGACATGCCGATCCTGGCAGACAACTTCGAGTGGGAAGGCCGCGCTGCGGACCTCGCCAAGTACTACGACCCCGCGAGGATGGCGGGCATCTACCCCGACATCTGGGCTCGCGAGGGAGACAAGGCCCTCGAGTACCTGCTGTCGTTCGTCCCTGCGCTGCGACGGTTCACCGATGGAGCCGCCAGTCGAGGCCACGGGGCGGTCGTGGTCATCGGGTGAGGCCAGGGCTCGCCACATCGGTCACCGATGTTGACAGTGTCCACATGCGAGCGTGGCTCCCTCTCGCCAGGGGCGTCCTCGCTCATGCGTGCGAGCGCGAGGCCTCGCTCACCATGGCGCTGGGCTCGTTCGCGCTGCTGGGCTCGTTCAGCTTGAGCGCCCAGAACGCGCAGCTGGCGCGGGCCAGGCCCGAGAAGACGAAGAGCACACGATAGGGGCCGAGGCCGAGCACATCGGCGGGGAGCGTGCGGACGAGGGCGCCGGCCACGAGCGACGAGCCCGCCCATGCGAGGCCCAAGGCCAGCGCCGACCACGCGAGCACGAAGGGCCGATCCTCGCTCTTGCCGATGGAGAGCGGGTGGGCGCTCACCGCGATCTGCTGACCGCCCCAGAGCACGCCGCTCAGGATCGCGTCGATGGCGAGCGGCCACCACGTGTGCTCGTCGCAGAGCGTCCAGAGCAGGGGCATGAGCCCGATGCCGAGCGAGCAGAGCGCGAGCTCGCGGCTCGCACCGAAGCGATCCACGCGCGCGCCCCAGATCTTGGCGGTGAGCACGCGCGCGATCACGACGACGATGCCGTGTGCAGCGATGAGGCGATAGCCACCGTGCATCGTCGTGAGCACGTGCATGGTGAAGAACGCAGCGCCAGGTGCGACCGCGATCCCCCAGAGGATCTGGTAGCGGAGGAGCCGTCGGAGCGCGGGATCGCCGAGGAGCGTGCGCGCACGGCGCATCGAGACCGCGACGGGCTCCGCCTCTCGGGCCGTGCCGTGCTCGTGCGCCGGGGCGAGCAACGCGCCCGAGACCGTGCCGAGCAGGACCACGAGCACGCCGACGATGCCGAGGATCGGGAGCGCCACGCGGCCATCGGCGCTCGAGGCAGCGTCGCCTCGGTCGAGGAGCGTCGCGATGAGGAGCGCCGCGACGGAGCCGCCGAGCGCGGCCACCCACGTGCGGGTGCCGAAGAAGCGGCCACGCACGGCCGACGGGATCGCGTCGCCCATCCACGCGCCGTGTGCGTTCTGCGAGAACATGGAGAGCACGGCCGAGAGGGCGGCGGTGACGAGCAGGAGCGAGCGCCCGAGCGAGCCGGGCGACGTCGTGAACGCGAGGATCGCGAGCGGCAGCCACACGAGGCGCGCGGCGACGAGCGCGGTGATCGCGATGCGCTTGCGGGAGATCCGCGCGCTCGCGAGCGCCGCAGGGACGTGCACGGCCTGCGCCGCGGTGGCGATCGACTGCACGCTCGAGACGGTGCCGGCGTCGCCGCCGAGCGCGAGGGACCACGCCGTGAGCACCGAGCCGCTCGTGAGCCAGAGGACACACTCGGAGGCAGCGCTCTCGAGCGCGAAGCGCGTGAGGGTCCGACGCGCCTCCGGATCCTTCACCTCCGGCAGGAGCTCCGGAGGCCGAGCGAGCATGCGAGGTGGTGTTGGCACGATGAGGTCCGTGCTACGGGGAAAGGAGCACGCCGGCAAGAAACCAACGGCGCGTCGGACGGTGTTCCACGCTCGCTCGCGATCGGCGCCACACGGCGACCGGCTCTCGGCGTGATCGTCGGCCCCTCGCGCGTGCGCGCCCGATGCGACCTGCGCGTCCGACGGCTTCCGTCGCCCCGATTCCGTTATAGTCGCCGCCCTCCGGAGGCAACCGTGACCGAGTCGATCCCCGCCCGCCTCTTCCGCGCCGCCAAGACCTACCCCGACCGTCCTGCGTACTTCGTGAAGCGGGGCGGCGCCTGGCGGTCCACCTCGTACACGCAGTACGCCGACGAGGTGATGCTCGCCGCGCGCGCGCTCGTGTCGCTCGGCTTCGAGCCGGGACAGCGCATCTGCATCCTGGGCTTCAACCGCCCCGAGTGGACGATCCTCGACCTCGCCACGATGGCCGCGGGCGGTGCACCGGCAGGCATCTACACCACGTGCTCGGCCGACGAGGTGCACTACATCCTCGAGCACTCCGAGGCGCCGCTCGTCCTCGTCGAGGACGAGGGCCAGCTCCGCAAGGTGGAGTCGCGTCGGAGCAAGCTGCCCAACCTCAAGCACATCGTCGTGATGCGTGGCACGCGCGCGGAGGGAGGCGGGGCAGGCGTCATGACGTGGGAGGACTTCCTCGCGCGCGGCGACGCGACCAACGAGAAGGAGATCCGCGAGCGCATCGAGGCGCTCACGCCCGAGGGTGTGGCGACGCTCATCTACACGTCGGGCACCACGGGCCCGCCGAAGGCCGTGATGCTCAGCCACGAGAACCTCGTGTGGACGGCCGACGCGCTCAAGACGGTGGCGTTCTCCGAGGCGCCGCCCGAGGGCATGCGCTCGCTCAGCTACCTCCCGCTCTCGCACATCGCCGAGCAGATGGTGTCGATCCACTGCGCGGTCACGCTCGGCAACACGATCTACTTCGCAGAGTCGATCGACAAGATCGCCGACAACCTCAAGGACTGTCGGCCGGGGCTGTTCTTCGGCGTGCCTCGGATCTGGGAGAAATTCCACGCGGCCATCCAGGCCAAGCTCGCGCAGGCGACCGGCGCCAAGGCGCAGATCGCGAAGTGGGCTCGTGGAGTGGGCAGGCAGGCGAGCGCAGCGCGCAACAAGGGCCAAGAGCCCTCGGGCCTGCTCGGCCTCCAGTACAACCTCGCGACGCGCGCGGTCTTCGCGCCGACCAAGCAGGCCATCGGCCTCGATCAAGCGCAGGTGCTCGTGTCGGGCGCGGCGCCGATCGCCAAGGAAGTGCTCGAGTTCTTCGCGAGCCTCGACATCACGGTGCAGGAGATCTACGGCCAGAGCGAGGGCTCGGGGCCCACGTCGTTCAACCTCGCCAAGCGCACGAAGCTCGGCTCCGTGGGCATTCCACTGCCGGGCGTCGACGTCCGCATCGCCGACGACGGCGAGATCATGGTGCGCGGCAAGAACGTCTTCCTCGGCTACTTCAAGGACGAGGAAGCGACGCGCGCGACGCTCACGAGCGATCGCTGGCTCCACACCGGCGACCTCGGAAAATTCGACGACGACGGCTTCCTCTGGATCACCGGCCGCAAGAAGGAGATCATCATCACCGCGGGCGGCAAGAACATCACGCCGAAGAACATCGAAGAAGGCGTGAAGACGGCCACGACGGTGGTGGGCGAGTGTGTGGTGATCGGCGATCGCCGCAAGTACCTCTCGCTGCTCGTCTGGCTCGAGCCCGAGGCGAGCAAGCGCTTCCTCGAGGCCAAGGGCGCCCCGGCGCGAGGCGCGCTCCACGAGAGCCCCGAGCTGCGCGCCGAGGTGCAGCGCGCGGTCGACGTGTCCAACGAGTCGCTCGCGCGCGTCGAGCAGATCAAGAAGCTCACGCTCTGCGCCCGCCCGCTCTCGATCGACACGGGCGAGCTCACGCCGACGCTGAAAGTGAAGCGAAACAAGGTCGCGGCGAACTTCGCGAAGGAGATCGACGCGATGTACGAAGGGGACTAGGCAGGAGAGAGAATCTCCGAACTCGAGTCGGGCTTCTGCGTGTGTCGGCGTCGATCGAGCGCGCGGGACGAGACGACGACGGGCTCCTCGCGTGTGCGGGAGCCCGTGTCGTTTCGGGGCGACGAGGCGCTCGAATCAGGGGCAGGCGAAGCGACGCGACGCGGGCCCGCTGATCGGCGCCGCGGAGGACACCGCGAACGTCAGCGCGCGCTGCGAGGCGCCCGGCGTGGCGAGGACGACGTCGGTGTACCACGCGGCGTCGAACATCTCCGTGTAGGGCCCGCCGGTGTCGGTGCGAAGACGCCGGAAGTCGGGCTGCACGCCCACGTAGATCTCGCCGTTGCCGGCATCGACGCGAGGACCGTTGCTCGTCGTCCCGATGCTCATCACACCGCCGAGGATGCCCAGCGTCGCAGGATCGAGGAGCATCGCCGACGGGACGCCGGTGGACTGATCACGGAACGTGATGACGACATGGCCGCTGACGCCCTCGAAGGCCGCGCGCGTGTCGATCTCGATCGCGCCACCGTTGAGGAACGAGTAGACGGACGCCGCCGTCCCCGCAGCGTCGAACGGTGTGGCCATGATGGCCGTCGAAGAGCCACTGACCTCCGAGGTCACCGCGAGGAAACGCCCCGGAATCCAGGTCGCCTGCGCATAGTCGAGCGCCGTGCGACCGCTGATCACGGCCGAGGGCACGTGCGCCCATACGCCCGCACGCCACACCCCCGCGAGCACGCGGTCGTAGCGACCGAACACGACGCCCACGTCGCCCGAGGGCGCGCGGGAGACCGCGACCGAGCTCATGCCCATGGCCTCCGTGGTGGCGGCCGAGACCGAGCCGCCATCCAGAGAGACCGTGACGCGCCGGATCTCTCCGCCCGAGCTCGTGTGGTGCATGTAGAAGACGACCCAGCTCGAGCCGTCCCACGCGATCGCGGCGGGCACGTTCAGGCCCATCCCCGTGCTCATCTCGGAAGCGGTCTGCATGGCGAGGGTCACGTACGAGCCGGTGGGCGTGCCCATCCCGTCGAAGCGCCGGAACATGAGGGTGCGCGGCGTGGTCGCGTTCTCCCGCACGACGAGCGCGGCGCCGCCACGCGCCGCGTCGATCCACCCGGCCGCCACGAAGCGATCGATGAGCATCCCGTCCGAGAAGCCGCCGACCGGCGGCTGCAGCGTCACGACGCCTTCGTCGACCAAGCCATCGCAGTCGTCGTCCATGCCGTTGCAGCGCTCGGCGGGCGGCGTGCACGCACCGAAGTTGCAGGTGCCGTCGCAGGTGCGCGTCCCGACGAAGGTGCAGAAACCGAGGCTCATCGAGCAGCTCATCGTCGCGCCGCGCACACACGCGAATCCATCGTCGTCGGCACCGTCGCAGTCGTCGTCGGCGCCGTTGCAGACCTCGCTGGGGAAGGGGCAGATCGCTGTCCCTGTCCCTCCGCACGACACCGTCGCCGTGGCGGCCCCGGCCTCACACGAGCACGAGCCACCGACGCCCACGCCCATGTAGGCGAGGCCTTCGTCGATGTTCAGGTCGCAGTCGTCGTTCGCTCCGTTGCAGCGCTCGCTGGCGCCCGGGAACACGGCTCCGTCCGCGTCGTTGCAGTCGCCGGCCACGGTGCTGGTCCGCAGCGGCACGGTGCAGCCCATCATCGCAGCGCCCGTGCCGAAGCCGTCTCCATCGGAGTCGGTGTAGTACGTGAGGAGCATGGCCTCGCAGCCATCGGAGCTCGCGCCCATCGCGAGGTCCCCGTTGCAGTCCGAGTAGCCCGTCGCGCAGGCGTAGTGGCACGTGCCGGAGACGCAGCTCCTCGTCGTGTTCGCGAGCACGGGACACGGATCGCACGAGCCGCAGTGCGAGACGTCGCTTCCCGTCACGTCGACGCACGAGCCATCGCACTCCATGTTCGGCGGGTCGCAGCTCGCGATGCAGTTGCCGGTGGCGCCATCGCAGAGCATGCCGGTGCAGTCATGGCCACAGCGGCCGCAGTGAGCCACGGCGCTGAGGCTCTGCTCGCAGCCGTTGGAGCGCTCACGATCGCAGTCGTCGAAGCCGTCGGTGCATGCGTAGCCGCAGCCCGTCGCGTCGCAGGTCGGCGTCGAGTTGTCGAGCGTGTCGCAGACGACGCCGCAGCCGCGGCAGTTGGCGAGATCGGACGACGTGTCGATGCACGTGCTGCCGCAGCACTCTTCGGGCGCTGTGCACGCGGGCGAGCAGCTCGAGGGACCCGCGTCGGATCCCGGGCCGGTGTCGCTCCGAGAGGCATCGACGCCAGGGCCGGAGTCGCCCGCGGGCCCCGCAGCATCGAGGCCTCCGTCCATGCCGTTTCCTGGGTGGAATTCGCCGAAATTCGTGAGCGCCGTGCACGCGGAGAGCGAGAGGCCGAGCCCGAGCCCGAGCGCGAGGGTGAAGGAAGACGAGTGGAGACGCATCTCTCAGAACCTCCCCTGCACGGAAGCAAGACAGCCGTCGATGGTGCACGCACCACCGACGCTGGCGTGGTCGGCCGAGCTCGCGCCCGACGTGAGGTCGACGATGGCGAGGACGGCCCCCGTCCCAGCAGCGAGCACACCGGTGATCCACAGCACGTCAGTCGTGATCGCGAGCGTCTGCCCGTTCGACTGCGTGCTCTCGAAGCCCGGAGGACAGCTTCGATCGGCACCGCACATGCGCTCGAGCGACGAGCGTGCATCGAGCGCCATCACGCCCGTGATCACGCTCGCCACGATGAGCGCGCCGCCCACGCCCACGATCACCCACGGAACGACACCGAGCCCGCCGCCCGACGAAGGCGCATGATCTTCGACCGCGCCCGTCGACCCCTGCCCGCCCACGTCCCCTTCGGTGCTGCCGGTCCCGGGCTCACTGCCCGTCCCCGGCTCGTCGCCCGTCCCCGCCTCGCTGGTGCCGCCCTGCGCGAGGCGCTGCTCGAGCACGCGAAGGCGCGCTTCGAGCTGCGTGCGTCGCTCACCCGCCTCGAGCGAGGGGATGTACGCGCGCAGCGTCTCCGCGGCGTGCACGTCGTCGCCCGAGTCTCGATACGCGAGGAAGAGGTTGTAGAGGAGCTCGGCGCGGCCGCTCAGGCGGTGCGCCTCGGCGAACTCGCGCGCCGCGTCCTCGAAGCGACCCGTGTCGTAGTAGCGGCGACCGAGCTCGAAGCGCATGCGCGCTTCTTCGTCGCCCGAGAGGCCAGCGGCCACTTGATCGCTCGTCGCTCCTCCATCACTCGTCTGCGCGAGGAGTCGCGCCGGCACGAACAAGAGCTCACAGAGCACGATGACGCCCGCAACGTACAGCGCGGGCCCACGACCCAAGTTCATCGATCCCTCCAACGTCGCGCCATGATAGCCGCAACCCACCGACGCCGCCGGTTCCTGGCCAAGGAAGCTCACAAATTTGACCGGATCTCGACACCTCGATAAGCGAGGCCCATGGCGGATCCGGCCACGCGACCCGACGAGACCCCGGCGATCGAGCCCGTCCGTGCGCCCGCAGCGGGACGAGCAAACGCCCCGCGCCGCGGGTGGCTTCTCGCGCTCAAGGTGATCGTGACGCTGGGCCTCCTCGGCTGGCTCTTGCGCCAGATGGTGCTGCGCGATGGCGTCGACGTCCTGCTCGATCGGGCCTCGAACCTCTCACCCACGTGGGTGGCGCTCGCGATCGTGCTCCACTTCGGCGCAGTCACCACGGGGGTCCTGCGCTGGCGCGTGTTGCTCGCCACGCGCGGTGTGAACGAGCCGCTGACCGTGCTCTTCCGCTCCTTCCTCGTCGGCCGCTTCATCGGCGCGTTCACGCCTTCGACGACGGGCCTCGATGGCTATCGGCTCTGGGACATCGGGCGGCGCACGGGCGACTACGCGACGAGCGGCGCGGTCATTCTCGTCGAGAAGCTCGTCGGTCTCGTCGGCATGGCGACGGTGTGCCTCGTGCTCCTGCCGTTCGGCCTGCTCGAGCGCCTGGGCCTCTTCGGAGTGCTCGTCGCCCTCGGCATGGCAGGCGTCGCGCTGCTCGGCCTCTTCGTGCTCTCGAGCCCCGCGCGCGCCGCCTCGCTGGCGGGCCTGGCCCCTGGCCCGCTTCGCCCGCGCGCCAAGAAGATCGCAGAGGCCATGGCCGGGGGCCTCGCGCTCTCGAGCCTCGCGCCCGCGCTGGGCCTCGGCATCCTGTCGCACGCGTTCCTGTCGGCGACCTTCGCCGCGAGCGGCCTCGCGGTGGGCATCGAGCTGTCGCCGCTGACGCTGCTGGCGGTGGGCAACGCGATCGTGATCTCGGTGCTCTTGCCGATCTCGATCGGCGGTGTGGGCGTGCGCGAGGGTGTGGCGGTCGCGCTCCTCGTCGCGGCAGGAGACGGAATCGTCACGACGACCGACGCGATGCTCCTCGCGCTCGTGGGCTACCTCACAGGACAGGCCCCCGCGCTGGTCGGTGGCCTCTGGATGCTGGCCAGAGGGGATCGAGCCCGGCCCGAGACCCCCGCATTAGCCCGCCCCCCGATCGGCACGAGTGCGATAGCCTCCGCGTAGTCATGGCGACCCCGAGACGACGGTCGAAGACGACCGAGGCGAGCGCGGCGAGCCCCGCCGAGGAGCGCGCAGAGCGACCCAAGAAGAAGGCGCGCTCACGCCGCACGCCCGACGCGTTCGACACGAAGATCGCGTCGAAGAAGACCGCCGAGCTCACGGTGCGACGCATGCACCGACGCGACATCAACCGCGTCTGGGAATTCCTCAAGCTCTCGTTCCGCGACGTGAACCGCGAGACGGTCGAGTACCAGCGTCCCCGGAGCAAGGAGCGCTTCGAAGAGACCTACGACGACGAGGGCGTCGAGCAGCTCGTGTTCGAGGTGGGCGACGACGTCGTGGGGTATGCCGAGTGCGCCTACGAGGTCACGGGGTCCGACAACTGGATCAACCCGCGGTACTTCGAGTCGCGCGACATGCGGCCGCTCTTCGTCGAAGAGCTCGCGACGCACCCCGAGTACCAAGGCCGAGGCGTCGGCGGCTTCATGATGGAGCAGCTCGAGCACCTCGCGCGCATGCACGGCTGCACGCACCTCGTGCTCGAGGTCGCGGAGAACAACGAGAACGCCCTCGCGTTCTACCGACGGCGCAGCTTCACGAAGCTCGATGCCGCGATCTTCATGGCCAAGAAGCTCGAGCGGCAGCCCGATCTCCTTCCGCCACGCAAGCTCAAGCCCGCACGACCGACCGAATCGAGCGGCTGAAGCGCCGAGGCCGCGACGGGCCGCGACGAGGGCGTGGTGGACGCGCGCGGCGCGCGTAGGATGGCGGCATGGCGCGAAAGATCGGCATTCTCACGGGTGGTGGTGACTGCCCGGGCCTCAACGCAGTGATCCGAGCCGCCGTGAAGGTCGGCGTCGAGCAGCACGGCTTCGAGATGTTCGGCATCGAGGACGCGCTGAGCGGCCTCGTCGATCTCGACTACCGAGGGCCCAACGGCAACCGCTGGCTCCAGCCGCGCGACGTGAACCAGATCCTCACGCGAGGCGGCACCATCCTCGGCACCTCGAACCGCAGCGACCCCTTCCGCTTCGTGGTGAAGGACGCCGCAGGCGCCGTCCACGAGACGGACGTGTCCGATCGGGTGGTCGAGAACGCCAAGAAGGTGGGCCTCGAGGGCGTGATCTCGATCGGCGGCGACGGCTCGATGCGCATCGCGCAGCGCTTCATCGACAAGGGCTTGCCGATGATCGGCGTGCCCAAGACCATCGACAACGACCTCGGCTCGACCGACCAGACGTTCGGCTTCGACACGGCCGTGGGCATCGCGATGGAGGCGATCGATCGTCTGCGCGACACGGCCGAGAGCCACGACCGCGTGATGCTCGTCGAGGTGATGGGACGCGACGCGGGCTGGATCGCCCTGCATGCGGGCACCGCGAGCGGCGCCGACGCGATCCTCGTCCCCGAGATCCCCTATCGCCTCGAGCCCGTCGCGAAGATGATCGAGAAGCGCCGCGCCGAAGGTCAGAAGTACTCGATCATCGTGGTGAGCGAGGGCGCCAAGCCAGCCGGTGGCGAGGCGAGCGTGGTCGAGCACAAGGCCGGCGCGATGCCGCGGCTCCAGGGCGCGGCGCAGCGCGTGGCCGACGGCCTCTCGAAGCTCATCGACGCCGACATGCGTGTGACGGTGCTCGGTCACGTGCAGCGCGGCGGAAGCCCGTCGTCGTTCGATCGCATCCTCGCCACGCGCTTCGGTCACGCGGCGGCCGAGCTCGCGGCGCGCGGCGAGTGGGGCAAGATGGTGTCGCTGCGGGGCGAGAACATCGTCTCGTTCCCGATCGCCGAGGCGATCCGCAAGCCCAAGCTCGTCGACCCACGCGGACAGATGTGCGAGATGGCCCGCGCGCTCGGTGTCTCGCTCGGCGACTGAGATTGCCGGAGGGGGCATGCGCCCCCTCCCCCGCGAAGCGGGGCCCCCTCCCGCTCCACTCGCTGACGCTCGTGACTCCGCGCGGGGCCCCAGCCCCGCTTGGGCGCCTCGCGCTACGCTCGGCGCGATCTCGGTTCCTTCTCGGTCCCTGAGATGGGCATGCGCCCCCTCCCCCGCGAGGCGGGGCCCCCTCCCGCTCCACTCGCTGACGTTCGTGACTCCGCGCGGGGCCCCAGCCCCGCTTGGGCGCCTCGCGCTGCGCTCGGCGGGATCTCGGATCTGACACACCGGCGACACGAACGTGACACGCAGGTACGATCGCGCGCATGACGTTGCGCCGTGCGTCCGTGTTGCTCCCGTTCCTGCCGCTGCCGTTTGCGCTGAGCGCGTGCCCCGGCCCTGACCCGATGCCCGATGCGGGCGCGACCGACGCGGCCGATCTCGCGGATGCGCCGGAGCCGCGCGACGCGCCCGCGATCGACGCCGAGATGCACATGGGCCTGCGCCTGCCGCGCTGTGAGGACACCGATCCCATGCCCACCACGGCGCTGCCGCACTTCGCGAGCACGCTCGAGGGCACCTACCTGCCTCACGTCGCGCGCCTCCCGATGAGCGGGCCGCTCAACCCCGCCGAGGAGGAGGGCGAGCTGATGTACCGCGCGCTCGACTACGCGCGAACCGATCCGGGGCCCGGCCTCTCGCACGTGCATCGCAACGATCTCGGCGCCGACTCCACGACCACCACCGGCCGACACTCGATCGCGTGGCTCGCGCAGCTGTCGGACTTCCAGCTGGTGGACGACGAGTCACCCTCGCGCCTGTCAGCGCTCGACAATCCCGACATCCCGTCGGGCCTGCGCGCGCAGGAGGCCTATCTGCCGCGCGCGGTCTCCGCGATGAGCCGCACCTTCCAGCGCATCACCGCGGGGGGCCGATCGCTCGACTTCGGCATCATCACGGGCGACTGCGCCGACAGCGCGCAGGGCAACGAGCTCGACTGGGTCATCCAGCTGATGAACGGCGAGCCCGGCCTGCACACGGACTCGGGCGACGACGACGATCCGGTCCCGGGCCCCGACAACGATCCGAAGGATCCCTTCGATCCCGTGGCCTTCCCCGCGCCGTGGCTCTACGTGCCGGGCAACCACGACGTGGAGATCGTGGGCATCAACGCGCCGAGCGATCGCAGCCGCATGCAGGCCATCGGCACGAGCCCGCTCGGCGGAACGCGCGACTACCGCAACTGGTACGGCGCGGTGGGGCGCCGCGCGATCACGGCGGATCCTGCGCGTCACATCGTCGATCGCGACGAGATCGTCGCGGCCGTGCGCGCAGCGACCGCCGACGGACCGATGGGCCCGTCGGGACACGGCTACCCGGCGAGCGGCGACGTGGACACGACGCTCGGCGCCAACTGGACGCTCGACGTGGTGCCCGGCGTGCTGCGCATCGTCGCGATCGACACGAGCGATCGCAGCGGCGGCTCCGAGGGCCTGCTCACGCAGGACTTCATCGACGGCTGGCTCGAGCCAGAGCTCGATCGCGCCGTCACCGACGGCGTCCTCGTGATGCTCGCGTCGCACCACAACACGCGCTCGATCGACGTCTACGAAGGCCAGGGCACCGACGGCCCCATGGTTCCCGGCGCGCTGAGCGGCCCGGAGATCGAGGCGATCGTGGCCTCGCATCCGGAGGTGATCGCATGGCTCGTGGGCCACGTGCACGACAACCAGATCCGCGCCGTGCACGGCGCCGACGCAGCGCACCCCGGCTACTGGGAGATCATGGCGAGCGCCATCGCCGACTTCCCCTCGCAGGCGCGCGCGATCGAGCTCGTCGACAACGGCGACGGAACGCTCTCGATCTTCGCCACGCTCGTCGACTACGACACCGACGACTGCTTCGAGCGCCGCTTCCGCGCGCTGACGCAGATGGAATTCGTGTCGGCGTGGGCCGGCAACGTCACCACCGATCCGGCACAGCTCGACGTGGAGCTCGTGCGTGCCATCCCCGACAGCGCGGCCGACGCCGTGCACGCGGCGAGCGCGACCGCGCCCAGCCGCATCGAGAGCCTCACCACGCTCCTCGGCGAGTGAGGCAGGGCTCGTGATCGCCCGTGGCGATCACGACGATCAGACGCCGGCCTTCGCGAGGATGACCACCGACACCCCGCGGGCCGGCTTCTTCGTGCTCGCGTTGCGGTAGCCGTGCGGGACGTTCCCGGGGAACGCGAGCACGTCGCCTGCGGCGAGCGCGTGCTCCTCGCCGGCGATCACGATCACGACCTCGCCCGCGAGCAGCGTGAAGTACTCGCGCGTGCCGGGCAGATGAGGCGTGCCGCCCATCACCGCGCCAGGCGCGAAGTCCATGGTCGCGAGCAGCTCCTCGGGCACGGGCTCGGGCACGAGCGGCGTCATCACCACGCCGCGCCCGCGGCGCTCCGCTCCGAGCTCGTCGTGACGCCACCGACGCACCTTCGCGCGAGGTGAAGCGAGCAGCTCGTCGATCGGTGCGCCCACGGCACGGCTCACCTTCACGAGCACCGCGAGCGACGGATTGCCGCTGCCGGACTCCAGGTTCGCGATCGTCGAGCGTGGCACGCCGGCAGCGCGCGAGAGCTCCTCCTGCGTGAGGCCACGCGCGTGCCGCAGCCCGAGGAGGTTCCTCGCCAGGTGCGCGGCCACGCGCGTGGGATCGTCGGTCTCGGACATCACCTCGACGTTCTGCCAATCCGTTGGACGAAGCAAGCGACGCAAGCCGAGCACGCATCCACGCTCCACCCATCGAAACGAGGAGATGCGGCCATGACGAGCACGAATGTCGAGGAAATGGACAACGAGGCCACGGAACTTCGCGCACTCGCGGGGTTGCGCGTCGTGGTGACGGGAGGGACCTCCGGACTGGGCCTGGCCCTGGTGCGGGCGCTCCGCGCGTCGGGGGCGGAGGTCGCCTTCGTCGCACGCACGCGCGAACGAGTGATCGCGGTCGCCGAGGAGACCGGGGCGATCGGCATCGTCGCCGACGTGGCCGACAAGGACGACATCCACCGCATCGCGCTCCAGGTGGGCGCGAGCGTCGGAGCGAGCGGCGCGATCGATCTCCTCGTGAACAACGCCTCGAGCCTCGGCCCCGTCCCGCTGCGGCCTCTGGGAGACACCGACTGTGAGGACCTCGAGGCCGCGCTCGCCGCGAACCTCCTCGGGCCCTTCCGCCTCACGAAGGCGCTGCTCGGTCCGCTCGCAGCCGCCGCGCGCGAGAGCGCACCGAGCGTGGTGCTCAACGTCTCGAGCGACGCGGCCACGAGCGCCTACGCGGAGTGGGGTGCGTACGGCGCGAGCAAGGCCGCGCTCGCGCACCTGTCCGCGATCTGGTCGCTGGAGCTCGCGGGCGAGCGTGTTCGCGTGCTCTCGCTCGATCCGGGCGACATGGACACGCCCCTCCACGAGCTCGCGCTGCCAGGCTCCGATCGCGCGAGCCTGAAGCGACCCGTCGACGCGGCACGCGCCCTCCTCCGCGCCGTGATCGCCGCACGCGGCGAGGTCCGCTCGTGAGCCCCCGCGGGACGATCCATCCCGACGCGGCGGGCGCCGCGCTCGTTGCCGCGAGCACACCAACGCAGCGTCCGCGCGACGCACGCCTGCTCGCGATGGATGGCACGGGGTCGATGTCGATCGTGCCGCGTCGCGAGTGGACCTCGCTCGTACGATCCGGCGACGTCGTCGTGGCCAACGACGCTGCGACGTTGCCTGCGAGCCTCGTGAGCCATCACCTCCGCACGGGAGCACGCGTCGAGGTGAGACTGGCCGCACGCCGCACGCTCGAGCCCACCGATCTGGTGTTCGACGCGGTGCTCTTCGGCGAAGGCGACCACCGCACGCGCACCGAGGAGCGGGCCGGTCCGCCGTCGATGCGCGCGGGCGACCTCCTCGCGCTCGAGGGCAGCCCGCTCGTGTTCACGGTGATCGAGACGCTGGAACACCCACGCTTCGTGCGGATCTCGTTCGAGGGCGCGCACGGCGTGTTCTGGTCGGAGCTCGCGCGCTTGGGTCGTCCGGTGCAGTACGCGCACGTGCCCGAGGCCCTCGCCCTCTGGGATGTGTGGACGGTGATCGCAGGCCCTGCGGTCGCGTTCGAGCCACCCTCGGCAGGCTTCGTCCTCGACTGGGCTGGTCTCGCCGCGATCCGCGCGCGAGGCGCTTCGTTCGCGACGCTCACGCACGCGGCGGGCCTCTCTTCCACGGGCGATCCCGCGCTCGACGCTCGCCTTCCGCTCGATGAGGCCTATCGCATCCCGCTCCGAACGACTCGCCTCGTCCTCGACGCGCGCGCCCGCGGCGGCCGCGTGATCGCGATCGGCACCACGGTCGTGCGCGCGCTCGAGCACGCCGCGAGCTCCCTGCGCGACGCGTCGACGAGGCGCGGAGCGCTGGCAGACGTGGCGGATCAACGGATCGGCCGGGACAGCGCGCTGCGTGTGGTGGAGGTGATCGTGTCCGGCACGCACGAGCCCGGCACGAGCCACCGCGAGCTCTTGCGCGCGTTCGCGCCGGATGCGCTCCTCGCCGAGGTCGACGCGCGCCTCGCCGAGGAGCGCTTCCGCACGCACGAATTCGGCGACTCGGTGTGGATCGAGTCCGGCGCGAGGCTCGGGAGCGGATCCGCCCGCGACCTCGGCGACGCGAGTGTCACTCCGCGTACAGCGTGATGTTCTTGGCCGCGTCGAAGCACATCTCCTTCGCGGTGTCCCAGTCGGGATGACGGCACATGAGGTGACCGTCCGAGAGCAGCGTCTGCTTCCAGTCGCGGCGCGGCGTGCCCGGGCGGAGGAGCTCGTCCTCGACGATCCAGTTTCCCCAGCGCTGCTTCCACGCGTTGAGCCCGACGATCTGCGTGATGCGACCGTGGCCCTTGGCGCGCTTGAAGATGATGCCGGCGTTGTATCGGCGCGTCGCGTCCGCATCGAACGCGTGCCAGCACGCCACGCGCGCCCACTCTCGGAAGAGATCGATGTCGCTCGTGTAGTTCATCTGGTCGACGATGCGCGCGCCGCCGGGGCGACAGCCGATCTCGCCGAACACGGCCTCACCCTTCTTCGTGTAGAACCACTCCATGTGGGTGAAGCCGTCGCCCATGCCGAGCGCGCGCAGCACGTTGCGACCGAGCTCGACGCCCTTGCGCACGAAGGGCTGCTGCATGTCCTTGATGGTGATGACCACCGGGCTGATCCACTCGTGGCTGCGCGCCTCGAGCGGCTTGGGCAGGTACTGGGTGCAGTTCTCGTAGATCGGGCGCCCACCGACGCACACCGTGTCGTAGGTGAACTCGTCGCCCTCGATGTACTCCTCGCAGCTCACCTCCACGACGTGGGCGGTGAGCGCCAGCACCTTCTCGAGGTCGACGTCCGAGTCGACGCGGTACGTGTCTGCCGAGCCGGCGCCCGCGATCGGCTTGATGATCATCGGGTAGCCGATCTCTTCGCGCGCGGCCCACACCTCGTTCTTCGAGGTGGCACGACGCGACCTCGGCGTGCGCAGGCCCGCGGCGCGCACGCGCTCCTTCATGAGCTGCTTGTCGCGGAAGCCGCGCACGGTGTCGACGCTCATGCCCGGCACACCCCAGCGCTCGCGGATCTTGGCCGCGAGGATCACGAGGGGCTCCCAGTTCGCGAGCACCCGATCGATCTCCACGCCGCGGAGCCACTCCGTGGTGCGCTGCACGACGTCGTCCTCGTCCATGATGCGCGGCACCTGCAGGTAGCCCGAGAGGGCCTTCTTCACCATCGGGGCGAGCGAGTCGGGGTGGCTGTCGCCCACGCCGTAGACCTTCACGCCGACCTCGGCGAGGCCTCGCGTGTACTGCTGCATCTCGGGGGGATAGTTCGGCTGGAGGAAGACGACGCGCATGGTGTGAGCACGGTACCAAGAACGGACACGTACGTTCCATCGCGATCGCGCGCCGATGGCTCACTGCGCGCGTGTATCCTCGTCGCCGATGAGCCTCCGCAACGTCGTCTTCGCCGCACCCTTCCCTCTCGAGACCACCATGCGCTTCGCGCGCGCCGCAGCGCGCCTGCCCGACGTGCGCCTCCTCGGCGTGATGCAGGAGAGCCCCAAGGGCGACGACGCGCGGATGTTCTCGGACCTCGTGCGCGTCTCGGACGGTCTCTCTGCGCAAGACCTCGTCGATGCCTGTCGCGTGCTCAGCAAGCGCCACGGACCGATCCACAGGCTCACCGGCATCCTCGAGCCGCTCCAGGTGCAGCTCGCCGAGGCGCGCTCGGTGCTCGGCATCCCGGGCACCGATCCGCGCACGGCCGATCTCTTCCGCGACAAGGCCCGCATGAAGGACGCGCTGCGCGCCGCAGGCCTGCCGACTGCGCGCCACAAGCTCGTGCGCAGCTGGAAAGACGCCGAGGACTTCGTGAACGAGGTGGGCTTTCCGATCGTGATGAAGCCCCCGGCAGGCATGGGCGCCAAGGCCACGTTCCGCGTGAGCGACGTCGCCTCGCTGCGCGGCGCGCTCGACGCGGTGCAGCCGAGCGCCGATCGACCGGTGCTCGCCGAGGAATTCCTCAAGGGTCGCGAGTTCAGCTTCGAGACGATCACGATCGCGGGAAAGCCCTTGTTCCACTCGATCTCCCACTATCTGCCCGCGTGCCTCGAGGTCCTCGAGAACCCGTGGATCCAGTGGAGCTGCCTCCTGCCGCGCGACATCTCGGGGCCCGAGTACGACGCCCCGAAGAAGATGGGCCTCGCGGCAGTGCAGGCGCTCGGCCTCGACTCGGGCTTCACGCACATGGAGTGGTTCCAGCGCTCGGCGAGCTCCAAGGTGGGCGAGCCCCTCGCGATCGGCGAGATCGCGCAGCGCCCGCCGGGCGCGAACATCACGCGCATGACCGGCCTCGCGCACGACTTCGATCCCTACCGTGCGTGGGCGCGCGCCGTGGTCGATCAGGCCTTCGATGGCCCCTACGAGCGCAAGTACGCCGTGGGCTGCGCGTACCTCCGCGGCATGGGCCGCGGCCGCGTGGCGCGCGTGACCGGCGTCGAGGCCGCGCAGCACAAGGTCGCGGGGCTCGTGGAGGAGTTCAAGCTCCCGACGGTGGGCGCGCCCAAGAGCGACAGCTACGAGGGCGATGGCTTCGTCATCGTGCGACACCGCGACACCGACGTCGTGCGCGCCGCGCTCAAGGCCATCGTCGAGACGATCAAGGTCGAGTACGTCTGACGACGACGCTGCGCACCCTCACCGGCTGACGGTCGTTTCCTCTGGGGATACGATCGCGACCGTGAGCGCCACGACCCAGCTCTTCGACGGCATCCTCCCCTTCGTCCGCGTCGCCGAGACGCGCTCGTTCCGGCGGGCCGCCGAGACGCTCGGGGTGACCACCGCGGCCGTCAGCAAGTCGGTGCGGCGCCTCGAGACGGACCTCGGCGTGGCGCTCCTCGTGCGCACCTCGCGCTCGGTCAGCGTCACGCCCGAAGGCGAGGCCTTCCTCGCAGCCTGTCGTGACGCGGTCGGGGTGCTCGGCGCAGCGCGCGCCGCCGCACAGGAGTCGCGTCGCAAGCCACGCGGCGAAGTCCACCTCACGTGCTCACCCATCCTCGGCCCCTTGCTCGTGCGCGCGCTCGGCCGGCTCGTCGAGCGCCACCCCGCGCTCACGTTCCGTCTCACCATCACCGATCGCCTGCTCCGGCTCGTGGAGGAGCGGATCGACGTGGCCGTGCGCCTCGGCGCCCCGGAAGACTCGAGCCTCCTCGGCCGCCCGCTCTGGACGCCGCGCTGGGTGACCGTGGCCTCGCCGCGCTACCTCGCGACCCACCCCGCGCCCGCGACCCCGGCCGAGCTCGCCGAGCACGCGTGTCTCCGCTTCGTGGGTCCGAACGGTCGCCCCCGCGCCTTCACCTTCCTCGATCGCGATCGTCGCACGCCGCTGACCGTGCCCGTCGACGGCCCGCTGCTCGTCGATCACGGCGAGCGTCTCGTGGACGGCGCGCTCGCGGGCATGGGCATCTGCCAGGTCCTCGACTTCATGGTCGAGGACGCGATCGCCGCGGGCCGCCTCGTGGAGGTGCTCGCGCCCGTGGCGGCCCCCGGGCCCGGCGTCCATGCGCTCTTCGCGCGCGAGCGCAGCCGCTCGGCGAACGTGCGCGCCACGGTGGCATTCCTCGCCGAGCAGCTCGGTCGGCGAGCCGCTCGGACCGATCGTTGACTGCTGGTTGACGGAGCGTCTCCCCCGCGCCCCCTGCCCGCGGCCCGCCGACAGAGGCAGCGTGGGGCCATGAGCGTCTCGGTGCCGTCTCCTCACTCGAACGAACGACGCGTCGCCGTGATCACGGGCGCGAACCGCGGCCTCGGCCTCGCGACCGCACGGAAGTTGCTCACCACGGGGCACCGTGTCGTGCTCGCCGTCCGCGACCTCGCGGCGGGACGCACGACGGCAGCCAGGCTCCGCGACGAGGTCCCTGACGCCGACGTGGACGCGATGGAGATCGATCTCGCCTCGGTCTCGTCGGTGCGCGACTTCGCGCGTGCGTTCCGCGCGACGCGCTCGCCCCTTCACCTCCTCGTGCTCAACGCCGGCCTCATCGCGCCCGAGACGCTGCGCACGACGGACGAGGGCCTCGAGCTCCAGCTCGCCACGAACCACCTCGGTCACTTCGCGCTCACGACCGAGCTTCGTGACTTGCTCGTGCGCTCGGCGCCGGGCCGTGTGGTCGTCGTGTCCTCCACGATGCACATCCCGGGCACGGGCCCCGGCAAGGGCCCCGACTTCGACTACGCGAACCTCGGTGGGCAGAAGTACTACGACCCGATGGTGTTCTATCAGAGCTCGAAGCTCGCGAACGTGTGGTTCACATACGCGATGGCGCGACGTCTCGAAGGCACCGGCGTCACGGTGAACGCGGTGTGTCCGGGCTTCGTGCCGGAGACCGCGGTGCCGAAGGCGACGGGCCTTCAGCGCGTGCTCTTCCGGTGGGTGTTCCCGCTGCTCCCCCAGGCGCGTACGGTGGATCAGGGCGCGAGCGGCATCGCGTGGGTGTGCGACGCCCCCGAGCTCGAAGACGTCACCGGCAAGTTCTTCACGGACCGACACGAGCGTCGCTCGAGTGACGAGTCGTACGACGTGGAGAAGCAAGAGCGCCTCTTCCGCGAGTCGGAGGCTTGGGTCGCCGAAGCGCTGGCACGCGCGGACTGGGCACGCGGCGGACAGCTCCTGGCCTGAGCGCGCCGACCGAGAGGATCAGCGGCAACCTTGGGTGCGCGTGGCGACGTTCGCGCGGCAGAAGAGGAAGAGGACGCCGTTGCACGTCGCCCAGCTCCCTTCTTCTCCACAGCCTGGCACTGCGTCGAGCCAACCTGCCGACGAGTTGCATCCGAGGCGGATGAGCGCGTCGCACGAGACGGTGCCGTCGAGCTCGCGCTCTTCGCCATTGCGGCAGTCGTAGTCGAAGCTCTCCGTCCCCGACGCGTCGAGGTACGGAGCGGCGAAATAGCTCGTCTGCCCGGGATTCACGAGCTCGTTGGTGTCGAGACAGTCGCTGCAGTCGAGCACCCAGTCCGGACCTGGCGCGCTGCACGACTCCATCGTGACGAGCCGATCACCGAAGTGGTCCCCGTCGGCGTCGCGACACCAGCGAACGATCGCCCCCGCGCCGTCGGCCGTGGCGGGATTGCAGTCGTCGTCGATGCCGTTGGCGCAGATCTCGGGCAAGCCAGGATGCCGGCGCGGATCGGTGTCGTCACAGTCGCCGCCGAACGAGCCGCAGGTCATGCCCTCGACGAAGCCGTCGTGGTCGTCGTCGCCCACGAGCACCTGGCCGCAACGCGGTGCGTCGCTGGACATCGGCACGCACGTGGGCGCGAAGCAGGGGCCGGCCGTGCAGGGGATCGACGCCGGATCGGCCTCGCACACGCGCCCCGTCACGCGTCCGCCGGCATCGGTGATCGGTCGGCAGACCTCTCTGCCATCGCAGGGATCTCCGTTCTGACAGTCCTCGTTCGTCGCGCAGTCGAACCGGCAGCCGGTGCAGCCGAGGCCCGGAGGGTCACAGAGCTCGCCCGTGGCCGTTTCGACGATCCCATCGCCGCAGTGGACAGGCGAGCAGAGGCCCGCGACGCAGACGCCCGTGGTCGTGCCGGTGTCGGCCGCGAACGTGCAGCTGCCCACGACGTTCTCGTAGTGGCAGAGGTGGTCCATGCACGTGCCCCTGGTGCAGTCGGTGCCGGGACAGCCGAAGTCGTCATTGCACGGCCACTGACACGTGCGCGGGTCACACGCCGGGTGCATCACCGGCTCACACGCCTCGCCCGCGCCCACGAAGCCGTCGCCGCACCCTGCCACCACGCAGCGCCCCGACACGCAGAGCTGCGGCGGAAAGTCGCCACAGGGCTCGCCGTCGATGGCGGTCGTGCACGCCGGATCGAGCCCGGCGTCACCCGACCAGGCGTCGGTCGCAGGTGCGTCGAGGTGCGTGTCCTCGCGGAAGCCGTCGACGGGCTGCTCCTGCGCGTCGATCGCCGCGTCGAACCTCGGGTCGCTCCACGCATCGGGGCGCGGGCCCGCGTCGAGGTCGGCGTCGGGGGCCGCGTCGGGGCTCGCCGCGTCCGACGCCGCGTCCATTCCTGCCGCGGACGCATCACGGCGCGGAGGGGCGAAGTCCGCCGAGAGGCCGCAGCCGCCGAGCGCGAGGAGGGTGAGGACAGAAGCGATGCGTCGGCTCACTCGCCCAGGGTAGCGCAGCGCTCGCGCACGATGCGCGTCACGCGATGTGGACCTCTGCGTCGGGACCGTGCGCCTCACCCCGCACGTTCGGGTCGCTGCACGAAGTGCTCGCGCGGGCGGATCGTCGTCCAGCGGTGGAGGATCTCGAGCGTCTCGGCGTCGGCGGTGGCGAGCGTCTCGAAGAGATAGTCCTGGACGCCCTTGTGGACGGCGCAGACGTGGCTCTCGCGGGCGCGTCCGAAGATCGAGCCGAGGGTCTTGTGGTTGTGTGCCGTCTGCGTTCCGCAATACGGGTTGTAGGCGCACGACACGCAGTCCGGCTGTCCGTCGAGGTTCGAGGCGATCACGGTCGAGCGCACCGTGGGATGGCCCACGACCTCGCGGTAGCGCGCCGTGCGCACGTCGGAGGCGAGCAGGAACGCATCGTCGCCGCGCTCGTGGAGCATGCGGCCCTCGTCGCTCGTGAACACCTTGCCGTCGTAGTTGTAGGCGAGGGCGCCGACGCCGGCGCCCTCGGGGCTGCGGATGTCGAGGAAATTCGGATCCTCGCCGCGGAGGATCTTCGTGAGGAAGATGGCCGCGTAGCGCTCGAGGAGCTGCGTGCCCGAGCGATTGAGCGACAGCACGTAGTCGGTCGCAGCCCGGTAGTACGCCAGGTAGTCGGCGCGAGGATACTCGACGATCTTGGCGGTCTTCTCCGCGAAGCCGAACGGGTCGATGGGCCGGAGGAAGATCGACTTCACCCCGAGTGACACGAACGTGTCGACGATCTCCTTCCACCGCTCGAGCGAGCTGCGCGTCGTCGTGAGGAGCGCCTCCACGTGGTAGAGGCTCGGGTCGAGGCCCGCTGCGACGTAGGCCTCGTTGATGCGGCGAATCCAGTACGCCGCCACGCGATACGCGGAGCCATCGTTGCGAGCACCGCGCCCCTCGGCAGGCGCGAGGGGCAGCTTGCGCTGCTTGTCGTGGAGCTCCTCGGGGCCGTCGATCGACGTGCAGATCTGAACCTTGTTGGCGAGGAGGAACGCGAGCTTGTCCTCGTCCATGAGGGCGAGGTTCGTGACCATCGTGAACTCGACGGGCTTTCCGGTCTCGCGGCTCTTGGCCTGACCGCGCTCGACGATGCGCTTCACGATCGGGAAGTTCACGAGCGGCTCTCCGCCCTGGAATTCGATCGTGAGCGAGGGGCTCGTCGTCTGGAACGCGAGATCCACCGACGCGTCGGCGATCTCGGGCGTCATGTCGGTGTGCACCGCGTCCATCTCGGCGCGCGAGGCGTGGCAGTAGAGGCAGGTCTCGTTGCAGCGCAGCGTCACGATCATCATGTGGAGGATCGGACCGCGATCCAGGTGGACGCGGCGATGCTCGAGACGCGCGCGCGCGGCCGCGACGTCGTGGTGTGCGCGAAGGAAATTGCGCTCCCGGAGGAGCGTGTGGAGGCTCGAGGCGGGATCGAGCGCGCCCGCGACGAAGGCGCGGAGCTCGTCGGACGTGAGCACCGCCCAGTTCCCCTCGAGGTTCGTGATCACCACGCGCTCGGCGTGCGGGAGCTTGCGGAAGCGGAAGAAGGCGGGGCGATCGAGGTCGAGGGCGAGGCCGCGCAGGAGCGCGCCGTCGTCATACGTGGGGATGGCAGTCACGGGCGAAACGCTATCAAATCCCCCTCGCGCTCGATGTCCCCGCTGTGAGCCAACCACGAGGCACGCCGCGGTACCGAATAGACGAGAGCGCGTACCGGTTCGGAGACGTCAGGAGGAAGTGTCGTCATGTCCACCAGCTCGTGGAGCCCGTTCCGGCTCTATTCCATCGGTGCCCTCGTCGCGGTGCTCCTGCTCTCCTCGAGCTGCCTCTTCTACGCGTCCTGTACGCGCGTGGACGTGGGCCACGTGGGCATCCGCGTCCACCTCGCGGGCTCCGAGCGCGGCGTGGAGGACGCGCCCATCGTGACCGGCTGGGTCATGTACAACCCGGCCACCGAGGAGATCATCGAGTTCCCCACCAACGTGCAGAACGTGGTGTGGACCGCCGACCTCCACGAAGGATCACCGACCGACGAGTCGATCACGTTCGCGTCGCGCGAGGGTGTGAGCGTCAACGCCGACGTGGGCCTCGCGTTCCACATCGACCGCACGATGGCGCCGCGCCTCTACTCGCGGTTCCGCGAGCGCGACATCTCGGTGCTAGCGCACGGCTACGTGCGCAACGTCGTGCGGGAGGCGATCTCGGAGGCCGCCTCGCAGATGGAGGTGCAGGACATCTACGGCGTGCGCAAGACCGAGCTCCTGCACCAGGCGCAGGCCGCGATCGAGGAGCGCCTCGGAGGCGATGGCTTCGTCGTCGATCAGCTCACGTTCGTCTCGGCGCTGCGCCTGCCGCCGAACGTCGTCGACTCGATCAACGAGGCCATGGCGGCCACGCAGAACGCGATCCAGGCCGAGAACCGCGTGCGTCAGGTCCGGGCGGAGGCCGAGCAGAACATCGCGCAGGCGCGCGGTGAGGCCGAGGCGTCGCGTCAGCGCGCGCAAGGTGAGGCCGACGCGATCCTCATCCGCGCGCGGGCCGAGGCGCAGGCCAACGAGATCATCCGGCTCTCGACCTCGCCCGAGGTCATCGCGTACCGGCAGACGCAGCGCTGGGACGGGCAGCTCCCCGTGGTGGTGGGCGGCACGAGCGGCGTGCCCGTGCTGACGCTCGAGTCGAGCCAGTTCCTGCGAATCTCCGAGCAGGAGCGGAGCGATCGGCTGCGCGAGCTCCTCGGCAGCACGCCTGCCTACGCGCCCGCGTCCGACGCGACGCCACCCGCCGCGGACGCCCCGGCGACGCAGTGACGGTGTGAGAGAACGGAGGAGCGCGACGCCTGCTCCGCCGCAGGCGATCGTGTTACGCGTAGCGGCATGACCGAGGCCGTCCCGTCCCTGCCCCCGGAGATCGCCGCGATCGATCTCGCGGACACCAGCATCGCGCTCTCCATCGACGCCACTACGTACGGGCTCGAGGCGCTCCAGGCCGCCGGCTACACGTTTCTCGATCGCGCCTACGTGATCCTCGATCGGCCCTCGCCCGAGCGCTATCGCGTGACGCTCGCGCCCAAGAAGAGCGAGGGAGAGCTTCGTGCGCAGCTCACCCGCCTCGCGGGCGAGTTCGCGAACGAGCTCCTCGCCGCGGCCTATCGACAGCGCCTGCAGCACGAGAACCGCGCGCTCATCGAGAGCGTCACGATGCGCACCGTGGCAGGCGCGATGGGCCCGGCAGAGGCGGCTCCTTCGCTCGAGGAGCTCGAGGCCTTCGACTTCTCTGCGGAGGCCTTCGAGGATCCGCTGGGGATCGCGATGAGCTGGGAAGAGAAGTACGGAAAGAAGTCTCCACCGAGCGCCGGCGAGCCACCTCCCTCGACGTCGTCGGACGGCGAAGAGGGCCCGCGCTGATGCGCACGCTGCGCTTGCACCGCGAGCTCTACCGCGGCGAGGCGATCGACGCGGCCGCGAAGATCTACGCGTCCTATGCGCAGATCGCGCTCGTCGAAGAGCCCGCGTACTGGGTCGTGAACGTCACGGCGAGCTCGCCGGCGCGCGAGCTGCGCGTGGCGCGCGAGCTCGCGAACCAGGCCCTCGGCCTCACCGTGCGCGATCGGTAGCCGCGTCGGACGCGACGGTCGCCTCGCCCACGAGGCCGCTGCTCACGATCCACGGAAGCTCGAGGCGCCGATCACCGAGCGCACCCGTGTCGAAGCCCGCCGCGGCGATCGCGCCCCGCGCGTCGGTGAGCGGATCGCAGCCGCCGAGCAGCGCCTTCCACGCAGGGCGCACGACACGCTGCGCCGTGCGCATCGCTCCGGGTCGTGCACCCACGTGCTCCGCGATCACGAGGCGCCCTCCGGGCGCGAGCACGCGGCGCGCCTCGGCGAGCATCACGTCCGCGCGACGCACGGAGCAGAGGACGAACGTGATCACGACGCGGTCGAACGAGGCGTCGTCGAACGGGAGCGGTCGCGAGCCGGAGAGCACCTCGAGGCGGCTCGGGACCCCCGTGCGATCGGTCCAGCGATCGAGGCGCTCCTTCGCGAGCTCGGCCAGGCCCTCGGCCGGCTCGATCGCCACGAGCTCGCTCATGCCGGCGGTACGACCGCGGTAGTACGGGAGGTTCGAGCCCGTCCCGAAGCCGAGCTCGAGCACGCGCCCCCCCACGCCCGCGAGGAGCTCACCGCGGAGCGGCTCGACGCCGCGCATCCCGTCATCGAGCAGGTGCGAGAGGACGTGCTTCTGGAACGCGCGCTCGAGCCGCGACTGCGTCCGCGCGCCTTCGATGCGATCGGTCACGCCCACGTCCGCGGCAGCTCGGTCAGCCGCCCGAGCCGACGAGCGCGTTGATGCCGTCGGTGATCGTCTGGCCTTCGGCGGGCGCGAAGCCCTCGCGCTCCCACGTGATGCGGCCCTCGCGGTTGACCCAGATCGAGAACGGCGCGGAGCGGCGCGGGTTGAGCTGCGTGGTCACGCGCGTGTCCAGGTCCGTGACGATGTCGAAGGTGATGCCGAGCCGGCGCGCCGCAGGGCCCACGCGGGACACCGTCGTCGCGTTGTCCATGGAGATGCCCACCACGCGCAGACCGGCCGCGCGGTGACGCTGGTAGAGGGTCTCGTAGAAGGGCAGCTCTTGCTGACAGGGCACGCACCACGTCGCCCAGAAGAGGATGACGACGGGGTGGTGCCCGATGAGCTCACCCATGCGGAATTGCCCCGAAGAAGGGCCTCCCACGGCCGCGGGCAGCGTGAAAGGGGGCGGCTGACCACCCACACGCGCGCGGGCCGACGACACCGGCGAGAGCGTGTCGAGCAGCGCCCCGAGCGAGGCCCGCGACGCATCGGACGCGACGTCGCGCGGGCGAGGCGCGATCGCGAGGCCGCACGCGAGGCCGAGGGCGAGACCGACGATCGACAGGGCACGGCTCAGGCGCATGGGGGCTCCGACGGTGGGGGGACGAGCCTCATTCAAGACCGAGGGGCCCCCACCATGCAATCGCTTCGATCGCCGGAGCATCGAGCGCGGCCACGAGTGAGGATCTCAGGCGGCTCGACGACGGCGACCGCGCCACGCGAGGAGCCACAGCGCGAAGGCGATCGGGCCGAAGCCCGTGACCGGCGTGCTCGCGGCCGCGCAGAACAGACCCGAGCCGTACGAGCTCCGGCTCACGGCGCAGAACGAGGCGCTGCTCGGGTGCTCGGGCGAGCGGAACCACGCCTCGGGGATCTCCGGCGTGCCCATCGCGCGAGGGTAGGTGCGCTCGTACGTGAACGTGCGCGGAGGCGCCGCGCTCGAGGCCACCCCACCTCCTTCGCAGCACGCGAGCGGGATGCGGACGCGCGTCGTGAGCTCGACTGTGTGCGTGGGCGCCGGGGCCACCGCCGAGATCGGCACGATGCGCGAGTCCTCGAGCGTCTCGTGCTGCTGACGCGCGAGGCGAAGGTGCGTGAGGGTGCCTCGTGTGAGCCCGAAGCTCGCGAGCGAGCCGACGAGATCGGCCGTGCCCGCGGCGAGCGTGAGGGCGCTTCCGTCCTCGGCGTCGACGCGTCCGGCCGCGAGCACGTAGGCATCGGTGAGCACCGTGCCGCCCTCGGGATCGAACTGGAGCCGGTTCTGGATGGGCACCTCGTCGCCGGGCCAGCTCACGACGAGCGGCGAGAGCCCCGTCACGCCGAGCTCGGTCGTGGCGAGATCCTCGGGCGGGTGCACGTCGAGCGCGACGAACCAGCGGCCCGCGCCCACGTAGGCCGAGAACGCCTCGTCATCGACCTCGTCGTGCGCGAAGCCGTTCGCGTCCATCCAGAGCACGAGCGCCTCGAGGCTCGAGGCCGAGAGCGCGGTCACCGAGTACGCCTCGGAGACGGGGATCGTCTCGTACGAGACCGTCCCCGCGTCGCCGTAGTCGATCTGGTGTGTCCCGCGGCTTCCCGTGCCAGGCCGGTAGTACGCGCTGTCCGACGACCCGCATCCATAGAGCGCGAGGGGCGCGGCGGCGATCGTCGCGAGCACCTCCTCGCTGCTCGGCCCCTCGGCCTCGCTCGTGTAGTGCGGATCGGTGCACTGGAAGCCGAGGCTCGCGTCCTCGGTGACGAGGACGGTCTCGTGCACGCGCTCGCTCAGCGAGTCGCCCACCGCGGCGAGCTGACTGAACGCGTCGCTCGGCCCGAGCGCCACGTCGGGCCGTGCGGCCACGGGCATGACGAGCCCTGCGTGACCGCCCCCTCCGAGCAGACGCGGCTGGATGACGAGACTGACGATCGGGCTGTGCACCTCGGTCGCCGGCTCACCGTGTCGACAGACCCGCGCGACGCCCGCATCGGGCGCGCCCGCGTCCACGCCCGTGCTCGTGATCGGCGTGAGCCCCAGCGCCTCGAACGGCGGCAGGTGGCTCGAAGGCACCTCGTGATCGAGCATGTCTCCGAGCTGCCTGCGGCCCCAGTCCGAGAGGCTCAGCGCCTCGTCGTCCTCGGGACAGCGGTAGTCGATGATCACGTCGTCGAGCACGACGAAGAACGCGTTGGTGGTGGCGTCGAAGGCCACCGGCGGCGCCTCTTCCGACTCGACCACGCGGCAGATCGCCCGTGCGTGCGCGCTCGTGAGCGAGCCGCCGAGCAGGGCCGCGGCCGAGAGCGCGCGGACCATCGAGAGACGGAGAGACCCCTTCGCCGCGCCTGACGCGCGACGACCCGAAGCAAGCGATGTCATGAAGCGAACCTCCGAAAGAAAAGAACCGACCCGAACGTGACCGCGCCCGACACGCGGCCGAAGGCCACGCGCTACAAGAAGCGCGCCGCTCGGAATCGCCCTGTTTCATCGGGTTCGTGGTGTGCCACTGGCACAGTGGGCCCCGCGCAACCGCCCGGAGCCGGGCGCGAGCGTCACGCGAGGAGCCTCACATCCAGCGACGACGCCGGAGCTCGAGCGCGCACACGAACGACGAGAGGATCGAGACGGCGATGATCGCGGCGAAGGCCCACGGCTGGCCCGACCACGGCACCGGAACGTTCATTCCCCAGTAGCCCGCGACCGCGAGCGGCGGCGTGAGGATCACCGTCACGGCGGCGAGCAGCTTCATCACGTCGTTGAGGTTGTTCGAGATGACGGAGGCGAACGCGTCCATCGTCACCGCGAGCGTCTCGCGCTCGAGGTTCACGATCTCGAGGGCCTGACGGATCTCGATGAGCGTGTCCTCGAGCGCGCCGCGGTCTTCCTCCGGCACCTCGAGCCAGTGCGTCTCGCGCAGGCGCTGCACCACGAGCTCGAGCGACTTCAGCGCGGACGCGAAGATCACGAGCGACTTCATGAGGCGCACGAGCGCGAGCACCTCGCGGTTGCCGAGCGAGCGCGAGAGGTGCGCCTCCTCGGCGTCGATCGCGCGCTCCACGTCGGCCGTCGCCTCGAGGAACGCATCGGCCGCCGCGCGGAGGTGCGCGAGCACCACGCGATGCGGCGCGCAGGGCTCCGAGAGAGCGGCCGCGCGCACGCGATCCACGAGCTCGGGACCGTCGAGCGCGATCGTGACCGCATCGCGGGCGCCCAAGACGAGGCTCAGCGGCACCGTGGCCCACGGCACGTCGCTGCCCTGCGGCATCCGTCGCGGCATGCGGAGCACGACGAGCGTCGCGTCTGCCGTCTTGGCGATGCGCGGTCGCTCGTCGGGATCGAGCGCGTGCGCGAGCAGGTGCTCTGGCACGCCGTGCGTAGCGACGAGGGCCTGCCGCTCCTCGTCGCTCGGTCGGTTGGCGACGATCCACGCGCCCCCACCGCTCATCTCGTCCACGCGCTCGAGCATGCGTTCACCCGAAGAGAGAGGCGCCGCCGCTGATCCACGCGAAGCGCGCGACCGGATAGATCGCGACCGCGACGGCGACGAGCCAGCCCACCGCGGCCGAGCGCGCGAAGCGACGTCGCAGCGCGATGGCGAGCGCGGGCTCCGGCACGCGAGACGACGCGATCGCCGAGGTGCCCAGCGCGAGGCTCGAGCCGAGCGCGAGCGCGAGCGCTGCGTAGAGAGGCCAGCCGATGCCGCCGCTCTCCTCGACGCGGAGCAGACAGAACGGGCACTGGTGCACCGGCGTCTCGTAGGCGTGCGGCGCGACGTAGCCGACGATCGCGGGCACCGAGGCGATCGCCGCACCGAGCGACGCGAGGCTCGCGAGGCCGGCGACGATCGCCGCGGAACGTTCGTTCCGCACGCGCGTCGACACGAGCGCGAGGGCTGCCGCGAGCACGCCGAGGATCACCAGCGCGAGCATCGCCTGCGGCTCGGCCCCGCCGTCGCGCCCGAGCACCGAGGCCGCGCGCGGGCCGAAGCCCGTGGAGCAGCACGAGGCGATCACGCGGAAGTCGAGGTCGAGCGCGAAGCGCGTGGAGGCCACGAAGCTCGCGACGACGAGCGGCCCCACGAAGAACGCGCCGACGAGCTTGGCGCGGGTGAGGACACCCTCGCGCTGCGTGAGGTCGATCGCGTGCAGCGCACGCCACGACGAGGCGGCGAGCGCCGACAGGATCGCGAGCACGAGCGCGCGGAAGCCCCACGCGCTCGAGGCGAGCACGCCATAGGCGCACATGGCCCCGCGCAGCGAGCCCGCGAGCCGATCGGCCCCGGAGACCGCCAGCAGCAGATCGAGCCACGCGAACGCACCTGCGAGCGAGAACAGGGTGGACACGAGCTCGATCTGCTTGTCGAGCGCGAGGCGCGAGGCCGACGTGGCGCGCACGTCGTCGCGGAGCAGCGCACGGCTCGCCACGACCATGGCCGCGATCGCGAGCGCCGCGGCGCTCAGGCCGACGACGACGCGCGCGAGGAGCCATGGCCGGAAGAGGTTCTCGATCACGTCGCACCTGCACCGTCGAGCACCGGCGCGACGGGCGCGGCCGCCGCGCCCTCTCCTCGATCCTCGACCGACGCGACGCGCCCGTCCGCCATGGCGATCACGCGATCGACGCCGGCGTGATCGATCACCCGCGGGTCGTGCGTGGCGACGACGATCGTGCGCTTGCCGCCGAGGTGCGTGGTCTCGGTGCGCAGCTCGTCGAGCCACGCGAGGAGCTCCGCGGTGCTCGCCGCGTCGAGGTGCGCCGTGGGCTCGTCCAGGAGGAGCACGGGCGGGTCGAGGACGAGGGCGCGGAGGATCGCGACCCGCTGTCGCTCACCGCCCGAGAGCTTCTTCGCGATGGTGCCGCGATGTCGCGAGAGACCGATGCGCTCGAGGCGCTGGGCGAGGCGCGCCTCGTCCTCGGCGCTCGGGCCACCGATCGGCACGAGCGGCAGGAAGAGGTTCTCGTCCACCGACATCTCGGGCACGAGCGCGAGCTCCTGGAACACGAAGCCCACCTCGTCACGCCGGAGCGCAGCGCGGTGCCGATCTCGCAGGCGCACGATCGAGCGCCCGAGCACGCGGATCTCCCCTGCGCTCGGCGCGATCATCCCTCCGAGCAGCGAGAGCAGCGTGGTCTTGCCGCAGCCGCTCGGGCCGCGGAGCAGCGTCAGCGAGCCGGGCTCCACGCGCATCGTGACGCCGCGCACTGCGTGCACCTCGCGCGCGCCATCGGGATATCGCTTGTCGACGTCGACGCACTCGAGGGCGGGCTCGGCCACGCGCGCACCATAGCACCGGGCCCGAGGCCCCTCCCCGCGCGGCACCGTCCATGCGAAGGTCCCGCCCATGTACGGCCTCCGCACCCTCAAGCTCGAAGCCCACGATCTCGACGCTGCCAAGCGCTTCTACACCGAGGCGCTCGGTGTGAGCCCCTACTTCGATCAGCCCTTCTACGTGGGCTTCGATGTCGACGGCTACGAGCTCGGCATCACCCCACGCGAGAGTGCGTCCGAGGGCCCGGGCCAGCACGTCTCCTACCTCTCAGTGATCGACGTCGACGCCGAGATGGCGCGCTGGATCGCGATGGGCTGCACGGAGCGCGAGGCCGCGACCGACGTGGGCGGCGGCCTCCGCCTCGGGGCCGTCCGTGACCCGTTCGGCAACGCGATCGGGTTCATCAAGAACCTCCACTTCGCGCCGCGCCTCGTGACCGCCGCGGCCGACGATCTCTCGCCACGCGAGATCGTCCACGAGCTCGTCGTGCCGCTGCCGCGCACGCGCGTCTGGACGCTGTGGTCGAGCGGCGAGGGCCTCGCCACCTGGCTCGTGAACCGCGCGAGCGTCGAGCTGCGTCCTGGTGGGCCGTACGAGATCTACTTCGTGGACGAGGCCCCCGAGGGCACGCAGGGAAGCGAGGGCTGTCGCGTCCTCTCGTTCGTGCGCGAGCGCATGCTGTCGTTCACGTGGAATGCGCCTCCCCACCTCGGTAAGACGCGCTGGGAGAACACCTGGGTCGTGCTCGAGTTGTCGGACGCCGACGGCGGCACGCGGGTGCGCGTCACGCACACGGGGTGGCCCGCGAGCGGCCTCGCGAGCGAGCCGCAGTGGGAGCAGACCTTCGCCTACTTCGATCGCGCGTGGGCGGGCGTGCTGCAGGCGCTGGCAGGCTACGCCGCCACCGGGAAGAAGCCGACGTGAACGATCATTCCGCGACGCGCACGCGCGACGCGCTCGCGGCCTCGCCGCTCGCTGGCCTGCTCACCGGCCTCCTCGCCGCGGGCTGCGGCGCCGCGCCGATCGAGCCGACCACGACCGAGATCGTCGCGCCGAGCGCGCTCCTGACCTGGGCGCGCGCGCCCTTCACGCTGCGCTTCGCCGACGGGGTCGTGCTCGCGGTCGAGGCCGACGGCGCGATCCTGCGCGACGGTGAGCGCGTCGCGACGATCCACGACGACGGTCGCGTCACCGATCTCGCCGGGACGGCGATCGCCACCCTCATCCCCGATGGCCAGGTCGCCTACCGCGGCAACCTCCACGCGGCGCGCCTGCGCGCGCTGCTCTCGGCGCTCGACGGCGCACCGCAGACGGTCCTCCGCGAGGGCGCCGACGATCGCCTCGTGCTCGAGGGCGAGCAGCTCACGATCGCACCGAGCCATGGGTGGCCGAGCGGCACGGCCGAGCTCGAGTGGCCCGCAGGGCCGAGCGCCGCAGCCCAGCCCCTCGTGGTGCTGCTCGCGATGCTCGAGCTGATCGAGCACCCGCGCGGACATGCGTTCCCCGCGCCCCCGCCGCACATCGAGACGCCCCCGGATCTCGCGTCACCACCGCCGCAGGCGACGAGGATGGCGAGCGGCCTCGTGTACCTCGTGCTGTCTCCCGGTCGCGGCACCGTGCACCCGAGCGCGAGCTCCCGCGTGCGCGTGCACTACACGGGCTGGACGACGGATGGCCACGTCTTCGACAGCTCCATCACACGCGGCGAGCCCGCGGAATTTCCCCTGAGCGGAGTGATCCCGGGCTGGACCGAGGCCGTGCCGCTCATGGTGGAGGGCGAGCGCGCGCGTTTCTGGATGCCGCCCGCGCTCGGCTACGGCGAGCACCCGCGCCCAGGCATCCCCGCGGGCACCCTCGTGTTCGAGATCGAGCTCCTCGCGATCCTCCCATGACCCGCGCACGTCCGAGGCCCACGAGCGCTCGCTGGCGCTCGCTCCTTCGCACGAGCGATCGTCAGCTCGCCTCGTGGCTGCTCGAGTCCGTGCTCTCGCTGCGCGCGCGGCGAGGGGAGCTCGCGCGGTGGGCCGAGCTCGCGGCGCTGCCCGAAGGAGAGGTGCTCGCCTCGCCCTGGGGCGCGCGCATGATCGCGCTCGGCCTCGAGGTCGGAGCGACGACCGTGGAGCACGAGCTCCGGCCGCTCCTCGCCTGGCATCGCTCGATCCTGCCAGACGACGCCGTGCACGACCCGCGACACGGGCACTGGCTCCGTGGCGCGCTCCGCACGGGCAAGTACGAGGAGTTCTGCGCGGAGGATCCGTTCGCGAGCTACCACCCCGAGCACTCGGCGAAGTGGGCCCCGCACGAGTGGCTGCACCGCGCGGTCGGCGTGCACGCGCGCTCGGACGCCAGCCCCTTCGCGCGCTACCTCGGCGCGCGCATGAACGAGCTCCTGCCCGTGGCCACGTGGTACGGCCTCGAGCACGCGCTCCGGCTCGATCACGAGGGCGACTTCGATCGCGAGCGCGAGCGACGCGAGCCCGCTGCCCCCGTCGCGCGGGCGCGCTGGCTGACCGAGAGCGAGCGCTCGCTCCGTGCGCGCGCGAAGGCCGCGATCCCCTTCGTGCGCTGGACCCTCGAGCGCACGGCGCGCGAGCTCGCGGCCCTCGACGAGGAGCTCGCGAGCGGAACGTTCGTTCCGTCGCCCGACGCCGGCCGCGAGTCCTTTCCCGGCGTTCGCCTCGACGCGTCCACGGACGCCATCGCCTACGTGCACGCGCACCGCGCGCGGCTCGAGAGCCCGGCCACCTCGCACGCGCTCGACGTGCTCTCGAGCGAGAACCTCCCCTCGATCCACGGGCTCCGCGCCCGCATCGAGCACGTGCTCGATCGGCTCCTCTTCGCGCCGCTCGTCCTGCGTGCGTCGTCGGTGCGTCTGCGCATCCGGGCCAACGTGCTGCTCGATCTCCTCCTGCGCGCGGCCCTCGTGGATCCGAGCGAGCCACGCCGCGCCCTCGTCGCCGAGGCCCGGGCGCTCGTGGCCCGCCGCGCGCTCGCGGCCGTCTCGCTCGCGCGCTTCGCGACCACGCTCGAGCGCTCGCTCGCCGCGCGCGTGGGACCCTCGCGCGCCGCCGCCGTGACCGCCCGCGGCCTGCGCGCGCCGCTCGTGTCGATCGACACACGCCCGCTCGCGCGCGGCCTCCGGAGCGTCACGCCACGCACCGCCCACCTGCTCGGTCCGCGCGGCACACGCGCCCTCGTCGCGGAGCTCGTCTCGGGCGGGCCCGCGCGCGGTCACCTCGCAGCGCGCGTCGGGCAGGCCCTCACGCCCACCCACCCCGCGCTCGCGTCGCTCGCACACCTCGAGCACGTGATGGACGCGCCCGAGGCACAGGAGCCGCGCGAGGGCTGGCGCCTCAGCGCACGCGAGGCCGACGACGACGCCTACGTGACGCTCCGGCGCGGTGTCTCGCTGCACCGCTTCGCGCACGACGTGCTCGCGCTGCACCGCGGCGAGCGCGCGCCCGATCGCGAGATCACCCTCGCTGCCGCGACGATCGAGGGGCAGGCCGTGCTCTGCGAAATCCCCGACGCCGTGGCGAGCGTCCTCTCTCGCGCGCCCTCGCACCGCCTCGGCGCGCTCGCCCGCGCGATCGGCGCGGAGGTGCTCGAGGCGCTCGACGCGATCGGCTTGCTCGTGGTCCTTCCCGCGATGCCATCGCGCCGCGTACGCTCGCCGTGAGGGTGATGTACACGTACGAAGACCTGGGCTGGCGAACACCGTTCGTCGTCATCGCCATCCTCCTCAACGTGGTGCTGGGGCTCGTCACGGCCGGGCTCGGCCTGCTCGTCGGCGAGAGCGATCCGAGCCTGCTCCTGGCCGCGATCCTCGTGCCCGCGTTCTTCGGCTCGCTCGGCAGCTTCCTCGCGTCGATCATCGCGGTCTGCGTGTGGACGCATCGCGCCTGCGCGAATGCGCACGCGATCGCGGGAGACTGGGTCGCACCGTCGCTCACGCCGAGCGAAGCGGTGTGGGCGTACTTCATCCCGTTCGTGAACCTCGTGCGGCCCTACCAGGCCACGCGCGAGATCCAGCTCGCGAGCCAGGGCGAGGCCGGCGACTCGCCGCTCCTCAGCGTGTGGTGGGGTGCGTGGATCGTGGGGAACATCCTCGCGAACATCGCCTTCCGCATCGACTCGGCCGGTCTCGACTTCGCCTCGAACTGCGTGCACGCGGTCGCGGGCGTGAGCCTCGTGGTGCTCACGCGCCACATCCACCAGCTCCAGAGGACGCGCTTCGAGGAACAGCGCCGCAAGAACGCGCCCGACGTGGCCTCGTTCCGAGCGGCGCCCGAGGCGCGCGTCGAGCCCTGATCGAGCGCTCTTGCCGGCTCGAGCGCTCTTCGCCCCGGTGCGCTCCGGCAACGAGCACCGCGCGCGTTGCGTGCGCGCGACGATGCGATTTCGGACCGCGACCTTCCCCACGACGAGCGCGCGACCCACGCTCCGCGGCATGACCGAGCACGAGAGCGCCCCTCCGATCACGCGTCGTCAGGCGATCCTCGCGGGCGTCGCCGCCTCTGCCGCGGCGCTCGCGGCGAGCCCCGACGACGCCGACGGCCAGGCCCGCGCACGACGCGCCGCGCGCATGCCCGTGGCGTACCTACCGCACGGCGGTGGCCCCTGGCCCTTCGTCGATCTGGGCTTCGGCGATCGCCGCGAGCTCGACGCGATGGCGAGCTATCTCCGCTCCGTCTCGGCGATCGGTCCCACGCGCCCCCGCGCGCTCCTCGTGATCTCGGCGCACTGGGAGGAGCCCGTGCCCACCGTGATGACGAGCAGCGCACCCCCGATGCTCTACGACTACTACGGCTTTCCCCCGGAGTCGTACACGATCACGTGGCCAGCCCCTGGCGACCCCACGCTCGCGCGGCGTGTGCGCTCGCTGCTCTCGCAGGCAGGCCTCGAGAGCGCGGAGAACGCCGAGCGAGGCTTCGATCACGGGACGTTCGTTCCGCTCAAGCTCGCGTTTCCGGAGGCCGACGTGCCCACGGTGCAGCTCTCGCTCGTGCGCGGCCTCGAACCCCGCACACACCTCGCGATCGGTCGCGCGCTCGCGCCGCTCCGCGACGAGGGCGTGCTCATCGTGGGCAGCGGCATGAGCTACCACAACCTCCGCGCGTTCGGCCCGCGCGCGGCGCCCATCTCCGAGGCCTTCGATGCGTGGATGCGCGAGGCGTGCGCCCAGCCGCGCGCCGAGCGCGAGGCGCGCCTCACCGCGTGGGCCAACGCACCCGCTGCCCGCGCCGCACACCCGCGCGAGGAGCACCTCCTGCCGCTCATGGTGATCGCGGGCGCCGCCGGCGACGACCACGCCGACGTGGCCTTCGACGGAACCCTCATGGGCCTGCGCCTCTCGGCGATCCACTTCGGCTGAGACTCGTTCGAGCGGACACGCGGCGGCGCGCGCGTGGCACCATGGCGCGGTGAGCCTCGAAGAGAAGCCCGCCGTCCTTCGCGTGCCGCCCGACACCGACGTCGTGCGCGAGCTCGAGATCCTCGCGCGCGCGCGCCACCCGCTGATCCACGTGGACTCGCACGAGGAAGAGCGCGTGGGCGTGCTGCTCGATCACCTCGCCGAGCGCCTCGGCGCGCAGCGCTTCGACTGGACGCCGCACCGCGGCCTCTTCGATCTGCGCGGCGGCGATCCGGTGAAGGACTCGATCGATCCGGCCGTCGCCCTCAAGTGGGTGAGCAAGGTCGCCTCGCACTACGTCTTTCACTTCCGCGGCTTCGGCCACCACCTCGCCGACAAGGCCGTGGTCTCGCAGCTGCGCGAGCTGCACCACGACATGCTCTCGAGCCGCAACGTGATCGTGTTCACCGACGAGGCCGAGATCCCGAACGCGCTCACGGGCCTCGTCACGCACTTCACGCTCGCGCCGCTCACGAGCGGCGAGTACCACCGCCTCGTGTCCGCGATCATCCGCGACCTCCGCCAGCGCGGCAGCGTGGATGTGGTGCTCACGCCCGAGGACGTGCACGCCCTGCTCGAGGACCTCAAGGGCCTCACACTCTTCGAGGTGCAGAAGGTCGTGACCGAGGCCGTCGTCGAGGATCGACGCCTCGACGCCAAGGACCTTCCGCGCATCCGCGAGGCCAAGATGCGGATCGTGCAGCGCTCGGGCGTGCTCGAGTACACGCCCGCGGCGCACACGCTCACCGACGTGGCCGGCCTCACGCGCCTCAAGGAGTGGATCCAGAAGCGAGGCAGCGCGCTGCGCGATCCCGTGGCCGCCAAGAAATTCGGCGTGGAGCCACCGCGCGGCCTCTTGCTCCTCGGCGTGCAGGGCTGCGGCAAGAGCCTCAGCGCCAAGGCCGTGGCCAACGAGCTCGGCATGCCGCTGCTCCGCCTCGATCCCTCGAGCCTCTACAACAAGTACTTCGGCGAGAGCGAGAAGAACCTCCGCCGCGCGATCAAGCTCGCCGAGGCGATGGCGCCCGTGGTGCTCTGGATCGACGAGCTCGAGAAGGCCTTCGCCTCCGTGGGCGACGGCGGCAACGACGGCGGCGTCTCGCACCGCATCTTCGGCACCTTCCTCACCTGGCTCGCGGAGAAGAAGGAGACCGTGTTCGTCGTCGCCACCGCGAACGACGTCTCGCGCCTTCCGCCCGAGCTCGTGCGCAAGGGACGCTTCGACGAGATCTTCTTCGTGGATCTGCCCGGCCCCGAGGCGCGGCGCGCCGTGCTCTCGCTCCACCTCACACGGCGAGGCCACGACCCGAAGTCGATCGAGCTCGACTCGCTCATCGCCGCGAGCGAGGGCTTCAGCGGCGCCGAGCTCGAGCAGGCCGTGGTCGCCGCGCTCTACACGGCCTTCCATGCGAAGAAGCCCCTCGACGCCGACATGATCCGCGCCGAGATGAACGCGACGATCCCCCTCTCGCGCACGATGAGCGAGAAGATCGCCGGCCTCCGCGCGTGGGCCAAGGATCGCGCCGTGCCTGCGGACGGCTGACGCGAGCGACGCGGCGCACGTCCGCACGCGAGGCAATCCGCGCACCTTCGTGGCTCGTGGGATCGCGCGACGCTATCTTCGGCACATGACGAACCACCGCACGAACCTCACCCTCCTCCTCGGTGTGCTCGCCCTGGCGCTCGTCGCCTCCGCCCCTAGCGCCGCGGAGGCCCAGACGCGTCGGTCCGGTCCGCTCTTCGTGAGCGCAGGCGTCGGCCCCTTCGTGCTCTTCGACGTGGACACGAGCTTCCGCCTCGAGGGCCAGTTCGGCTGGCACCCAGGTGGCCACGACGAGGGCTTCTTCCTCGCCGCCGACTTCGCGTTCGCGATCGAGCGCCACTACGCGCAGGTCTACGGCGGCATCCGCCTCGGCGGAGACATCGAGGTCTTCGCGAACAACGACGTGGCCGTCCTCCTCACGCCGCAGGGCATGGGCGGCTTCGGCTTCATGGACTTCGGCTACGGCGCAGGCGGCTACGGCTTCCTCATCTTCCAGCCGAGCTTCCAGGTGGACGTGGCCCTCCTCGAGCGCGTGCTCTGGGTGTGGGCGCGCCCGGTGGGCTTCGACTTCCTCGTCTTCCCCGACACGTTCCGCCGCAGCGACGGCGCCCGCGGCCTCGACTGGTACTGGGGCTATCAATTCATGGCCGGCGCGCGCTTCAATTTCGGCTGACGCCTCGCAGCGGTCTCCTCGAGCACGGGCGCGGAGCGATCCGCGCCCGTTCCAATTGCGGCGCCACAAGCGGTACGGTTCGCGCCATGAGCGAGCGCAAGAGCGTGGTGGCGATCGAGCGGTGGGTGGAGCTGCTCGCGGCGGGCGGCGTCCTCGAGGGTCACGCGACCTCCACCTCCAAGCCCGCCCCGATCGCCAAGGAGAAGATCGCCGAGCTCGAGGCCTGGCTCGGCGCACAGACCGAAGAGGTGCGCGTCCGCGAGCGCCGCGCGGCCATCGAGGTGTGCATCTGGATGGCCAACGCCGATCGCGAGCTCGACGGCGACGAGGCAGGGCTGCTCAAGACCCTCATCGACAAGAGCGGCCTCGACGACGACACCAAGGACGCCTTGGTGTCCGAAGTACACGATCCCCCGTCGCTCGCGGATCTCGAGGAGCGCCTCACGCACCCGGTGCTGCGTGAGCTGCTGCTCTTCCTCGCGTGGGAGCTCGCCAACGCCGACGGCACGGTCGCGCGCGCCGAGGCCGCGTTCTTCACGGGCCTCGCCAAGCGCCTGGGCGTGAGCGAGGCGCGCGCCAAGGAGATCCAGGCGGCGGTCTGACGAGCCACGAGCCCGTCGGAGACGAGGGCCACCCGCGACGAGCGCAGCGCACGAGGAGACGAGCGTGACGATGGATGCGAAGAAGGAGCTGGCGATCCTCGCGGACGAGGTCCGCTACCACGAGCGGGCCTATCGCGCGGGCAAGCCCGAGATCAGCGATGGCGCGTTCGACGAGCTCTTCGATCGCTACGTCGCGCTCGCCGACGAGCTCGGCGTGCCCGAGGCCGAGCGCCTCGATCGCACGCCCGGCGCCGATCACACCGACGGCTTCGTGCAGGTCGAGCACCGCGTGCCGATGCTCTCGCTCGAGAAGCTCACGCCCAACCGCAAGGACAGCAAGGGACAGCCCATGCCCCTGGGCGAGCAGCTCGGCCAGTGGTGGCAGCGCCGTCGCGAGGATCTCGAGCTCTCGAGCGGCACGCCCCTGCCCGTCTACATCGAGCCGAAGATCGACGGCATCAGCGTCAGCCTCCTCTACGAGCACGGCGCGCTCGTGCGCGCGGTGACGCGCGGCGATGGAAAGCGCGGTGACGACATCACGCGTCAGGTCCAGTCCGCGCGCGCCGTGCCTGCGCACCTCGGCAAGAAGGGGAGCTTCGAGGTGCGCGGCGAGCTCTATTGGCCGCGCGCCGCCTTCGACAAGCACAACGCGCTCCTGCGCCGCAATGGCGAGGAGGAGATCGCCAATCCGCGCAACGGCACCGCGGGCATGATGAAGCGCAAGGATCCCGCGGGGCTCGAGCTCGCAGGGATCACCTCGTTCCTCTATCAGATTCCCTGGTTCGAAGGGGTCAGTCTGCCCGGCCGCCAGAGCGAGGTGCTCGCGTGGCTCGCCGAGCACGGGGCCAGCGTCTATCTGGATCAGACACACGTCTGCGACTCGCCCCAGGCGGCGCTCGCCTACTGCGAGGGCTATGGCGCCCAGCGCGGCAAGCTGCCTTACGACATCGACGGAATGGTGCTGAAGATCGACGAGCTCCGGCACTACGAGAAGCTCGGCGGCACGGGCCATCACCCGCACTGGGGCATCGCCTACAAGTTCCCGCCCGAGCGCAAGGTCACGCGCGTCGTGAGCATCGAAGTGTCGGTGGGCAAGAGCGGCAAGCTCACGCCCGTGGCCAACCTCGAGCCCGTGCAGCTGGCGGGCACGACCGTGGTGCGCGCCTCTCTCCACAATTTCGTGGAGCTCGAGCGCAAGGACGTTCGCCTGGGCGATCGCGTCGAGGTCGAGAAGGCCGGCGACATCATCCCGCAGGTGATCAAGGTCGTCTCCCACGAGCTCGGCAGTGTTCCCTTCTCGCGCCCCACGCAGTGTCCCGCCTGCGGCAACGGCGTGGTGACCGAGGAGATCTTCGTCTACTGCCCCAACCCCGCATGCACCGCACAGCGCCGAGAGCGCCTGATCCACTTCGCCTCTCGCCGTGCCATGGAGATCGACGGAATGGGGGAGTCGCTCGTCGGACAGGTGGTCGACAAGCTCGGTGTGGAGAGCCCTCATCAGCTCTTCGCGCTCACCTCGGGCCAGCTCGCGAACCTCGAGCGGATGGGCAAGAAGAGCGCAGACAACGTGGTGAAGGCGCTCGAGGCGGCCAAGTCCCGCGGCCTCGCACGCGTGCTCTACGCGCTCGCGATCAACCACGTGGGCGAGACCATGAGCGAAGATCTGGCCTCGTACTTCGGCAGCGCCGAGAAGCTCCTCGCGTTCGCCGAGCGCTACGTCGCAGGCGACGCCAAGACCATCGCGGTCGTGGCGCCCGAGAGTGGCAGTGGCGCCATCGAGGGCCTCGCGCGCAAGACCGCCGACAGCATCTTCGGTGAGCTCTCGTCTCCCGCGATCCGCAAGGTGCTCGACGGCCTCGCGACCGCGGGCGTGTCGCTCGAGGCCAAGACCGCCGCGCGCGTCGAGGTGGCGGGCGTGGCCGGAAAGACGTTCGTCCTCACGGGCACGCTCCCCACGCTCAAGCGCGACGAGGCCGGAGATCTCATCAAGGCCGCCGGCGGCAAGACCTCGGGCAGCGTCTCGAAGAAGACGGACTTCGTCGTGGCCGGCGAAGAGGCCGGGAGCAAGCTCGACAAGGCCAAGGAGCTCGGCGTGCCCGTGATCGACGAGGCCGCGCTGCTCCAGATGCTCGGCAAGGCCTGAACACAGCACGTCTGGCCCGCGGCATCTGGTTCATACTGAGGATTCGTAACGAGGCTCTCGATGCGACGCTTCCACAACTGGTCTCGGACCCAGGCGTCGGCGGAGGTCGCGTGGGAGTCGCCGCGGAGCGAGGCCGAGGTGGCCGACGTGCTGTCGCGCGCGCGCCGCCAGGGAAAGCGCGTGCGACCCGTGGGATCCGGCCACTCGTGGTCGGCCATCGCGGTGCCCGAGGCGATCGCGCTCGATCTCTCGAACCTCGCCGCGCCCCTCGAGATCGACGCGGCGCGCCGCACGATCCGCGTGCAGGCGGGCATCCAGCTCAAGACCCTCACGGCCACGCTCGATCGCGTGGGCCTCGCCATGCCGATCCTCGGCTCGGTGAGCGAGCAGACGATCGCGGGGGCCACCTCCACGGGCACGCACGGCTCGAGCCTCGCCTACGGCAACCTCGCGAGCCTGATCGAGGAGCTCGTGATCGTGACGCCCGCCGGCGAGCGGCATGTGCTCCGCCGCGGACAGGGCGACTTCGACGCCGCGTGTGTGGGCCTCGGCGCGCTCGGCATCGTCACCGAGCTCGTGCTCCGCGTGAGCACGGCGTTCGCGCTCGTGGGCGAGGTGCAGACACGGCCGATCCTCGAGATCGCCCGCGATCTGGCGTCGATCGGCGCGAGCACGGACTTCGTGAAGGTGTGGTGGCTCCCGGGCTCGGAGGGCGCGCAGATCTTCCGCTATCACCGCACGCCGCTGCCGCCCGCCGACGTGCGCCTCGAGCGCTGGCTCGACACGCACGTCACCAATCGCGTGCTCTTTCCGGCCGCGCTCGCGGTGAGCGCCCGCCTGCCGCAGCTCACGCGGCGCATCAACCGCGCGGTGGCGCAGAGCTACCTCGAGCGGCCGGCGGTGCCGATGCGGAGCGATCTCGCGTTCAACGTGGCCATGCCGCCCATTCATCGAGAGACGGAGTACGCCTTCGATCTCGCCGACGCTCCCGCGGCGCTCACGGCCATCGCGGAGTCGATCGAGCGTGAGCGGCTCGCGGTGAACTTCCCGGTGGAGGTGCGCTTCGTGCGCGAAGACGCCGCGTGGATGAGCCCGGCCTACGGTCGCCCCACCGTGCAGATCGGCGGCTACATGAGCGATTCCGTCGATCTGCCGCGCTTCTTCCAGCGCTTCGAGGAGATCTCGCAGTCGCTCGCGGGCCGCCCGCACTGGGGCAAGGAGATGAAGGTGGACGCCGCCTACGTGCGCCAGGTCTTCCCGCGGCGCGACGACTTCGTGGCGCTCGCGCGGCGCTGGGATCCCGACGGCACGCTGCGGAATGCCTTCCTCGACCGCGTGTTGGGCCAGGAGTGACCGCGATGGCGCCCGCGCTTCCCTCGTCTCGTCTCCGCGACGCGCTCTCGGCGCCTCGCAGGGGTGTGGTCGGCTTCTTCCGCGGTGTCGGCTTCGCGTTCCGGGGCGCCAAGCGCGTGTACCTGGAGGAGCCCGATCTGGCTCGTTATTGGGTGATCCCGATCGTCGTCACCACGGTCGCGCTGATCGGCTCGCTGGGCCTCGTGTACCTCTACGGCGGCGAGCTCACGAGCGCGATCTGGAGCGCGCCCACCGGCGACGACTGGCTCGCCTCCCTGGCGCGCGGCGCGCACTGGCTCTTCTCCGGCCTCGTCACGCTGGTGCTCGCGCTCCTGGCGCTGATCGTGACCATGCTCGTGGGCTCGATCGTGGCCGCGCCGTTCAACGCGCGCCTCGGTGAGGTGCTCGACGAGCGAGTGACCGGCATGCCCACGCCGCCCTTCGCGGTCTCACGCGTGCTCATGGACGTGGTGCGCACGATGGTGATCGAGACCGTGTTCTTCGTGGTGAACACGATCCTCTTCTTCGCTTCGCTCGCGTTCCCGCCGGCCACGCCCGTGCTCGGCATCGTGGGCATGGTGCTCGCCGGCTACTACTTCGCGATCGCCTACCTCGAGATCCCCCTCGTCGCGCGCGACGCGACGTTCTCGGAGCGCTGGCAATTCTGGTCCTCGCACCCCATGGCCATCCTCGGGTATGGCACCGGCGTCGCGCTCTTTCTCTTCATCCCCATCGTGAACCTGCTCTTCATGCCCGCCGCCGTCGCAGGAGGGGTGTTGCTCTTCGCCGAGCTGAGCGGTCACGTGAAGCAGAGTGCCAGTCCGTCCGGCGGTGTGCCTACCGAATGAGCGCGAAGACACGAGTGCTTCCGCGTCCCTGACCGTCGCGACTACTTCGTCCACTCGGCCGAGCGACGTCGGAGCTCGTCCTGGAGGGCCACGTCGTGCGAGAGGGGATTGGGCTCCTTGGCGCGTTCCTTGTCGTAGAAGAGGCCCGACTCGGTCGCGAGCGCGGGGTCGGTCGCACAACGGAGCTGCGTGCGCGCGCCCTGCTCGTTGGTGAGGAGGAAGGGCCGGAGCAGGAGCGCGAACTTGCCCATGCGGCGCTGCCAGATGTCGGAGGCCACACCGCCGGGGTGCACGGAATAGGTGGTGACCTTCGTGCCCGCGAGGCGGCGCGCGAGCTCCTTGGCATGGAGCACGTTGCAGAGCTTGCTGACGAAGTACTCGGGCAGCGCCGTCGTGTGCGCCGTGGGCTTGCGCAGCGCGTCCCAGTCGATGCCCTTGGCGCGATAGTGCCCCTCGCTCGAGACGTTCACGATACGTCCCTGGGGCGCGCGCTGGACGAGCGGCAGGAGCTTCTCCGTGAGGAGCCACGGGCCGAGGTGGTTCGTGCCGAAGGTCAGCTCGAAGCCGTCCTTGGTGAGGCCCTGGAGACCCGCGATCCCCGCGTTGTTCACGAGCACGTCGATGGGCAGATCCATCGCGAGGATCTCGTCGGCCGCGCGGCGCACCGAGGCGAGCTCGCCCAGATCGAGCGCCACGAAGCGCACGTCGGTGCTCGGAGCGCGAGCTCGGAGCGCGTCGAGCACGGGCTGCGTCTTGTCGCGGCTCCGCGACGCCACGACGAGGCGACCCGCACCGCGATCCGCGAGGGCCTCCACCGTGGCCCGACCGAGGCCGGTGTTCGCGCCCGTGACCACGAACGTCTTGTCTCTGAGCTCCATGCGTCCTCGCCTCGTCGAGCACGAGGGATGATGCGGCCCGCGCCGCGGTTCAACACTCGTTTACGTTTGTTCACCGCCGGCTCGGTTACGCTCCCGTGCATGCCGATGCCGTCGATCGTCGAGTCCATGGGTCTTCTGCCGCCGCGCGAGCGCCTGCGACAAGCCCTCATCGCCCTGCGCGGCGACGAGGACGTGCCGCCCGCGAAATTCGGCCTCTCGAGCCTGCGCCTCCTCGACCCGACGCTCTCGGTGCCGCTCTGGCGCGGGCGCGACGCGGTGCACCGCAAGGCGGTGATCTCGAACCTCTTCAACCACCGGCAGACCCCCATCGAGCTCGGCTGGTCCGTGGAGAAGACGCAGGTCGAGGACTTCCGCGGCGGCGACTCCACCTACGACAGCCACAACGGCACCGACTTCTGCATCCCTCGCGGCACCACGCTGCTCGCGCCCGCGAGCGGCCGCGTGGTGCGTGTGGTCTCGGAGTTCCACCGCGGGGGCCTCAAGGTCGCTATCGACCACGGAGAGGGCCTCGTCACCTCGAGCGCGCACCTGGCCCGCGCCCTCGTGAAAGAGGGTGAGCGCGTGCGCCGCGGCCAGCCCGTGGCGATCACTGGCTACAGCGGCCTCGACTCCCTCGTGAGCTTTCCGTGGGGCATTCCCCACATCCACTTCAACGTGTGGCTCGACGGTCAGCCGGTCGATCCGTTCGCGCGCGTCTCGGTGCCCGGCGAGGCCAGCCTCTTCGTGGGCGGCTGGCCCACGCCGATCCCCGCAGGGGTCGAGGCCGAGGAGCCCGCGGACTCCGACTACGACCCTTCCGCCCTGGACGCGCGCATCGAGCGCTGCATCACGAAGAGCACGCGAGAGCGCCTCTCGAAGGTGGAGCCGCTCGCGCTCCGAGGAGGCCAGTGGGTCTTCGAGCGCAACTACTACCCCACACGCTTCGCCGATCGCTCGAGCCCACTTCGCGAGACCCACCCTCGGCGCGAGCGCCTGCATCTGCCCTTCTCGGCGGATCGCTTCGATGGCGTCGTGTTCCGGAGCGAGCTCCGATGAGGAGAGCCTCGCTCTGAATCTGGCCCTCGCGCGACATCCCCGTGCCTCACGGGCGCACCCTCGGAGGCGCGAGCCAGTCCTCCCTGCTCCCATGGAACCAGGAACATGGAGGTACGCGCCGCGACGCGACCGCGCGTGAGCCTCTGCATTCTCGCGTCTGATCCGAATTCCGGAATCCCGGATCCGCAGAGCGCGACTTCGCCGTGCCTCACGGACGCACCCTCGGAGGCGCGAGCCAGTCTGTCTCTGCTCCCAATCGAACAGGAACATGGAGCACGCGCCGAAACGGGAGCTCGCGTGAGCCTCTGCATCCTCGCGTCTGATCGGAGTCTCGCATGCGCAGAGCGCGACCTCCCCGTGCCTCACGGACGCACCCTCGGAGGCGCGAGCCAGTCTGTCATGCTCCCAATCGAACAGGAACATGGAGGCACGCGCCGAAACGGGAGCTCGCGTGAGCCTCTGCATCCTCGCGTCTGATCGGAGTCTCGCATGCGCAGAGCGCGACATCCCCGTGCCTCACGGACGCACCCTCGGAGGCGCGAGCCAGTCCCTTCCTGCTCCAATCGAGCAAGGACATGGAGGTACGCGCCGCAAACGGGGCTCGCGTGAGCCTCTGCATTCTCGCGTCTGGTCCGAATCCCGAAATGCGGATCCGCAGAGCGCGACATCCCCGTGCCTCACGGACGCACCCTCGGAGGCGCGCGCCAGTCTGTCTCTGCTCCCATGGAATCAGGCCTCAGCCCACGTCGTGGCGCAGGCGCGCAAAGGACGCGAGTGGGTCTCTCCCCTCCGCGAGATCGGCGAGCACCCGGCCCACCCAGGGGCCGGTCTTGAAGCCGTGACCGCTGCAGGCGCTGGCGTAGAAGACGCCCTCTCTCACGCGGCCGATGCGGAAGTCGTCGCCCGGAAGGGTCGTATAGAGACAACGGCCCACCGCGCCGAGCGTGGGCTTGTCATCGAGGAAGCGGCGCCCCGCGAGGCGGTAGATCTCTTGCTGGTGCTCGGGATCTCCGGTGCGCGAGAGCTCATCCGCGTCGATCGCCGGGCCCGGCGCGTGCACACCCACCTTGGGCGGATGGCCGTCGATCGCGGGGAATCCGTAGAGGAGCGAGGGCCCGTCCTCGATCCACACGGGGCCCTTCCACGCGCGACCGAGCAGGTGTCCGAACGTCTGCACCGTCACCACGACGGGCAGCGGCACGAAGCGACCGATCCAGCCGCCCGCACAGAGCAGCACCGCGTCGTGCTGCGCCTCGAGCGTCGCGAGCTCGTCCACCCGCGCGCGCACGAGCGTGGCGCCGTGGGCCTCCGCGTCCGCGAGCGTCGCGGCGAGCGCGCGGTCCGCCCGCACATAGCCCGCCTCGGGCGTGAGCACCCCGACCTCGTCGGTGAAGATCTCGATGCCTCCTGGAACCGGCGTCTTCGTCGTACGCAGCGAGTGCGCCACCCCGAGCTCCGTGAGCCCACGGACGAGCGACTCCATGCTAGGCGCGTCCTTCTTACCGACGTAGAGCAGCCCCACCTCGTCCACGAGCGAGCTCGACGTGTCGCGCTCGAGCTCCGCCCAGAGCGGATAGGCCTCCATCATCACCGACGTGTAGAACGGATCCGAATAGGCCCTTCGCACGATGCGACTGGCCCCATGCGAGCTCCCGTGCGCGTGCCCGCGCTCGAATTGCTCGTAGAGCGACACCGAATGACCCCGCCGCGCGAGCGTGCGCGCCGCGCTCGCCCCGACGATCCCCGCGCCCACGACTGCCACTCTCATCGGATTCCTCCCTCTGCCGACCTGACCCGACTCCCTGCCCGAAGGCCTGTCGCTCATGCGAGCTCGAGACCCCGCGCCACCTTGAGCGCGAAGGTGTAGATCGAGAGCTGCGGCGGAGTGCCGATCGAGGTGGGAAAGAGAGAGCCGTCGGTCACCCACACGTTGTCCATGGTGTGGAGACGCCCCGTGGCGTCGACCACGCTCGAGCGCGGGTCGGTGCCCATGCGCATCGAGCCCATCGGGTGCACCGCCGTGAGCGGCACGTCGTGCGGGTGGAAGCGCTCCTCGGTGATCTCCTCGAGCTCGGCCTCGGTGCGAATCGTGGCCGGCGGGACGCCGGGCATCATCACGTCTCGGGCCCCCGCGGCGAGGAGGATGCGCGAGGCCTCGCGCGCCCCGAGCGCCAGCTGCGCCCGATCGGAGGCTCCGGGCACATAGGCGATGCGCGTGCGATCGCCCTCGAGGTACACGCGACCTTCCGTCACGTCGTGCACCATCGCCGCGAGCACACCGAGGTGCGGATAGGCACGCATCGCGGAGAGGAGGCGCGGACCGAAGCCCGGAGTCACCGTGGCCGTGCCCACCGGGTGGGCGAAGCTCGGGAGGATCCACGCGCGACGCTCGGAGCCCGGGCTGAGATCGAGGAATTCCGTGCACTCGTAGCTCTGCGGGATGCCGCGCCAGCCCTCCACGCGCTCCTCGAAGCGCCCCGCCACCGCCACGCCCGGATGGAGATGGAGATGCCGACCGATCTGCTGGTGCGGATCGGGAAGGCCACTCCGGAGCGCGACGCTCGCCGAGCCGATCGCGCTGCCCGCCAGACACACTGCCTCGCAGCGAACCTCGAAGTCGCCTCGCGGCACACCGTGCTCGTCGAGCAGCCGGCCGCGCACCGCGCTCGCGCGACGGTCGTCGTAGACCACCCGATCGACCCGCGCGTCACTGACCACCACCGCGCCCCGGCGCATCGCCTCGGGCAGGAGCACGCGCAGGGCGTTCTTCTTGCCGTCGTAGGCACAGCCGAGCTCGCAGAAGCCGCTCCCGATGCAGCGATCATCGCGGTTGTGCGAGAGCATGCCTCCCGCGTGCCCGAGCGCCTCGACACCCCGCTTGAACACGGCGTTGTGACTCGAGAGCTGCTCGGGGCGAATCGGCACCACGCCGAGGAGCGACTCCACCTCGGCAAAGAGGGGATCGAGCGTGGCTGTCTCGAGGCCGGAGAGCCCGAATTCCTCGCGCCAGTGGGCGAGGATCTCGGGCGCCGTGCGCTTGCAGAGGTTGGTGTTGTGCACCGTGGAGCCGCCCACTCCGCGGCCCGAGAGCACGAGGAGCGAGAGGTCGTCGGTGCGCTGACCACCGAGCTCGCGGAAGAGCGAAGGGAGCATGTGCTCCTCTCGCTGATCGAATTGCCGGGGCCGGTGATAGGCACCCTCCTCGAGGACCACGACCGAGAGGCCGCGCCCGGCGAGCTCGTAGGCCGCCATGGAGCCACCGGCGCCACTGCCCACGATGGCCACATCGCACGAGAGCGAGAGCGGCGAGCGCTCGAGCCTTCCGCGTCGCACGGTCACGACGCGCGCTCCCGCGAGAGGCGCGCGGTCTCCACCCAGCCCGCGGGCGGGCGGGCGACCATCGGGCCGTCGTAGCCGAGGGGGCCCCAGGTGAGCGGGTGAGAGAAGAAGCCCATGGCGCAGAGGGCCTTGAGCGCGTTGAACGCGCCGCGGAGCAGGCCCACGGGGCTCGTCTCCATCGCCTCGAGCACACGATCCTGCTCGGAGCCCGAGAGGCGCGTGAAGCGCGACGCGTAGCCCGCACCGAGCGGCAGGAGGTGCTCGACGACGTGGAGGAGGCGGCGGAGATCGCGGCGGTTGGCGTCGTCGAGACGCGCCACGAAGACGTCGATGGAGGAGGCCACACCGAGCTCTTCGGGGCTGGGATATGCGGCCTGTCCCTCCACGGGCTCGTCGGCGCGCAGCATGCGCGACGCGACGGCCTGGACGACGAGGTACTCCTTGGGGCTCAGCGCATAGAGCGCCTCGCGCGCGGCTACGGGCAGCTCGTAGCCGGAGCTCTGGTACGCGAGCACACCGCCCGCGCCGAGCAGGAGCGCGCCGCCCACGCCGAGGCGCACGAAGCGTCTGCGGCTCGTGGCGGGACCGGAGGCGGCCTCGGGCCTCGGATCCGTCGAGGAATTCGGGCGTTCGTCGCGCGTCACGTCCCGAGACGTACGCGATGGAGGGCCGCGACGTCCACGGCCGTGGCTCGCGCGCGGGAACCTTTTCGATCCACGATGGTCTCACACGAGATCGCGCTCGCGCGATCCACCCCGCCCGCGATGCGACCCCACGACTCGACGCGATCCCTCGTCGCTCCCGTCTCCGCGGCCCGGCCCGCGTGCTGGGTCGCGGTCGCGTGTCTGCTCGTGCTCGTGAGCACGGCCGCGCTCGTGGGCTGCGCGAGCGCGCCTCGTGCGGGCCACACCTCTGGCGCGCTCGTTCGCGCGCGACACGACGCGATCTCCAGATCGCTCTCCGTGGAGGGCGAATTCGCGACGCGCTCGGACGAGGAGCACGAGGAGCACGGGGAGCACCAGGAGCACCAGGAGCACCAGGAGCACCAGGAGCACCAGGAGCACGAGGTGCACGCGTCGACCGAGCCTCTGGTCGCGCTGCCCGAGGCGCCCGACGATGGCCAGCCGCACGCGTGGCTCTATCGTGTGAGCGACGGCCTTCATGCGCCCTCGTATCTGCTCGGCACGCTGCACGTGGGGGTGGCCTTGCCGCGCGCGCTGCCGCGCCCCCTCGATCGCGCGATGCTCGGGGCCGAGCGCGTGGTGATGGAGATCGATCTCCGGGAGGCGCAGCGCTACCTCGCCACGCCGAGCCGCGGCCGACACGGTCACGCGCGTCGCATCGATCAGGCGCTACCGGCCGAGACGTGGACGCGGCTCACGACGGAGCTCGCATTCGTGGCCTCGCCCGAGCAGATCGCGGCGGTGCCGCCGGGCATGCTCGCGATCTACCTGCGTCAGGTGCGCATGGCCGAGGTGGAGGCGCCGACGATGGCTTCTGGCGCGCGCCGGGCACGGCCTCGGCCACACACCTCGATCGCTGGATCTTCGACTGGGCGAGCACGTGGTGTGTGCCGTTCGTGGCGCTCGAGACGCCCGAAGAGACCGTGGAGGCGCTCGCCGACGTGCCGCACCGTGATCCGATCGAGGCCCTGCGCCGCATGGTCGATGATCCCGAGCGCGCCCGCGCCGAGGCCCGCGCGCTCCGCGAGGCGTATCTGTCGCTCGACGAGGCGCGCATCACCGACGTGCTCTCGCAGATGACCGATGCAGAGCGCCACGCGACCTTCGCGGTGCGCAATCGCGCATGGATGACCCGCCTCCGCCCCGCGCTCACCGAGGGCGGCGCCTTCGTGGCCGTGGGCCTCGCGCACCTCGTGGGGGAAGAGAGCCTCGTGGCGCTCCTGCGCGCCGAGGGCTTCGAGGTCGAGCGCGTGCGCGGCGACGGCGACTTCGCCCCTCGCGCCCCCGACGAGGGCTGGACGTGGTCCCACGCCCCGCGCCAGCCCGCGCGTCATGGAGCAGCACCGCCCTCGTCGACCTCAGCGGCGCAGGCGCTCTCTCCATCGCCGCATGCGGAGGTCGCCCAGGTCCTTGGCGACGCCGAGGATGCGGTGCCATTGCGTGCTCTTGCTCGAGCCGGCGCGGCGGGGGCGGCACTCGATCGTGACCACCGTGCTGGGCGTCTTCTTCGCGAGCAGGCGGATCGGGAGCTCGAAGTTGAGGAAGAACGTGTCGGGCGGTAGCGCGTCGGGATCGAAGAGCTCGCGCTCGACCAGATAGGGGCCGTCGCTCTTCATCCACACGCCGTGCACCCCCGCGATCAGCGCGCGCACGCCGAAGGAGAAGAGCTTGCGGTCGAGGCCGTCGTCGCGGCGGCGATAGACACTGAAGACCACGCGCGCGGCGTGACGTCGCTGTGCGTCGCGGAGCGTGCCGATCGCCTCCGGAGCGATCTGGCCGTCGGCCGGGAGGAACGTGATCCACGTGCCGCGCGCGTGACGCACGCCCGTCTTGAGCGCGGCGCCGATGCCGCCGTTCCTCGCGTGCCGCACGACCACGTGCGCGCGGCCCGCGAGCGCCTCCTTGGCGCGTGCGGCGGTCGCGTCGCGCGAGCCGTCGTCGACGAAGACCAGCTCGGCGTCGGGCTCGTGACGATCGAGCCAGAGCGCGAGCTCCGAGAGCACCGCGCCGATGTTCTCCTCTTCGTCGAACGCGAAGACGATCACCGAGAGCGAGGGCGCGGTGGCCGAGCGCTCCTCGGACACGATCTCGACGGGCCGCGCTGCCATCGAGGGCGGCCTCACGCGCCGTGGCGCATGTAGAGGATCTTCGCGGGGTTGCCCGCGACCACCGCGTAGGCAGGCACGTCCTTGGTCACCACCGCGCCCGCGCCGATCTGCGCGCCGCGGCCGATGCGAACGCCGGGGAGCACGATCGCTCCGACGCCGAGATCCGCGTCGTCCTCGATGACGACTGGCTCGAACACGAGCGGCGCATGCAGGATGGGTGTCTCCGGCGTGACCTCGTCGTGGTGCGAGGTGAGGATCTTCACGCCGGGCCCGATGCCCACGTTCATCCCGATGGTGAGCCCGCCGGCCGCGTGGAGGAAGCACTGCTGACCGATCCAGCTTCCGTCGCCGATGCGGAGCTCGTTCTTGTAGTAGCCCTTGAGCATCGCGTGGTGGCCCACGTAGACGTGCGCGCCGAGGTGCACGTTCTCGGGGTGGAACACGAGGCAGCCCTCTTCGAGGATCGTGCCCTCGCCGCACGAGGCGAGCTCCTCGCGCGTGAAGCGTCCAGTGCCGTGGGTTCGCGGAGGTCGGGGGTCGGCCATTGCCCGAGGATATGCGCGTTCGCGGGGACTGGCGCGAGAACGATCACGCGAGGCGCGATCCGTGCGATCACTCGGGCCATGCTCGGCATCGGCATCGGTGAGGCTGTGGTGATCCTCGTGATCACGGCGGTGTGCGGGGCGCCGGTCCTCGCGCTGATCGTGATGTTCGCCCTGACGGTGATCGACACCGTGCGGCAGAAGGGCCGCTGGGGCATCAACCTGGCCAAGACCACGTGCCCCTCGTGCGGCACGCCCGCGCCGACGTTCCGCAGGCCCGCGAGCTTCGAGGAGGCCATGTGGGGCGGCTGGACCTGCGCGACGTGCAGCCTGCGCATCGACAAGTGGGGAAGGCCGCGCGACGAGGCGCCGCCGCCGTATCGGTGAGCGTCGCGTCGACGCGGTCGATCCGCTGACTCGACGATTCGCGCAGGCACAGAATTTCCTGGGCCGCCCGAGCGTAGATCGCGTCATGAGGGTCAGGGAGCACACGGGCCGGTGCGGCTCGAAGGTCTCGTCGTGTCTGGCGATCGCGCTGTCGCTCTCGGCGCTCTCGGCGCTCTCGGCGCGGGCGTCGGCGCAGACCCTCGACGGCGCGCTGGCCAACGCGCAGCTCGGGCGCGCCCTCGCGATGCAGGGCGGACGCCTCGTGGTGGGCGAGCTCGTGGACGGAGACGAGACGGTGGGGCGCGCGTACGTGTACGACGTGCGCGGCGCGAGCCCCGTGCTCGAGGCCACGCTGAGCCCGTTCGGCCCCGAGAACGCAGAGCACTTCGGCATGAGCGTGGCGATCGACGGTGATCGCGTGTTCGTGGGCGCGCCCGACGCGGACGCGTACTCGCTCGGCGCGCTCTACGTGTTCGAGCGACAGAGCGATGGGCGCTGGCTCGGTGTGCAGCGGCTCGTGGAGTCGCCGCGCGGGGAGCCGCCGCGGATCGGGGGGCCCGACAATTTCGGCGGGTTCTTCGGGTGGCGCATCGTGCCCGTGGGGGACGTGCTCGCGGTGTCGGCACCGTACTACGACCGCTGGCGCACGGCGCAGGGCGCGGTGGTCTTCTTCACGCGCGACGCGGGCACGGGCCTCTACACGCAGGCGCTCCTCGTCGCGAGCCCCGCGACCACCCACGACCCGACGTGCAGCAATTGCGAGCTCTTCGGCTTCGGGCTCGCGTTCGATGGACATCGCCTCGCGGCGTCGAACGGCAAGAACGAGACTGTGTATCTCTGGGACGTGGACACGAGCGCAGGGGTCCGGCTGAGCGGGCCGCGCACGATCACCCGCGCCACGTACGCGGACGCGACCGGGCCGCGGCGTGACCTCTTCGGCTGGGGCCTCGCCTACGCGGGGAGCACGCTCTTCGCGGGCGCGCGCAACGCGTACGTGGGCGGGCTCGAGCGCGGCGCTGTGCTCGCGATCGACGAGGCGAGCGGCACCGAGGAGCTCGTGGTCGGCGCGAGCATGCCCTTCGGCACGCTGCCCGGCACACCGAGCTTCGGGACGAGCATCGTGAGCGACGGGGATCTCGCCGCGATCGGCGGCGACGACCTGGCGAACGTGCGCGTGCTCGAGCGCGTGGCGGGCCGCTGGCGCCTCGGACGCACGATCACGACGACGGCCAGCTACGGCCGCTTCGGCTCGACGCTCGCGCTCGAGGGAGGCCTGCTCGCGATCGGCGCGCCGAACGAGGACACCTCGCACGGGGCGCACGCCGGACGCGTGTCGCTGCACTGGCTGGCGCTCGTGGGCGAGAGCTGCGACACGACGACCCTCTGCGCGAGCGGCACGTGCGACGCGGGGCTCTGCGTCGATGGCGTGCCCACCGACGCGGGGATCCGCGATGCGGGCCCGGCCGACGCCCGTGTGGTGGATGCCAGTCCCGTGGATGCCAGTCCCGTGGATGCCAGTCCCGTGGATGCCAGTCCCGTGGATGCCAGTCCCGTGGATGCCAGTCCCGTGGATGCCAGTCCCGCGGATGCCAGTCCCGTGGATGCCAGTCTCGTGGATGCCAGTCCTGGGAACGCCGATGCCGGTCTCGCGTCGATGCCGGACACGGGCCTCGTGCCGCGGGTCGAGGTGAGCTGCGCGTGCCGCGCGGTCGGAGGCACGGGGCGGAGCGGCGGAGGGCCGCGATCGCTCGGGATCCTGGCCCTCTTGGTGCTCGGTCTCGTGCGTCGTCGTCGGCTCGCGCGTCACGCGGCGGGGCTCGCCCTGCTCGGGTCGCTCGCGCTCTCGTGCCCGGTGGCGCAGGCCCAAGCGACGTCGTCCACGGACGCCTCGACTGCGGAGACCACGCCTCCCAGCGAGGCCGCGCTCGCCGAGGCGCGGGCGCGCTTCCAGCTCGCGCAGGCGCACTATGCAGCGGGCAGCTTCGCCGACGCGGCCGAGGAGCTCGAGCGGGCGTATGCGCTCTCGGGCCGTGACGCGATCCTCTACAACCTCCACCTCGCGTACCGGGAGATGGGCGACGTGCCGCGCTCGGCCGAGGCGCTGCGCCGCTACCTGGCGGTGGCCGACGAGGATGATCTGCCCGTGGAGCGGCGCGCGCTCGAGAACCGACTCGCCGCGCTCGAGCGCACGCTCGCAGCGAGCCGCCCCGAGGTCCGGGACGACATTCGACCCGACATCCATCCCGACATCCATCCTGATATCCGGGGCGAGCTCCGAGCCGAGGAGCCCAGTGACACCGCGCCGCAGCTGGCGGGCGAGGGCCTGTCAGAGACCACGACGGGCCTCGATCTCGCGCCCGGCGCGATCGTGCTCGGAGTGGGCGGGGCGAGCCTCGTGGCCTCTGCGATCCTCGGCGCGATCGCGGCCTCCACCCTCGCGGAGCGCGATCACGCATGCAGCCTCGGGGTGTCCGGCGATCTCTGCCCGGCGTCCTATGATCAGGCCTCGATCGTCGAGCGCTTCGTGGTGCAGCGAGACGTCGCGTGGGCTCTCTTCGCAGGTGGCCTCGGCGTGGCAGCGACCGGCGCCGTACTCCTCGTGGTGGGCGCGAGCGACGATGCGCCCTCGCCCGTGAGCGCCACGTGCGGGCCCACGGGCTGCGAGCTCGCTGCGACGATGCGCTTCTAAACAGAATCGCCGAGACAGTGGATCATCCGCGTCGAGGCGATTCTGTTTCGCGGAGCGGAGTTGGGTGGGGGGCCCCGAACCGGCTTCGCCGGGCGGGGGGCGGGTCTGCATCAGACCCGCCGAAAGGAAGGCTACACATGACTCGGCGTCTCGCCGATCATGTGTAGTGCGCTCCGACGAGAGCGATCGCCCTCGGATCGGCGCATTTCACGTTGGTCGAGGAGGCGCTCGTGTAGCATCGTCGGCGCATGTCGCGTCCCTCTCTTCGGCTCGCCTCTTCGCTCGTCCTCGCGCTCGTGGGCCTCTGGGCCGCGCCGCTCGCCGCACAGACGGTGCAGCTCGGCGAGCCCAACGCGAACCGCTTCTATGCCTCGCCGGCGGGCGGCTTCTTGATGGTCGATGGCTCGGACGTGTCGGGCGAGCTCCAGCCGTACTTCTCGGTGATGGCCGACTACTCGCATCGGCCGATGACGCTCGACAACGTGCGCGCGCTGACCGTGGGCGGCGACCCGCGCAACGACGACCTCGACGTGGTCGGCGGCATGACGACCCTCCAGATCAACGGCGCGCTCGCGCTCTTCGATCGCCTGCAGATCGGCCTCAACATCCCCGTGGTGCTCCACACGTTCGGGGCCTCGTACGAGTGGACCCAGGCGGCCTGCAGCCCGCCGGAGTGCGATCCGCCGCAGCCCATGCACCTCTACCGCTTCCGTGGCGGCGACGGCGCGACGCTCGGCGATCCGCGCCTGCACCTGCTCGTGAACATCATCGATCCGGACGATGCGAGCGGCATCGGCTTCGGTGTGGCGGCGTGGGCGACAGCGCCCGTCGCGCGCGCGGTCCTGCCGGGCCGGTATGCGGGCGACCCGAACGTGGCGTTCGGCGGGCACCTGATCTTCTCGGTGGCGGTCGAGCGCTTCCGCGCGGCGATCAACCTCGGCGGCGCCTACCACGACACCGCGCAGATCGTGCTGCGAGAGGGCGTGGAGGGCTCGGCGCGCACGCCGGAGATGACCTGGGGCGCGGCCGCGCAGTACGACTTCGACGAGATGTGGGGCCTCCTCGCGGAGATCACCGGGGCGACCACGTTCGGGCTCGTCTACGACAACGAGGCGCCCACCGAGCTCCGGGCTGCAGGCGTGCTCCGCATCGACGACTTCACGATCCGTCTCGGCGCGGGCGCGGGCCTCGCGTACGCGATCGGTGTGCCCGTGTTCCGCGTGCTCGGAGACATCGCGTACTCGCCGCGGCCGGTGCACGACAGCGACGGCGACGGTCTCAAGGACGACGTGGACAACTGCCCCGCCGACGACGAGGACTTCGATCAGTACGCCGACGAAGACGGATGCCCCGAGCCCGACAACGACGACGACGGCGTGCTCGACGCGACCGACCAGTGCCCGAACGACGCCGAGGATCGCGATGACGTGAACGACGAGGACGGCTGCCCCGATCCCGACGACGACGGCGACGGGATCGCCGACGGCTACGACTCGTGCCCTGCGCAGCCCGAGGATCGCGATGGCGACCGCGACGACGATGGCTGCCCCGACACCGATCGCGATCGCGACGGCCTCAACGACGACGTGGATCGCTGTCCCGAGGAGCCGGAGGACACCGACGGTCTCGGCGACGAGGACGGCTGCCCGGACGTGGACTTCGACTCGGACGGGGTGCCCGACAGCGACGACGAGTGCCCCGAGGAGGCCGAGGATCGAGACGGCTTCGAGGACGCCAACGGCTGCCCGGAGGAGGGCTCGGCGCCCGTGCGCGGGCGGCAGCGCGGCCGGTGAGACACGCGGCCCGAGCAGAGCGCGTCGTTTCTTTGCGTTTCGTCGCGGCTCCGCGGATTCCTTGCGCGAGGAAGAGGCACAAGCGAAACCACGGGTCCCCGGAGGTTTCATGAGCCTGGTCGACGTCTTGACGGATTCATCGAAGAAGGCGGATGTGGTCCGCGACTGCCTCGACATCATCGACCGCGAGGTCGCTGACAAGGGCGGCTTGTCGGGCATGGCGATCAAGGCCGGCTACAAGGCCGTGCAGGGCATCAAGCCCGGCTTCGTGAAGAACGTCGTGGACGATCTGCTGCCCGAGTTCGCCAAGGCGATCGAGCCCGTCTACAACGAGGGCAAGAGCGCCGGAAAGCCCACGATCTCGCACCTCGAGGGCAACGCAGGCCGCGTGGCCGATGCCCTGCTCGCGATCACCGACGGAAAGGCCCAGCGCAGCAAGAGCGGCGTGGTGAAGGCCACCTACGAGCGGCTCCGTCCGACCGCGAAGAAGAACGTCGAGCAGTCGGTGCCGCGCCTGGCGCGCCTCGTCGAGAAGTACGCGGGATGAGCAGCGCGGCGATCACGCCGGCCAGGCCGTCTGCGCTCGCCCCGAGCGGAGAGCGCTGGACGTGGCTCTCGATCATGGAGCGCGCCTCGAGCGCGGACCTCGAGCGCGTGATGCTCGCGGGCACGCCGCCGGACATGAAGGGGCTGGTGGGCTGGGAGTGGAGCGGCGGCAACTGCGTGAAGCTCTACTCGCTCCTCGGCATCCGCCGCTTCGTGAAGGGCTTCTACGACGGACCGCCCCGCGATCAGGGGCCCGAGCCCTTCGTGCAGGGCTACAACATCGCCTCTCCGGGCCTTCCGCTCGACGCGGCGCCGCGCTGCAAGCCGAGCGACGAGGCCCCACACCGCTACGGCTTCTATCGCGTGCACGCGCCGGTGCGCGGTGCGCGCGACAGCCGCTACGAGAACGCGGTGCTCCTCGACTACGGCCTGGGCGGCAATGGCCTCTTCGGTCCGCCGCTGCGCGACTACGTGGTGCAGGTCTATCCGGACGATCCCGATCTGCTGCTCGGCAAGGCCTATGGGGCGATCGGCCCGATCCGGATCCCGCTCAACTACTTCGTGCTCTCGCGCTGGCGAAAGCACGAATTCCGAGGCTGAGACGACGAGCCTGCGCTGCGGGCCACTGGAGACGACATGCGCTCTCTGACGACGATGATGGGTGTGCTGGCGATCGGATCGCTCGCGATCGTGGGCTGCGGCGGCGGTGGATCGAGCACCACGACCACCACGACCCCGCCCGCGCACAACGGCAACACGAGCAACGCAGGCAGCAGCTCTCACGAGGAGATCCGCGCGGGCTTCCTCCACGGCTGTCAGGACGAGTGCGCCGCACGGAGCGCCGCGGCCACCTGCACGCACTACTGCGGCTGCATGCTCGAGCGCATGGAGCAGGACGGCCTCGAGGCGCGCGTGTCGCAGCTCAACGCCGATCCGCAGGCGGTCACGACCGATCCGTTCTTCCAGCGCTCGATCGCGACCTGTCAGCCCGACCTCATCACCTCGAGCTGGGTGAACGGCTGCGCGTCGGACGATCCGTCGCGACAGCCTCTCTGCACGTGCGTGCTCGGTCGCCTCTGCGCGGGTCGGAGCGAGAGCGAGTGCGCGCTCTGGATCCTCCAGAATCCGCACTACGGAGAGCAGCCCACGGAGGTCACGGAGCTCCAGGGCGCCGCGCAGCTCTGCCGCGGCGGGAGCCAACCCTGACGCGAGCATGCCTCCGTGGTCGCGGCCTCCGCGGTGTGAGGAATCCGTGGTGACGTGAGGGCGCGGTCGTGTTTCGTGGTGGTCGCTCGAGTCGAGGAGAACGGTCATGGGCAAGGTCGCGTTCGTGTTCCCGGGTCAGGGCTCGCAGAAGATCGGCATGGGCAAGGAGGCGTTCGACGCGAGCGACGCGGCGCGCGCCGTCTTCGAGGCCGCCGATCGCGCGCTCGAAGGAGGGCTCTCCAAGCTCTGCTTCGAGGGGCCCGACGAGGACCTCAAGCTCACCAAGAACACGCAGCCCGCGATCCTCACGAGCTCCATCGCGATCCTCTCGGCCTTCGGCGAGACGCCGGACGTGGTCGCAGGACACAGCCTCGGCGAGTACTCGGCGCACGTGTGCGCGGGCACGCTGCGCTTCGAGGACGCCGTGCGGACCGTGCGACTTCGCGGTGAGCTGATGCAGGCCGCGGTGCCCGTGGGACGAGGCGCGATGAGCGCGATCCTCAAGCTCGATCGCGCGCCGCTCGAGCAGATCTGCACGGAGATCGAGGCCGAGACGGGCCTCTGCGTGGAGCCCGTGAACTACAACTCGCCGGGCCAGATCGTGATCGCGGGCGACGCCAAGGCCGTGGAGCTCGCGGGCGAGAAGATGAAGGCCGCGGGCGGCCGCGCGATGCCGCTGCCCGTGAGCGCGCCCTTCCACTGTCGGCTGATGAAGCCCGCGGAGGAGGGCCTCGCGCCTGCGCTCGAGAAGATCGCGTTCTCGGATCCGAAGCTGCCGGTGTACGTGAACGTCGACGCGGCGCCCGTGACGAACGGCGACCTCGCGCGCGACTGCCTCGTGCGGCAGGTGAGCCGCTCGGTGCGTTGGGAAGACGCGATCGTGCGGATGAAGAGCGAGGGCGTGACGCTCTTCGTGGAGATCGGCACGGGCAACGCGCTCACCGGCATGATCAAGCGCACGGTGGAAGGCGTGAAGTGCCTGAGCGTGCAGAAGCCCGACGACTTCGCAGCGGCCAAGGCCGCGATCGCCGAAGCGCGCGGCTGAGACGCCGCGGAGACTTCGCGTCGAGCTCCACACCGATCTCCGTTCGCGCCGGCGTTCTGGCACGCTGCGCGATCATGCGCGTCCTCGGTCCATGCCTCGCCGCCTTCGCTCTCGCGTCGTGCGGTCCGTCTCCATCGTCCGACGACGCGGGCACCGACGCGCCGCTCGCGGTGGACGACGCGCCCGCGCCGAGCGATGTGGGCTCCGACGCAGGCCCTCTGCCTCCGCCCACGCCCACCGGCGTGTTCCCTCTGCATCGGCGCACCGCGCTCGACTGGGATCGTCCCGACCAGGGCGAGGCCGTGCCCGCCGCCGACGTGGAGCTCGCGACCGATCAGCTCCTCGATCTCCTCGCACGCACGGACTGGCTCGATCTCGTGGCCGATCGTGCGCATGGCTGGCCCGAGTCGGATCCCGAAGGCGGTTATTGGTACGCGACCTGGTGGAGCGGCGTGACCGTGCAGAAGCGCGGCGACCACCTCACCTACGTGCACTCGCCCGATGGGGCCGACAACAACGGCCTTCGCACGGCGCAGCTGCTCGAGGGCGCGTGCTACGCGCATCGGATCTGGGGTGATCCGCGCGAGCTCCTGCTCGTGCGACGCCTCGTGCGCGGCTTCTCGAGCTGGTCGATGTCGATGGAGCGCACGAGCGACGAAGAGCGCGGCCTGCTCGCGCGCGCGGCGTATCCGCGATCCGTCGAGGACACCGCGCGCGGGATCTCCATCGACTACGCGGCCGATCGACCGGGCGAGCCCGGACCACCCTCGTACTACGTGCACCTCACGGACAACCCGTACTGGCCCGACGTGTACGTGAAGAACATCCGCAGCAAGGACGATATGGGTCACATGCTGCGCGCGGTGGCCTTGCTCGACACGTGCGAGGGACGGCTCGGCGACGCCGACGCAGAGGCCGAGCTCGTGGAGATGCGGCGCCTCTACCAGGAGTGGGCGCAGCGCGTGGAGCACGATGGCATGCGCATCGCGAGCCGCGACGAGTCGGGCGCGCTCTTCCAGCCCGAGGGCGATCTCGCGACATACGTGGTCACCGCAGGGATCGAGTGCGCGGCGGGCTATGCCATCCCGCTCCTCTCGCGCTTCGACACGAACGGCTACACGTGCCGCAACCCCGGTCTCGGGCCCGTGTCCGATCCCGCGACCGGCATCCCGAGCGGCGCGCTCCAGATCCTTCGCACGCACCACGAGGCCGCCGCGGGGCTCGCGCTCGCGAGCGGTCGCGACGACACGGCGCGCGCGCTCCTCGAAGGCCTCGCGGCGCGCATGGAGGGCATCCTCGATGCCTACGACACGGGCACGCCGCCCGAGATCGCGCACGCGGGCGACGTGGTGCAGCTGATCCTCGAGTCGGCCGCGCTCGGTGTGCCGCTCACCTCGCGCGAGGTGCGCTTCCTCCACGCGCGCCTCGGCGAGGCGGCCGCGGGCTACGACACCACGCAGCCCGCGTGGCACGTACGCGACGCGAGCGTGCCCGACGGTGACTACGCGTTCGAGCCCGGAGGTCCCGGCGTGGACATGAAGGATCTCGCGCTCTTCCTCGGCCTCTGCAGCGCGCAGTGGGTGAGCCCCTCGGGCCGCGCGGTGATCGACTGTGATCGGGTGCGCGCGAGCACGCGACCGGGGGAGTGATCACCCGCAGCGCTCGCTGGCGATCGCCGCGGACGTCGGTCCTTTACGCGTGATCGTCGACGCGCAAAGCTCGCGCCCGTGATCGATCGACGCGCGCTCCTCCTCCTCGCCGCGGGCCTCTGCGCCTGCGGCTCTTCGTCCGACACGCCGCCCGCCACCGCGACGCCGACCGAGGGCACCACGACGCCCGAAGAGGGCGAGACCGCGCCGCCGGCGACGACGGAATCGCCCTCCGGAGAGGGCGATCACGCGACCACGACGACCCCGAGCGCGCCGCGCGGCACGCCCCGGGTGCGCTACGCGCTCGCGCGCCACGTGCCTCGCGCGGAGCTCCGTCAGGACGACACGCTCGTCCTCGACATGGGTGTGCCGGGCGCCGCGAAGTACACGATCGGCGGCTGGCGCACCCGCGTGGGCGCGAGCGTGCACGAGCGCCCCGCGGGACAGCCCGAGGCGAGCGCGAGCGTGATCGAGAACGTGACGGGCTTCGTGATCGTGCCCTCGGACGCGCCCGGTCCCCGCACGTTGCGCATGCGCGCGCGCGCGCTCGGCGACGGTCGCCTCACGGTGTACGTGGACGGCGAGACCGTGGGCCTCGCGCGCCTGCCGACCGACGGCACCTACGGCGTGGTCGAGATCACGATCCCCGCCGAGCGCCTCCACGTCGGCGAGAACATGGTGCAGCTGCGCATCCCGCAGACGGGCGTGCTCCCGCGGCCTGCGAGCGAGGGCGGCGCGATCAGCAACGCGGGCGTGCTGATCGACTGGATCCGCCTCGGTCCCGCCACCGATCCACACGCGAGCGAGCAGCCGCCGAGCCCCGAGACGCTGGCGACGGTCGACGGCTCGCATGCGCGTCTCTCGATCCCCGATGGCTGGACGCTCGGCTACACGATGGAGATCCCCGACGGCGCGCGCCTGCGTGGCGTGGCCGAGGGCGAGGGTCACGTGGAGGTGCTCGCGCTGCGCGACGGGCACGAGCCCACGAGCGTGGGCCGCATCGCCGCGGGCAGCTTCGACCTCGACCTCGACGCGCTCGCGGGCTCGATCGCGCGCCTCGATCTGCGCGCCTCGGGCGAGCTGCGCCTCACCGATCCGACCGTGGTCACGCTCGACGGGCGACCCACGGCCACGCGCCCCACGATCAGAAACGTGCTCGTCTATCTCACGGACACGCTGCGCGCGGACAAGCTCCATCCGTATCGCCCCGAGTCGCGTGTGCGCACGCCCAACTTCGACAGCTGGGCGCATGGCGCGGCGGTGATGATGCGCGGCCACGGCCAGGAGAACTGGACCAAGCCGAGCGTCGCCACGCTGCTCTCGGGCCTCTTTCCGTGGGAGCACCACGCGACGACCGAAGACGCCGTGCTTCCCGCGGACGTGCAGCTGCTCTCGGAGCGCCTCGGGCGTGAGTTCCACTCGGGCGCGTTCATCGCGAACGGCTTCTGCTCCGATCGCTTCGGCTTCCGTCAGGGCTGGGACACGTTCCGCAATTACGTGCGCGAGGGCGAGCGCAACCAGGCGCAATTCGTGGCCGCCGACGTGCTCTCGTGGCTCGACGAGCGCCCGCAGGACGAGCCCTTCTTCCTCTACGTGCACACGGTCGATCCGCACGTGCCGTACTTGCCGCCCGAGGAGATGCTCGCGCTCTACGATCCGAACCCCTACGACGGACCGGTCGACTTCAACCGCGACCGCGAGCTGCTCGAGCACGTCAAGAGCGGCTCGCTCCAGGTGAACGAGCGCGATCGCGAGCACCTCGAGGCGCTCTACGACGGAGAGATCACCTACCACGACGTGCACTTCGGCTCGATCATGGAGGGCCTCGAGCGACGCGGCCTGGCCGAGAGCACGATCGTCGTGTTCACCGCGGATCACGGCGAGGAGTTCTTCGATCACGGCTCGGTCGGTCACGGCCACAGCGTCTACGAGGAGCTCATCAACGTGCCGCTCGTGGTGCGCGTGCCGGGCGTCACCGACGAGGGCGTGCGCCTCGACGACTCGGTGGGCCTCGTGGACGTGCTGCCCACGATCTACGACGCGCTCGGTCGACCCATCCCGGACGACCTCTCCGGTGAATCGTTCCTCCCGCTGCTCCTCGGCCAGACCGCCGACGCACCGCGCGTGGCGGTGACCGGCTTCATGGAGGGCTGGCGCGCGGTGAACGTGGGCCGCCTCAAGCTCATCCAGCGAACCGAGCGCCGCGTGATGCTGCACGACCTCGTGGAGGATCCCGACGAGCTCACCGACGTGAGCGCGGATCGTCCCATCGCAGTGCGCTACGCGCGTGGCCTGCTCGGCCTCCACCTCGCGGGCGTGGAGCGGCCGTCGCGCCAGCGCGCAGCCATCCGCGAGGAGCACCTCCAGATCGACGCCGAGACGCGTCGACAGCTCGAGGAGCTCGGCTACGCGGGCGCCTCGCGCGCCGGCGTCGCACAGCCGCATTGAGTGGGCGCGGGGGCGGCCCTCGGGCGTCAGGGCGCAGTGTCGTGGAAGCGCGCGCGGTCGTTCTCGAGCCAGCCGAGCAGCCAGTCGAAGAGGAGCGTTCCGTCGGCCGAGCGGAGCGTCGCGGCCTCGCCGAGGATCACGTGGTGATCGGACTCGACGACGAAGTAGCGCGTGGTGTCGTTGTCATCGAGGGTGGCGAGAAGCGGCCCATAGAGCGGCGAGATGTCGGCGATGCCCCAGAAGGCAGTGATCACGCTGTCGTGCGTGGTCGCCATGAGGCCGAGCCGAGAGGCGGGGTAGCGCGCGTCGAAGTAGTCGTCGTACGCGGAGAAGGTGCTCGCGCAGTCGGTGCAGTCGGTGGGCGTCTCCATGTTCCACGCCGCGCGCCATGTCGCGTACTGCGCGGTGCTCGGCTGAAGGAGCGGTGCGCTGTCGGCGAGGAGGGCGAGCTCCGCGGCGGGCCACGCGTCGGCGAAGCGGCCCCAATTGAGCTGTGTTCCGTAGCCACCCGCCGAGAAGCCGATGACGCGCACGCGCGCAAAGGCCGGCCACGCGCCGCGCACTGCGTCGAGGATGCGCTGCGTGTTCACCGCGCCGCGGTGATGGACGCGCTGGCCCGAGGGCGCACCGGGATAGTCCTGCACGGCATCGCCGGCGTGCAGATCGCCCGTGCAATACGGCACGAACACGATGCTCGCCTCGCGGAACGGATTGAGCGGCGCCGCGCGATCGTCCCAGCCCGTCGCCATGGAGAAGCCGCCGCGCTCCACGTCGAAGATCGCGCGTGTGTAGTCCTCGTGCACGTGCGTGGCCGTGTTCATCACGAAGCAGGTCTGGGCATCCCAGCACGCCCCGCCCCCCATCATCACGACGAGCAGCTCGGTGGCGCCCGCGTGAGGATTCACGCCGACCGCCATCGGTGAGCCGTTGCCGCACACCGCACCTGCGATCGGCACGTACGACCACGCATCCACGGGGAGATCGCCGAGGCTCGTCGCGGGGCCCGCGTCGTCTGGCGACGCGCCTGCGTCGATCGGCGACGAGGCGTCCGCGGCCGCGTCGGCTCGAGCCGCGTCCAGGGGCGTCGCAGGCTCGCCACAGGCCATCGTTGCGCCCGAGAGGATCGAGAGAGCGAGGAGGGCTCGACGCATCCCGAAGAGGCTACCCGACCCTGCATCGCTGCGAGACCGGGTTTCGTCCGTGCAACAAGTGGGACCCCGAGTCGCGATTTCTCTAGGTTTTTCCGTTGGCCCGAGGAATGCTGAGCGCCGGAGCATGTCCGACCGGCAAGGTCTCGATGCGAGTGTGGAGCGCCTCTTGTCTGGCCTCATCGGTCACGCAGTGGCCCGCACGATCGTCAAGCAGGCCCACACACGCGCTCCGGTCGGCCTCGGTGACGATCCGGGCTCCGCGCGTGCGTTCGTGCGCGGTCCGCTGCTCGACGTGCTCTCGCCGCTGGTCGGTCGCGGCGAGGCCGCGCGGCTCGCGCACAAGGTCGAGCGGTCGCTCGCCGAAGAGCGCGACTGGCCCGTGCCGGAGGAAGACACGCTGCCGGGCGCACGACGTAGCTCGAACCCCGGCGGCAACGGGATGAACGAGCGGTGAGAGCTCGGCGCCCCGCGCGACCGCTGGGCGGGATCGCACCGAGGCGCTAACGTCTCGGCCTATGCGCGTCTCGCCGGTCTCCCTCGTCTTCGTGGGTCTCGTCGCTCTCCTCCTCCCCGCGTCGGCCGCGGCACAGGCCGCCATCGCGCCCCCGCCCCGCGTGCAGGTGACCGACTTCACGGTCGATGGCGATCCGCCACCTGCCGAGTACCGCGAGCTCCTCGCGAACGCGATCGCGCCGGCGATCGGCCAGGTCGAGCAGTGCTACGACCGGCGTCTCGCCGTGAACCCGCGCCTCGCGGGTGACTACCGCCTGCGCCTCTGGGTCTCGGCGCGACAGGTGATCCGGGCGACGCCCGAGAGCTCGGTGGGCGACACCGATCTCGAGGAGTGCGCGCGCGCGGCGATCCGCCAGTTCACGCTGCCGCCGCAGGCGCCCGAGGGTGGCGCGACCGTGCGCTTCGTCGTGCGCTTCACGGCGCCTCCGCCCGGCACGGTCGCGGTGACGCCCAGCGCGCCGACCGTGACCCTCACGCCGATCGCGCCCACCCCGCCGCCCGCGATCACGAACCCCCGCGTGACCGTGCGGATCGAGGCGATCCGCGGCGCGCTCGCGGCGCCGAGCCTCGAGAGCAGCTTCCCCGCGGTGGGCTTCGAGGCGTGCGCGAACGGCCAGACCGGTGAGGTCCCGGTGGCCGTGTCGATCAACGCGCGCGGTCAGATCGCCGCGAATCCAGGCCGCGGGACGCTGCGCGATCGCGCGGTGCTGCGCTGCGTCGAGCAGCACCTCGAGGCCCTTCACGCGCCCGCCTCGCCCGGCCGCACGCGCCTCCGCGCGATCTTCACGTTCGTCCGCTGATCCATCGATCGAGGCCGCACCTGCCTCGGGCGATCTCGTGTCTCGGTCCGCCCGCGCGAGGCTGGTACGCTGCGCGCGATGAGCGCCATCACCTTCGAGCTCGACGGCGAGCGCGTGACCGTGGACAGCGTGGACCCGAACACCACGCTGCTGCACTGGCTCCGCGCCAACGGAAAGACCGGCACGAAAGAGGGCTGCGCCGAGGGCGAGTGCGGCGCCTGCGCGATCGCGTGGCGCGCCAACGGCCCCGATGGACGCGCGCGCTGGGAGATCGTGAACTCGTGCCTCGTGCTCCTGCCCTCGGTGCACGGGCGCGAGCTCGTGACGAGCGAGGGCCTCGCCCCCCGCGCGGGCCGAGACGCCGGTGACCTCCATCCAGCGCAGGCCTGCATGGCCGAGGGCGGTGGCTCGCAGTGCGGCTACTGCACGCCGGGCTTCGTGATGGGCCTCTTCGGCGAGATGTACCGCGCGACCGAGGGGCCGCTCGATCCCGAGTGCATCGCGGGCAACCTCTGCCGCTGCACGGGCTACCAGCCGATCCGCGACGCCGCGACCAAGCTCGCGACGATCCGCACGCGAGCGCACGACGCCGTCGATCCGTTCCGCGAGAAGCTCGCCACGCCCGTCCCCGCGCTGCCCGCGCTCGAGCACACGCACACGAGCCCGCTCACCGGTGGCACGAGCCGCTCGTTCGCGAGGCCCACGTCGCTGCGCGAAGCGCTGTCCGTGCTCGCGCGCGAGCCGCATCGCACGATCGTGAGCGGCGGCACGGACGTGACGGTGGAGATCAACCAGCGCCACAGGCGTCACGACGCGCTGCTCTCGCTCGAGGCCGTGCCCGAGCTCGGTGTCTTCGAGGAGCGCGACGACGTGGTCCTGATCGGCGCGGGCGTGACGCTCGCGTCGATCGAGGAGCGGCTGCACCCGGCGCCGAGCGGCGCGCGATCGATCATGGCGCACCCGCCGCTCGGCCAGGCGCTGCCGATGCTCGCGCAGCTCCTGCCGCTCTTCTCGTCGCGCCTCATCCGCACGCGCGCGACGCTCGGTGGCAACCTCGGCACGGCCTCGCCCATCGGCGATGGGCCTCCGGCCCTGCTCGCGCTCGACGCCGAGGTCGTGCTCGCGTCCTCGGACGAGCGAGGCGAGCACATCACGCGTCGCATCGTGCCGCTCGCGGGCTACTTCCTCGGCTATCGCAAGACCGCGCGCGCGCCGAACGAGCTCATCGAGGCCATCCGCATCCCGAGGCCTTTCTATGCCATCCAGCGCTTCTACAAGGTCTCCAAGCGCAAGCTGGACGACATCTCGAGCGTCGCGGGCGCCTTCTGCGTGGATCGCGACGAGGACGGCCGAGTGAGCCGCGCGCGCCTCGCGTTCGGAGGGGTCGCCGCGACGCCGGTGCGCCTGACGGAGATCGAGGCCCGCCTCGTGGGACGGCACCTCGCGCCGAGCGACGTCGAGGAGCTCGCCCGCGACGCCGCACAGAGCGTGACGCCCATCGACGATCACCGTGCGAGCGCGCGCTACCGACGCGCGATGGTCGCGAGCCTCCTGCGCAAGCTCGCTCACGACGTGAGCAGCGCGAGCGCGGGCGCGAGCAGCCTGGAGGTGTCGCCGTGAGCGCCGAGACCAAGCCCCTCGACACCGCGCGCCGCGAGGCAGCGCTCGCGAGCGCGCCGCACGTCGGCCGCGCCGTCGCGCACGAGTCCGCCGAGCTGCACGTGACGGGCGCCGCGCTCTACACCGACGATCTCGCCGCGCGAACCAAGGGCGTGCTCGCGTGCTGGCCGGCGTGTGCGCCGCACGCGCACGCGTGGCTCGATGACCTCGACGTCTCGCCCGCGCTCGCGGTGCCCGGCGTGGTCCGCGTGCTCACGGCGAGCGACGTGCCGGGCACCAACGACTCGGGCGCGAGCCGCCTCGACGAGCCGCTCTTTCCCCGCGCTGCCGAGGGCGGCGGCGATCCGCGCCCCGAGATCCTGTACGCGGCGATGCCAGTGGCGTGGGTGGTCGCGGAGAGCGAGGAGGCCGCGAAGCTCGGTGCCGCGGCCGTGATCGCGCACTACACGCCGCGACCGCCCGTGCTCACGATCGCCGACGCGATCGCGGCGGGCGCGTTCCACGTGGACGGGCAGAAGATCCGGAGGGGCGAGCCCGAGGAGGCGCTCGCGCGCGCACCGCACCGCCTCGAGGGCAGCCTCGAGATGGGTGGACAGGAGCACTTCTACCTCGAGACGCACGCGTCCCTCGCGTACGTGGACGAGGCGGGCTCGGTCTTCGTGCACGCGTCCACGCAGCACCCCACCGAGACGCAGGACGTGGTGGCGCGTGTGCTCGCGCGACCGAAGAACGACGTGGTGGTGCAGCAGCTCCGCATGGGCGGAGGCTTCGGAGGCAAGGAGACGCAAGCCAATCCCTTCGCGTCGATCGCGGCCCTCGGCGCGGTGCTCACGAAGCGGCCCGTGCGCGTGCGCCTCGATCGCGCCCGCGACATGCAGCTCAGCGGCAAGCGACACCCCTTCCACGCCGCGTGGAAAGCGGGCTTCGACGACGAGGGACGCCTCCTCGCGCTCGACGTGCAGCTCACCTCCGACGGCGGGCACTCGCTCGATCTCTCGTTCCCCGTGCTCGGGCGCGCGCTCTTCCACATCGACAACGCGTACTTCTTGCCGAGCGTCGAGGTGCGCGGGCGCGTGGCCAAGACGAACAAGATCTCCAACACCGCGTTCCGTGGCTTCGGCGGCCCGCAGGGCATGCTCGTGATCGAGGAGATCGTCGATCGCATCGCGCGCACGCTGGGCCTCCGCCCCGAGCTCGTGCGGCGCAGGAACCTCTACCGGCCTGGGCAGACGACGCACTACGAGCAAGAGGTGGTGCACGCCGAGCGCCTCGAGCGCGTGATGACCGAGCTCGCGGCGTCGAGTGAATTCGAGGCGCGGAGGGCCGAGATCGACGCCTTCAACGCTGCCCATCCGCACGTCAAGCGAGGGCTCGCGATCACGCCGGTGAAATTCGGTATCTCGTTCACTGCCAAGTACTACAACCAGGCTGGCTCGCTCGTGCTCGTCTACAAAGACGGCTCGGTGCAGGTCAGTCACGGCGGCACGGAGATGGGTCAGGGCCTCTACACGAAGGTCCGCCAGATCGCGGCCGATGCGCTGGGCGTGTCGCCCTCGACGATCCGCATCATGCCCACGCGCACCGACAAGGTGCCGAACACCTCCGCCACCGCGGCCTCCGCGGGCACGGATCTCAACGGCGCCGCGGTGAAGGACGCGTGCGACACGATCCGCGGGCGCCTGGCCGCGCTGGCGGCGCCGCTCCTCGACTGCAGCGCGAGCCGCGTGGTGTTCCGCGAGGGCGTGGTCGCCTCGGGCGACGATCCGGCCAAGGCGATGTCGTTCGCGGCGCTGGTCGATCGTGCCTATCACGAGCGCATCCAGCTGAGCGCCAATGGCTTCTACCAGACACCCGACATCCACTACGACCCTGCGGCGGGGCGCGGGAGACCCTTTTACTACTACTCGTTCGGCGCCGCCGTGAGCGAGGTGGAGATCGATGGGTTCACGGGGATGTATGGACTTCGCCGCGTGGATCTCCTCCACGACGTGGGCGACTCCATCGCTCCGAGCCTGGACGTGGGCCAGATCGAGGGCGCGTTCGCGCAGGGCGCAGGGTGGCTGACGCAGGAAGAGCTCGTGTGGGACCGCGAGGGCATCCTGCGCACGAGCAACGCCTCGACCTACAAGCTCCCGAGCCTCGGCGAGTGCCCGCCGGTCTTCCGCACGAAGCTCCTCACGGACGCCCGCTCGCTCGGTGTCGTGCACGGGAGCAAGGCCGTCGGCGAGCCGCCGTTCATGCTCGCCTTCAGCGTGCGCGAGGCCCTCAAGGACGCGATCGCCGCGTTCGGAGGGCACGGCCTCGTGGAGCTGGCCTCGCCTGCTACGCCCGAGGCGGTGTACTGGTCGATCGACGCGCGCCGGCTGCTACCCTGACCCCATGCATCGACGTGACATCCATCGACGTGATGTCCTCGGGCTCGCCGTGTCCTCTCTCGTGCTCGGAGCGATGGGTCCCGCGGGCGCGCGGGCCGACTGTGCGATCCCCGAGGAGCGGGCGAGCTGGCTCGCGACGCGCGTGCATGCCGGCGCACGGGCCTTCGTGTGGCTCGGACAGCCCGAGGGCCTGCCGGTGCCGACGTCGCTCGACAGCTCGCTCGGCGCGCTCCCGATCACGTGGGCGGTCCCGGGCGTCGCGATGATCACGATCGCACCGTCGGCGTCGGGCGAGCTCGTGATCCACGCGCCACCGAGGGCGGCCCGTCGCACGGGCGACGATCTCCGCATCACGATCACCCCTGGCGCGCCGACGGCGCGGCTCAGCGCGCCGCCCCAGCACGTGCGCCTCGAGACACGCACGCGCCCGCTCCACTACGACCCCGCGGCCGAGTACGTCACTGCCTACTTCGACGCCGCGCCGGGCGCGCGTCACCTCCTCGCGCGCTGGGGGCGCGTCGGCTCGTTCGTCACCCTCGAGGCGGGCGCGAGCAGCGCGGAGATCTTCGCGGTGGGCCGCTGCGGCAATCGCCCGCTCGATGTCCCGGCGCCGCGACGGGGCGAGACCGTGGAGCTCGCGCTCCTCGACGAGGAAGGCAACCTGTCGGCGTTCGTGCGCACGACGGCCTGACTCGAGGGCGCGTCGCGCGTCCCGAGCAGACTGTCCATCCTCCGACTCGAATCTCGAGTCGATGCGACGGCAGACTGCCCATCATCCGACTCGAATCGATGCGACGGCAGACTGCCCATCCCCCGACTCGAGTCTCGAGTCGATGCGTGGGCAGACTGCCCATCATCCGACTCGAGTCTCGAATCGATGCGAGGGCAGACTGCCATGTCGGATGGCATGGTCAGCCGCCGCAGCCGGTCTCGCCCGTGGTCTCGGTGCAGGTGCAGGACCCGCAGGCGCCGCGGCTGCGCCAGTCGCCGTTGCAGCACTGGTAGCTGCGCGAGCAGGCGTGGTTGCCATACGTGCCACCGTAGGTGTGATGGCAGCTCGCACCGGCCGGCGCAGGCGCGGGGGCCGGCGTGGGGGCCGGCGCGGGCGTCGAGCCGAGCGAGCTGGTGCGCGCAGTGCTGATGATGTCGGGGATACGCGCGTGGAGATAGTCGCCCGGGCACGAGGTGGTCTGTCCGGGGTGATCGCGGTGGCCCTTCACGGTGCTCGACGAGACCGAGATGCCATAGAGGTGAGACAGAGTGCCGATGAGGCGCCCCGCGGCATTCAGCATGACGGTGGGCGGGTGATCGGGGCCCAGGCCCGCGCAGCCGCTCGAGTGGAAGCAGCCGACGAACGAGATGCCGATGTTGCCCGTGTTGTTGCCCGAGACGTGCGCGCCGAGGAGATGGAGCGGGCGACCCTCGTAGATCGTGCCGTCGACGCCGATGAGGAAGTGGTAGCCGATGTCGCACCAGCCGCGGCTGTCCATGTGATAGGTCTGGATGCCACGCACCTGACGGCGCGGGTCGGTGGAGCCCGTGACGGTGTGGTGGATCGCGAAGCGAACGCGCGAGCTGTCGCGGGCGGTGCAGCGCGTGGCGCGGGCGCCCCACGACTCGCGGCTCGTGATGCCGATGCCCGTGAGCTCAGTGCGGAGCGCGGCGCGCGTGGCGCCCAGATCCTCACCCGAGGCGTCGTCGTGGACCTCGGGGATCACGGCGTTCCAGCGGAGCGTGCGGATGCGCGCCGTGTCGGTCGCGAGGATGCGGAGCATGGCGCCGTCGCCCACGCCGAGATCGGCGACACCCACGTGCGTGTCCTCTTCACCCCAGCTCGAGCTCACCGTCGCCCAGCGACCCGCGAGGTCGCCATCGAGGCTGCGCGCCTCCATCGCAGGGAGCTCACCAGGCTCGACGAGCTCGACCAGCACGCCCACGCGGGTGACGCCGTCGGGCGCATCGAGACGAGGCGACACGAGCCACTCACCTTCAGGTGTCCAATCGTTGAACATGCCTTCGCCGAAGAGCTGGACCTCGGCGATGTTGTCGCCCTGCGTCGGCGTCTCGCGCTCGCCGAAGCTGTTCACGCAGCCAGCGCAGGCTGCGGCGCAGAGAACGAGGAGGGTCGCGCCGCGGAGCATCGAGCGGGTCAGCGTGCAGGCGGTGGTGGGCTCTCGGGTCGTCATGCCCCCTGACGTCGCAGGAGGTGTGCACAGCTCGAACACCCCTCCGTGCGATCGGGAGGCAGCACCGGGCGGAACGGGGCTCCAGACCTCCCCGAACGGAGGGTCGCGTCGAAGTGCCCGCAGGAGCCCAAGGAAATAGGGAGGTTGCGAGGCGTGGAGTGACCCCGATATACTCGCGGCGCCATGGCGACCCACATCACCAGTGACTGCATCAACTGCGGTGCCTGTGAGCCCGAGTGCCCCAATCAGGCGATCAGCGAGGGCGACGACGTCTACGTCATCGACCCGAATCTCTGCACCGAGTGCGTGGGCTTCTACGACCACGAGGCATGTCAGGCGGTGTGCCCGGTGGAGTGCTGCCTCCCCGATCCGGCCCGGCCGGAGAAGGAGGAGGACCTCATCAAGCGCGCGGTCGCGCTGCACCCGGACGATGCGGCGCTGAAGGATCGCGCGGCGAAGAACGAGTTCCTCTCGCGCTTCCGCAAGTGACCCGCCCTCGCGACGTGCCTCCGCAGGCGCGCTGGGTGACGACGTGACGAAGGCGATGGGCCAGCGAGCGCTGCTCGCGGCCCTTCTGGCGTCCTCGGCGACGGCGTGTGCGCCAGCGCTGCCATCGTTCGCGGGCTCTCGCACCACGCCGGCCGATCGCGTCGACGTGGTGGCGGGCATGGCCGCGCGTGTGCCGACGGGTGATCTCGCCTCGGGTGACTCGCTCGCGCTCGCGGGCCCCGCGGGCATTGCGCCTGCGGGCGCGCTCCGCGTGGGCGTCTCGCCCGAGCTCGACATGGGCCTCGTGGTCTCGTCGGCGTCCGGCCGAGCCGAGCTGCGCTACGGCACGCGCGTGGGACAGCTGCGCGCGCACGTGGGGCTCGCGGGCTTCGGTGGCTACGCGGTGACCGACCCGGACGCGAACGGCGCGCAAGGAAGCGGCTGGCGCGCGGGCGCCTTCGTGCCGCTCACGCTCGCGTTCGACGTGGCCGGCATCCTCGAGGCGTGGGTCGGTGCGCGCTTCGCGTTCGAGCGCGTCGAGGGTCAGCTCGGGCCGATGGCGATGGGCCTCGCGAGCGACGCGTGGGGCGTGCGCGGCGGCGGGGTGCTCGGGGCGGCGCTGGGCTTTCGCCGCGTGCACGTGCTCGCCGAGCTCGCGATCGACGGCGAGTGGTGGAGCGGCCACGCAGGCAGCGTCGCGTTCGAGCGCGCTGGGGTGTCGCTCACGCCCGCGTTCGCGCTGCGCGTCCGCTTCTGATCGCACCGGCGAGGGCGCACGCGCTCACGGGCAGCGTCCGGAGATCGTCGCGCAGCGCAGGGCGCGCACCCGCGTGTACACGGGATAGGGCGCGCCGCCGGGATCCATCCACGCGAAGTCGTTCCACGCGTCGTCGCGGAGGATGAACGGCATGATCGCGTGCAGGCGTGGGTGTGTGAGCCACGGATCGCGGTAGGCGGACTCGGTCCAGGTCGCGATCTCCTCGCGCGTGCCGCCGTTCATCGGACAGCGCGCACCGGGCTGACACCAGCCGGTCTCGGTGAGGAACACGTCGAGGCTCGGACGGCCGATCGTCTCGAGCTCGCGCTCGAAGACGTGCAGGCCCGTGCTCGCCCGGTCGTAGGGCACGAAGAACGCGTAGCCGAGGCCCTCGGCGGGGTAGCTGTGGCTCGCGAACGCATCGACGTGATCGAAGACGTCGGGCACCGCGCTCTGCATGTCGCGCAAGTAGTCGAGCGAGGTGTTGCCCGCCTCGAAGCCCTCGGCGCCGCACTCGCAGCGGCGCACGCCGCCAGGGGCCAGGCCTGCGTTGAGCACGCGGATGCGCGGGTCCCCGATCGCGTGGAGCGCGCTCGCGACGTCGCGGAGCAGGGCGGCGTACTCGGCCGCCATCTGCGCGCCGCTGATCCATCCACCCGAGACCGATCCCGCCGTGCAGCGCCACTCGTAACAGAGGTTCGGCTCGTTGTGGACCTCGACGTAGATCGGCCAGCCCGCGCGCAGAGGCAGGCCCTCGAGCACGCGACGGTACGCGGCAGCGAGCTCGGTGTAGCGCAGGTGATCGGAGCCCGGATCGGCCTGCTCGCGCACGAAGCCGTCGTCCCAGGGGGGCCCGATGCGCACGACGGGCACGAGGTCGCGCGCATACGCCGCGGCGATCGCGCTCGACCACGAAGGATCGGGCCCCGCCGTGTCGCGACGCACACCAGGGAAGATGAGCTTCACGTGCCCACCGGGGCCGACGAGATCCGCGGCGCGATCGAGATCGGTCGCGTCGCCCGGTCCGACGAAGCCGATGCCGAAGCGGTTCGTGGGCGGGCCGCTGGCGCTGCCCGCGTCGTGGGGACCTGCGTCGATCGGCGCGCTGCCCTCGTCCACCCAGAGCGCACAGCGCGCGACGGAGGTGGCGCCCATGTCTGCCGTGAACTCGAGATCGAGCAGGCCGGCGGACAGATCGCGCACCGTGAACGACCACGTGTAGGGCCCGCTGCCCGTGATCGGCCCGCCCTCGACGCGAGGACTGCCCACGCCGCGCGCGGTGAGCCCGATGTAGACGTAGCCCGGTGTGTCGGTCACCGAGACGCTCAGCGCCTCCCCCGCACGAACCGAGCGCGGGGAGATCGAGAACCTCGGATCGCACGGCAGGGCCCCCACGTCGCGCGCGACGGGCGCATCCACGCTGGCGGCATCCCACCCGTGCGCATCGAGCCCCGGCGCGTCGAGGCCCGGGGCATCGAGACCCAGCGCATCGAGGCCCGGCGCGTCGAGGCCCGGCGCGTCGGCGGAGGCATCGAGCCGACCTCCATCGCCGCGAGGCGAGAGCGCTGTGTCGCAGCCCGCCGCGGCGAAGAGCACGAGCGACGGAGCGAGCCACCGAGCCGAGAGCGACGCGCGCATCGGGGGATCGTCGCTCAGCCTCGCGCGCGCGGAAAGGTGTGCCTCAGCGCGTGGGCTTCTTGTAGGGCTCGAGGCGGGTTCGGAGCTCGCCGATGCGCGCGCCGAGGAGCTGGAGCAGGTAGTGCGTACCGATCTCGCCCTTGAGCACGTAGTCGTCGATGTCGATGAGGAGCGCCATCGTCGCGAACACGCTGTTGAGCTCGTGGTTGAGGCGGATCCCACCGAGCACGGGCAGGCGGAAGAGGTTCGCGAGGTCGGTCTTGAACATCGTGACGAGGTCGTCGGGGTCGGAGAGGTAGTTCTTCACCTCGGCCGTGATCGTGAGCGTGGCCTTGCTCCCGAGGAGGGCCGCGCTGACGACGCCCGTGCCCGTCTTGCGATCGAGGCGCACGTAGACGTTGGTGAGCACCGGATCACGGAGCGCGCGGAACTTCACGATCTGGAGATCGTCGTTGGCCTGGAAGCGGATGGCCGTGTAGCCGGTGCGGCTCATCGCGCGGACGAGCTCGCCGACGAGCAGCTCGTCCTTGGACTCGCGGATCTCGGCCTTGTGGTTGAACTTCGTGAGCAGGTCGAACATGAGGCCTCCGATCCGTCAGCTCGTTCGTCCGCGGAGGTACTTGCGGAGCGCGTGCACCGTGCTCCCCACGTGCGTGGTGAGGAGCCCGTAGTCCACGGAGAGATCCGCGTGCACGTAGTCGTCGATGTTCCAGAGCAGATCGATCTGCACGTAGACGTAGCCGGCGGTCACGTCGGCATCGACGGTGATGGTGCCGGGCTCGGGGTTGGCGATGAAGCCGCTCTTGTACTCGGCCTTGAGCGCCTGCCAGACGCGGCCGAATTCGGCGACGGGCTCCCCGTAGCCCACGATCACGCTCGCCTGGTGTCCGAGCACGCGTGAGGCGAGCAGGCTCGGCGTGAGGTGGCGCAGCTGGAACACGATGCGCGCGCGGCTCTTGAGCTCCTCGAAGCGCAGGTGGTGGTGCTCTCCGGTGCTGCGCAGATCGATCAGCGAGAAGCCGTTGTCGAGCGTGCTCGTGATCACCGCGCCGATCAGCACCTCGTCGATGAGCGTCGCGCGCTCCTCCTGGTGGAAGTACTCCCAGCTCTTCTTCACGAGCGCACCGAACACGCGATCGCGCTCGTCATCGAGGGCGACGCGTCGCTCGTCGAGCAGACGACGTGCGCCCGGCTCGCTGGCGATCGAGAGCCAGCCGGTGGCGCCCTGGTAGGTGAACGTGACGTCGGGGGGGAGGCGCCCGTGCACGACGTGATCGACGATGGCGTGGAGCGTGATCGGACCGAAGGGACCCTGTGGGCCCGGCACGAAGAAGAGGGCTTGGTCCGGCGGAGGCGCGCTCATGGGCCGATGATACGGCGCGCCAGGCCGCGCGCGCGTCACCTCGTGACGTGCAGCCCGTCGTGTCCGGATGCCCTGTTCACGGCCATCCTGCGTGGAGGACGCGCGAGCCGCCGCGATCGGCTCACGCAACATTCCGAAACGCGCGCGGCCTGCGTTCGGTCGAACGAACACGCACGGCGGCGCACCTCGTGAGACATGACCCAGCCGCACGTGTCTGGTCCGTTCGCGTCTCGCTCACCGTCGTCGTCCACTCGGTACGTGCTCGCGCTCGTGATCGGCGCGCAGCTCGGTGCGCTGAGCGTGACTGCGCGCGTACAGGCACAGTCGAGCACCACGAGCGCGCAGCCCGGCCTCACGCTCTTTCGCGGCAGCGGCACCTCGCCCTATCGCCCCGATCCCCACAGCGCAGAGTGGATCGCGTGGGAGCGCCCGCGGATCGAGCTCTACCCCGAGCGAGAGTCGCCCTACCCGTTCGTGCGATCCGATCGCGATCCCGTGCGCCTCGAGGTGATGGGCGGCGTGAACGCGCCGCTCGGGATCGAGCTGACCCTGCGGCTCGCGATCCTCCAGCACTTGCTCCTCACGGCCTCTGCAGGCGTCGTGACCTTCGGCGGCGCAGCGCGCGACGTGGCCGCGGGCTACGTGAGCGCGGAGGCCGCGGACAGCGCGCTCCTCGTGGACGGAGCGCTCGTCTTGCGCGTGGGCTTGGGCGTCCGGATCGTCGAGGGCCTCGAGATCGTGGGCGGCTACGCGTCGCTCCACCGCGAGCTCACGGTGCGCTCGGACTTCCTCTCGCTCCTCGGCGTGACCAGCGTGACGAGCGCCGAGGGCCGCGTGACCCTGGGCGCGGTGTGGGCCGAGCTCGGCTACACGTTCACGATCCTCGATCACTTCCTCGCGCGCCCCGCGATCGGCGTGATGCACGTGGTGGACGCGAGCGCGACGCTCACGAACACGAGCGTCAGCGACAACGAGGCCGCGACGCTCGTGCGCGCAGCGACCACCGTCGAGACGTACTCCGAGCAGTACGGCACCTCGCCGACGCTCTCGGTCACGCTGGGCTATCGCTTCTGACGCGGGCGAAGCCCGCAGCCCAAACTTCCGAATCTTCGCGCCGCGCCAAGATTCTCGGAAGTAGTAGATCAGAGCGACCAGCGGAGCGCCGCGCCGATGTGCGCGCTCTGCGGCGCACGGTTCCAGTGCGGCTCGTTGCCCAAGCCCAGCTCGAGCACGAGCGACAGGTCGCCGAGCGTCGCCTCGCGGACGCACACGCCCGCGGTGAGATCGAGGTGCGCCTCCTCGAGGATGCGCGGCGTGTTGGGCGCGAGGTAGCTCGCGTGCACGCCGCCACAGAGCTGCACGTTGTCGACGGCCGCCGCCGGCGAGCCCGAGCGGAGCACCACGTCGACCGCCATCTCGACGCTCTGTGTGCCGCCCACGTCGTCGGCGAGCGTCGTGTCGGAGAAGACGTGCAACCCCGCGGACAAGCGCACGAGGCCGTGCAGGAGCCCGCCGTCGAAGAGCAGGCCGCCGCGCGCGAAGAGCTGGTTCGTGAGGAGCGATCCGCTCGGACCGAGCGTCGTGTAGTCGCCCACGTGCTCGAAGCCGCCGCCGACGAAGAGCGCGAGGCTGGCCGAGACGGGCGTGCGATAGGTGATCGAGCCCGTGAACGCCGTCCGCACGTACTCGTGCGGCAACGACAGTGTGCCCGCGCTCTGGAGCACCACGAGCGGCTCGAGGCGCACACGAAAGCCCACCGCCTCGCGATACGCGTCGAGGCCTGCGCCCACGCGGATGCGCATGCCGTCGTCGTGCAGGCCCACCGACGTGAGCGGTGCGTTCACGGAGGCCACACCGAGCTCGAGGCGATCGATCGCGCGAGGCAGCTCGTCCGGAGGCGAGACCGGTGCGGCGACCTCGGGGCTCGGCGCACGGAACGGGCTGGCGAGCCGCCGCGCGAACGAGATCTGTGCGGCCCGCGCCATCGCGCGTCTGCGCTCGACGAGCAACGCGTGCTGGAGGTGTCGTCGCTCCTCCTCGGGATCCTCGTCCCCGAGCGCCTCGTCGCCGTGCAGGGCCGCGTCGTCGAGCGGCTCGTCCTCGTCGAGCAGGATCACCTCGTCGCCGTCGAATTCCGTGACGATCGGCGGCAGCGGTCGCGACCCTCGGAGCGGGCGCGGGAGATCGGCGGTGTCCTCCAGCGTCTCGCCGTCGAAGCTCGTCACGATCGGCGGCGCGTGCTGCGCGAGCGACACACACGGGGCACCGGCGAGCGAGAGGCCGACGGCCGCGAGCGTGACGCCAGCCGTCAGGATCGTTCGTCGCTCCGAAGCGCGCATGGGTCGCGCCAGACTCGCGCGCGGCTCGCTCGCGCACAAGCGCGATACGCACAGGGTGCGGGAGCGCACCGAGCGCGCGCGGTCGCCGGGCTCCTGGGCTCCGAAATCCACTTGATTCCTGAGGGGAATCCAGCGAGTCGGTGCACTCGGAGCGCGACCGCGCGGCTCGATCCGGGGAGTCAGGTCACGGCGTGGCGGCGGGCGTCGCCGTCGCGTGACAGTTCATGCAGCCGAAGCCCTCGTGCGTCTCGGGGTTGTACTGCGGCTCACCGAGCAGCTGCGCCATGCGCGGCCACACCGTGCGCGTCATGAACACGGCGCCCGGCTCCTCGGAGGCGAAGATCTGCGGGATGTGCGCGGGGTCGAGCGGCGCGACGCCGTTCGGCATGCGGAACGCCACGTCGTGGGCGTTGGCGCCGTGACAGGTGGCGCAGGTGAAGGTCGCGTAGCGCTCCGCGTCGTGCTCCTGGAAGAGCCGCTGCATCTCGGGCATCACGACCTCGGCCATGTACTGGCCCTTCTGCTCGCTCGTCATCTCGTCCCACGGCGTCGAGGGACCCGTCGCCGACGCGGTCGTCGTGGTCTCGGAGCCCGAGCCCGACGTGGAGGTGCCGCTGCCCTCGCTCGTCTGCGCGCCACCGCCGCCACAGCCGCCCACCATCACCAAGAGACACGCCACTGCCAACGAACCTCGCATCGAGTCCTCCTTCGGAAAAAGAGCGGGGACCGTAGACGCGGAGAACTCTCACGGAAAGCGCGGGGCTCGCGATGCAGCGTTGCGACCGCGCAACCTCGGCGGGTACGCGGTGCATCCATGCAACGACCATCGGCGGGTGCTCGGGGGAGCCCTTGGTTGCGGAGACGGGGGCGCATAGGCTCGGTCCATGGTCTCGACCCAGGACGTCGGTTTCGGAACGCTGTGGGCCAAGCTCGTCGGCAAGAGCGCGCGCTGGGAGCCCGGCGGTGACGACGTCGCGGCGCTGCACGTGGAGCCCGGCGATCCGCCGAAGGTCGGCATGGGCCTCGTGTGCATCTGGCTCGTCGGCGAGGGCTCCGTCTACGTGTGCGACCCGCGCAAGGGTGTGAAGGCCATCAAGGACCTCAAGCCACCGATGCAGGCGAGCGAGGTGTGCGCCGTGCTCGAGAAGGCGGGCGCGATCGTGCACGTGAGCCCCTACCCGCGGCGCGACTCGCAGGCCTGATCGACTCCGGAGGGGAGCCGTCCCGCGGGTGCCGACGTCCACAGATCCTCCACCTCCGTGCCGCGCCTTCGGGCATGCTCGAGCTCAGGAGCTCTTGCCATGCCGAACCTCCCTTCACGTCGCGCGCCCTCGCCCTCGCATCGCGCGCCTCGCGGACTGCGCAGCCTCGCGCTCGTCCTCGGTGTGCTGACGCTGGCCACCGTGTGCGACGCACGCGTCGGGGCCCAGGACGCATCCACGCGCACGCTCGGCTACGCCACGCTCGCGCCGCCGGGCTCGGTGGTGGCGCGCGGCCTCGACGCGTGGAGCCGTGAGCTCCGGCGCCGCACCGGCGGCACGCTCCAGCTGCGCGTCTACGCGGGCGGCGTGCAGGGCGACGAGCCCGAGGTCGTGCAGAAGATCCGCACCGGTCGGCTCGACATGGGCAGCGTCACGGCCACGGGCCTCTCGCTCATCCACCGGCCCGCGCTCGTCCTGCAGCTCCCCGGCTCGTACTACCGGCGCGAGCAGCTCGACGCGGCGCGACGTGCGCTCGGTCCCGAGATCGAGGCGGGCATGCTCGAGCACGGCTTCCGCATGCTCGGCTGGGCCGACATCGGGCGCCCGCACATCTTCTCGCGCTTCGAGATCCGAAGGCCCGAGGACTTCGCGCGCGCACACGTGTGGGTCCGCGCGGACGATCTCGTGCTGCCCGCGTTCTACGAGGTGGTGCCGAGCCAGCCCGTGGTGCTCACCGTGCCAGAGGTTCTCGGCGGGCTCACCGCACGCCGCATCGACACGTTCCTCGCGCCGCCCGCGGTGGCGCTCGCGCTGCAGTGGTCGGCGCACGTGACGCACATGAACGACATGCCGCTCGGCTTCCTCATCGGCGGGAGCGTGATCTCCGAGAGTGCCTTCTCGACGCTCACGCCCGAGCAGCAGACCGCCCTTCGCGAGAGCTCGCTCCAATTCCACGGGCTCTCGCGGCGCAGCGCCGAGCGCGCCGAGGCAGACGCGATCGGCGCGCTGCGCACGCACGGCATCACCATCGTCGAGGCCCGCGTGGCCGACCTCGAGCCGTGGTTCGAGGTGGGCCGCCGCGTGCGGGCGCGGGTGGGTCCGCAGATCGCGAGCCCCGAGCTGCTCGAGCGGGCCGCCCGCTTCTCGCAGCTCCCCTAGAGCACGATCCGTTGGATTCCCTGAGGAATCAAATGGACTCGGGGCTCTCGGGGGAGTGGGGCCCCGACGAATTCACTTCGGCGGGGCGAGGGGATACGCGAGCTCAGCGCGGCTCGCTGAGGAGCATCCCGGCGCCGACGGTGTTGTTCGTGGCTTCGTCGACGAGGATGAAGCTGCCGGTCGCGCGGTTGCGCCGGTACTCGTCGTAGGCGAGCGGCGCGCTCACGCGGAGGCCGATGCGGCCGATGTCGTTGAGCTTGAGCTGGGGCACGCCCTCCTCGCGGTGGAGCGTGTTGATGTCGAGCCGGTACTGGAGGCTCGTGACCATCGCCTTGGCCCACTTCGTCGTGTGCTTGATGGCGTAGCGGCCGCGCGCGCTGAGCGGCTGATCGCTCATCCAGCACACCATCGCCTCGAGCTCCTGACCCACGAAGGGGCGGTTGTTCGGGCGGCAGATCATGTCGCCGCGCGACACGTCGAGGTCGTCGGCGAGGTGCACCGTGACGCTCATCGGCGGGAAGGCCTCGGGCACGTCGCCGTCGAAGGTCTCGATGCGCGCGATCTTCGAGGTGAAGCCGCTCGGAAGGACCACCACCTCGTCGCCCGCCTTCATCACGCCGCCCGCGACCTGGCCCGCGTAGCCGCGGTAGTCGTGGTGCTCCTGGCTCTGGCTCTGCGGGCGCACGACCCACTGCACCGGGAAGCGCACGTCGACGAGGTTGCGATCGGACGCGATGTGCACGTTCTCGAGGTGGTGCAGGAGCGAGCTGCCCTGGTACCAGGGCATGTTCTTCGAGCGCTCGACCACGTTGTCGCCGTTGAGCGCGCTCATCGGGATGAACGTGATGTCCTGCACGTCGAGCTTGCTCGCGAAGCTGCGGAACTCGTTCTCGATCTTGCGGAACACGCCCTCGTCCCAGCCGACGAGGTCCATCTTGTTCACCGCGAGCACGAGGTGAGGGATGCGGAGCAGCGACGCGATGAACGAGTGACGGCGCGACTGCTCGACGAGGCCCTGGCGGGCATCGACGAGCACGATCGCGAGGTTCGCGGTGGACGCGCCCGTCACCATGTTGCGCGTGTACTGGATGTGCCCCGGCGTGTCCGCGATGATGAACTTGCGGCGCGGCGTGGCGAAGTAGCGGTAGGCGACGTCGATCGTGATGCCCTGCTCGCGCTCGGCGCGGAGGCCATCGGTGAGGAGCGCGAGGTTCGTGTACTCGTCGCCGCGGCGACGCGAGACGTCCTCCACGTGCGCGAGCTGATCCTCGAAGATGCTCTTCGTGTCGTAGAGGAGACGGCCGATGAGCGTGGACTTGCCGTCGTCGACGCTGCCGCACGTCGAGAAGCGGAGCAGCTCCGCGCCCTCCTCCATCACCGCCACGTCGCGCGTCACGAGCTCGTCCATGCCTTCTCCTACGGTCGCTCACGCCATGAGATCCCGTTCCGGATCCGAATCCCGCGAAAAACACGCGGGAATTGCGTGGGTAGAGCGCGGTCCGACATACCGGGAAGCGATCGTGCTGGCAAGCATCGCGATGCACGAGGGCGGGATCGCCGTGACGCTCGACGCGCACGCGGTGATGCTCGATCCTCGGCCCCGTGGACGAGCGAGATCGCGGAAGCGCCACCGAGCATCGGAAGGCCGTGAGCCCAGGCCCTCATGGCGGATGGGCGCTGCATGCGTGGGCGGCGCTCTGGCTCTCGGGCTGCTGTCTGGGTGCCGGCGTCGCGCCGCCCGAGCCTCCCCCCGAGCCACCACCGACGCTGCCGCCCGACAGCCTCGAGCCCTTCGGAGGCAGCACCGCGACGCCGCCCCCGCTGCCACCGTACACCGAGCCGCCGTCGTTGCTCGAGAGCCCGTCGGTCGCGCTCGAGCTCGAGCGCGCGGCCACCGGGGTCCCCCAGCGCAGCGACGCGACGCAGCTCTTCTCTCGCGCGAGGCCGATCGAGGGCGCGATCCATCGCGGCATGCTCGTATGCCACGCCGCGATCCGAGGGCAGTACGACGACTCGCTCTTCGCCGGTGGCGCGGACGTGGCGATGTCGCTCCAGCTCGCTGGTGGCGAGACGATGGGCACGGGCCAGCGCAGCTCGCGCACGTACACGTTCCCGATCGGCGCCCTCGAGCCCGGCACCACCGTCTCCATCGGCGTGGTCGACATGGACGTGCTCTTCAACGACCCCATCGGCAACGGCGCGACGACCTACACGGGCACGCCCTTCGAGATCGAGCACCCGAACGCACGCATCGAGTGCCGAGGGATCGCGAGCGTGGAAGCGCAGGCCCAGCGTGCGCTCGGCCGCTACCAGCACGCGCTCGAGGCGTTCGAGACCCGGACCCCCGATCTGCTCGCGCGCGATCTGGGCTTTCCGGAGACGCGCGCGGTGCAGGAAGCGGCCGAAGACGCCGCGAGCTGGATCGGCTGGCACGACGGCGACATGGAGGCGGGCCTTCGACGCGCGCACCAGATCGACGACGCGTTCGCCGCGACGATCGGGCCGCGGGTGGTGGAGGTGCTGCCCACGCTGCCACCCGCGGAGGAGCCCAGAAACGTGGGAGATCGAACGATCCGCGTGGCGCGCACGATCTGCGACGACGAGGCCCGCGCGGTGCGCACGGAGATGGGCGAGAGCCTCGCGCCAGGACGCTCGCCGGCCTGTCACGTGGTGCTCGAGCTCGAGGCGCTGCGAGGCACGCGGCTCGCCGGCGCGACATACGGCGCAGGCGAGGCATGGACGCTCCGCGAGGATGGTCGACGCGAGCGCGCCGAGCGCCTCGCGACGCGCTGCGGCGACGTCTGGCACCGCCCCGACGAGCCCTTCTCGCTCGAGCGCGGCGAGCGCTGCGAAGTGCACCTCGGACTGAGCGAGCCAGGCGCGATGCTGCGCGTGGGCGGCGAGCTCGCGAGGACGCCCGTGCTCGTCCGCTTCGAGTGATCTGCGCGTCGGCGCGGTCCCGCTGCGCACGAGCTGATGCGCCAACCCACCGGGCGCCACGAGGGCTCAGCGCGCGTGAACCTCCGGGAAGATCCACACGTCGCTTCCCAGGCTCCGGGCCTGCACGCCAGGAAACGTCGCGATGACTCCTGCGACCCCGTCGTGTGCCTCGAGCCAGTCCGCGCCGTCCCAGCGGAAGACGTGGGTGAGGCCCGGCCCGCCAAGGCCACCGCTGAAAGAAAGCGCCAGGACCTCGTCCCCTGGTGCGACGAGACTGCTCACGCTCAATCCCTCGGGTAGAGCGCGCGTGATCCACGACGCGCCGTTCCAGTGGTGGGAGCCCGACGGCTCGGCGATCCAAGAGTCGTCGCCCGCGATCGGCATGAACTGGCTCACGGCGGTCACGTCGAGCGCGGCGCCGCCAGTCACGCTCTCGAACCTGCCTCCCGCCCAGCGATCGATGACCAGACCTTCCGGGGCAGCACGGGCCACCCAGAGATCGGAGCCGTGGGTCGCCAGGGCCAGCGGTCGCCCGGGCCCGGCGAGATCCTCCCAGGCCCAGCGGACACCATCGAAATGGAGCAGCCGCAGATCACCGAACGGGTCGCCGAGCCACACGTGGCCTCCCGGCTGCGCAGCCAGCAGCACGGGCGCCCCGCCCGACAGGACGCCGTCGCTCCACGCGACGGGGCCGACGCCCGACGGCTCGGCCGACTGCCACTCGCTGCCGTCGTGATGCAAGAGCTGATACGAATCACTGGAGAGCGGCAGGAACAGCCAAGCGCGGCCGACGTCCGCGACCGCGAGGCGCGCGGCACCCAACGGTCCCTCGCCGGCAGGAGTCACCTCGGTCCAGTAGCGACCGTCCCATCGCCAGACGCCCTGACTGCCGCCGATCCAGGCGTCGTCCTCCGACGTCGCGACCAGGTCCCAGGGAATCACGTCTGGAAGGCACGCGGTGCTCGGGCCGGGTCCCTCGTCCCAGTGATAGATGCGCGCCCCCGAGCGGCACTGGTTCGGGCCCGCATACGCGCACGCGCCCAGGTCGAGCCACTCACCCTCGTACAGGCCCTCGAGCCGCTGCCCGTCGCAGCGCCGACTCTCGGGGACGAAGTCGGGGCCTCCGTCGAAGCCAGGACGGAACGCGTCCGGGGCGTCTGCGACGGCGGCGTCGAGGAGGTCCGCGGCGTCGGGCGTTTGCGCCGGCGCGGGACCGCACGAAGCCAGCGCGCCGAGCAGCCACGCGGTGAGGTGAGGTCGGGACATCGCGCCCATGGCTCCTCGATACACACGGAATCGTCGTCGCCCAGTGAGGCGCCTCGCGCGACGAGCCGGGTTGAGGAGAGTCGAGCACCGCGCACCGTCCGCGCGCCGCGCCCTTGCTCGTTCGCTTCGAGTGATCGGCGCGTCGGCGCATCAAGCGCGTCGCGCATCAACGCGCATCGTGCTCACCGACGAGCAGCACGAGCAACGCGACGAGGTGCCAGGCGCCACGCTCGTCGTCGGCGCCGCGCGCGGGGGCGAAGACGGGGCCGGCCGCATGCAGCGCGAGGCCAGCACAGGTGAGCACGTGATCGAGCGCGAGGCGCGCCGCGCGCGCGTTGCCGTCCTCGAAGGGGTGGAAGAAGCACACGTCGAGGTAGACGCGCGCCGCGCGCACGAGAGGACGGGCGGTGCGCCCAGTACGTTGGTTCAGACTACTCGAGCGTCACGACCTGGAAATGCGGTCCCGGCGTAGACGTGTTGGCATACGCCACGAGAAGCCGTGCCTCGTCGATGGACGTGAGGTCGAAGGGCGCGCCGACCGGCCACCCGACCTCGAGGATGTCGGCGACCCTCGCCGTGTCCTCGACCTCTCCAGTCGCGGTCCAGCGTTGAACGATGAGGTGCAGGGGTTCAGACGTTTCGGCGGTGAGGACGGCGCTGACCGTGGCGCGGGTGGTCGTCAGCCCACGGCCGAGCTGGGAGAACGCGCGGCCCTGCGAGGCGCGGGGGATGGGCGTCACGCTCGTCACGTCGCCGCGCCAGGTCCCGCCGAACGCGTCGATGAGGAAGCCGCCGTCTCGCAGCGTCGCGAGCACCACGTGCTGGTCGATGCAGATGAGACCGCTGTCCTCGAGAGTACCGTCGACGACGTTGTGCGACTCCACGGTGGGGGGCACCGGTGTCATGAGAGGCGGTATCCCAGCAGACGGATCGACCCAGAGCACGTGGGTGCGCTGGTCCTCCAAGGTCCTGCCCGAGTGGACGAGCGCGAGGGCGACCTCGGGTCCCGCTGCCAGCGCGCTGACACAGCCGAACGGGGGGAGTGGCACCTCGCTCGTTGGCCGGCCGCGGAGGTCCAGCCAAGCCAGTCTGGGCCTAGGCCCACCCCCAGACCAGCCCGCGAGGATCGCATCTCCGACGCGGACGAAGGAGGCCAGGAACGGCTGGTAGTATTCGCGCGAGACCTCCGTGATGCCGACTTGGGCGAGATCGGGTCCAAGCTCCACCGCGAAGAGGATGTCGGTCTCGTCCCCGGGTGGACTGAGCCCGATGAAAACCAAGAAGCCCGCCTCGGTCTCAATGACGTCGAGAACATAAGGTAAGCCCAGGAGAGGAAGCTCGAGGTAGGTCGGCTCCGAGACGGACTGGGCCTCCCCGTCGAGCTCGACGACTTGCGCAACCTGAGGGCCCCACTCGCCAGCAGGCCCGGCCCATGGAGTGAGCGCCGCGACCCCACGGCCATGTCCCATCGCCACGTGGAGGGTCACGATCCTCTGGGACACGCCGCCCGAGACCGTCGGACCGAGCGCGAGCCGCAGGGGTGTCCCCGCGTCTGCCGGACCACGCGCGTCGGGCGGATCCGTCTCCGTGGCGCAACCACCGAGCCATGCGGCGAGCACGAGGAGCCGGAGCGCGCGCTTTGGGCTCATAGGGGCAGTGAGCATAGCGCCGTCAGGGCGCCCGAGTCGCGACTGGGGCGCGTCGCCTAACACGCAGGGGTACAAGACCAGTCAGTTGCGCTACCGACGGTGAGGGCGTGTCCGTCCGAGTGTCGTCGCCGCGGGAGAGGTCACCTCACGACCTTGATCGTGAACATCGGGTTCTGGAGCGCGCCATACAGCCTCGCCCAGAGGGGTAGGTACATCTCCGTGCCGCGCGACATCGAGATGCCGCCGAGATCGATCACGTCGCGCCAGCCGAACCACTCCCGGAGCAAGCCCGTGACCGTCGCCTTCGCGGCCGCGTCGTCTCCGCAGACGAACATCGTGTGATCCCCGCCCGCGAGGATGCCGGGCGCGACCATGAGGTACGCGTTGACGGTGTTGAGGGTCTTCACGACCTTCGCCCCCGGAGCGGCGCGCTGCACCTGCTCGCCCAGCGAGTCGTCGTTGCAGACCGTGAGCGACGGCGGCATGCCCCGCGAGAAGTCGAGCGGGTTCGAGATGTCGATCAGGACCTTGCCTTCGAGGTTCGCCGGGCCGGCCTGCTGGATCGCCTCGACCGCCCCGGCGCCGGAGGTGGCGTTGATCACGAGCTCGCCGTGACGGGCGGCCTCCGCGAGCGTTCCCAGCGCGACGCGGGGGTGCTCAGTGAGGAACGCCGAGAGCGGGGGGCCACCAAACGTGTCGGGGGCCGTGCGGGCGCGCGACGCTGCGGGGTCGCGGGTGCCGATCATCACGTCGTGACCGAGCGCGGAGAGCTTTTCGGCGAGGGTCTTTCCGACGATGGCGGTGCCGAGGACAGCGATCTTCATGGCGAGGGCTCCTGTGCGGGTGAGGCGGACGTCGTGGAGATTGGCCTCTTCGACGGGCTTTACAATGCGCTCCACGGTCAGTTATCTGATGAGCGGAGGTTCACAGTGGCCCTCTTCAGTGGCGTCGAGTCCTTCGTGCACACCGCGGAGAAGCGGAGCTTCCGCGCTGCCGCGGTCGACCTCGGTGTCTCGCCGACGGCGATCAGCAAGGCGGTCGCCGGGCTCGAGGCGGAGCTCGGCGTTCGGCTCTTGAACCGCACCACGCGCAGCGTCTCGCTGACGTCGGAGGGTGAGGTGTACCTGCGGCACTGCCGCGAGGCGGTCGACCGCCTGCAAGCGGGGCGGGACTACGTCACGCGATCCGCGCAGGTGGCGCAGGGCAAGCTCAAGGTCTCGATGTCCTTCGTTCTCGGTCGGCCCGTGATCGGCGCGCTGCACCGGCTGCTCGATCGCTACCCGCGCGTGGAGCTCCACGTCACGTTCTCGGACCGCGCCGTGGATCTCGTCGCGGAGGAGGTCGACGTCGTCGTGCGGATCGGCGACCTCGCCGACTCGACCCTCGTCGGTCGCCGGGTGTGCACCCCTCGCTGGGTCACCGTCGCCGCGCCCTCCTACCTCGCGCGCACCGGCGAGCTGCGCGACTGGACCGAGCTCTCCGAGCACGCGTGTCTCCAGTTCGCTGGGCCCGCAGGAGCGGTCATTCGCTGGACCTTCGCCGCGCAGGGCAGACGGGCTCCTCGCGTCTTCCGTCCGCAGCGCAGGGTCCTGCTCGACCACGGCGACCTGCTCGTCGATGCCGCCGTCGCGGGGCTGGGCGTCTGTCAGGTCTTCGACTTCATGGTGCAGGAGCACTTGCGCCGCGGAGAGCTGGTCGAGGTCCTGCGGCACCAGTCAGCGCCTGGGCCGGGCGTGCACGCGCTCTGCCTCCCTGGGCGCCAGGAGGTCCCGAAGATCCGGGCGTTCACGCAGTTCGTGGCCGAGGTGCTCGGCTCGGCCGACGGCGAGCGCGCTCGTCGGGGACGCTGAGTCGAAGATCGGTATCTCTCGCGCGGTGTCCGCCGCGCGAGCCGCACGGCGGAGCGCGACGAGGGACGCGCTCGTGGACGCGCGCGTTCCAGGAGCCTGTCCGCATGAAGGCCCTCCGCCCTTGCGATCGAAGATGGTGGCCACGTACTTCCGTCGCCGGGAACGGGCACCACGCTGGCGCGTCGCGCGGAGTGAGGAGCACGCCGAGAGGATCGTGCCGCGTGCGCGCTGCTGCAACCGTCGCGCAGCAGACGGCGGTCTTGCCCGGCGATCCGACGGGCGTAGTCACCCTTCGGGATGGATCGACGTCCACCCTCCCATCGGAGGCCCTCATGCGCGCCGTCCTCGTCGCACTCATCCTGTTCGTCGGCCCTTGTGGCGGTTCCGAGGCGCCGAGCGACGCCGCACCAGGGCCGGACGGCGGGTCGGGGTGTGCATGCGACCCCGGAGCGCCTGGCGCGACCGACTTCGACAGCCGCTCGTTCCAGGGGTCGTGCGTGTTCCCCGACACGCTCTGTCAGGAGTACGACGCGAACCCGGTCGCCTGTACCCTCACCGGTGGCAGCCCGATCTCGCTCTCGTGCCTCCTGCCCCAGTACTGCGCGAGCCTCGGCGGGGCGTGGACGCCGGGTGTGAACTGCACGTGGACGTACTGCGCGATGGAGGGCGAACACGCGGCGACGTTCACGATCCGGACGTACCTCGAGGATCCCACGAGGTGCCCGAGCGGCGGGCCCTGAGCGGCGGGGCGTTTGGGATGAACGCTACCGCCGGTCTCGAAACGGGCGTCGTCGAGCACACGGTCGAGGGTCAAGCGCGGTCAAGGTCGCGTTGCGGCGCGCCTCGTGCGGGGCGGATGGGCGCGTCAACGCGCGTCGCGCTCACCGACGAGCAGCGCGAGCAACGCGACGAGGTGCCAGGCGCCACGCTCGTCGTCGGCGCCGCGCGCGAGGGCGAAGACGGGGCCGGCCGCATGCAGCGCGAGGCCAGTGGAGGTGAGCACGTGATCGAGCGCGAGGCGCGCCGCGCGCCCGTTGCCGTCCTCGAAGGGGTGGAAGAAGCACACGTCGAGGTAGACGCGCGCCGCGCGCACGAGAGGACGGGCGCGGTGTCGCTTCACGTCTCCGAGCGCCTCGTCGAAGAGTCGCGCGAGCGCAGGCGAATGCGCGTACCGCTCGCGACCGTCCTTCGCGAAGGCATCCGTCGTGCGCACGCGCGCCTCGTGGCCGAGTGCGAGCCCCGTGAAGCGGGCGAGCCGCTCGAGGGTGAGGGGCTCGCCGCGGAGCGCGCTCGAGCGAGCCATGGAGATCGCCGCGAGCATGTGCTCGGCGCGCTCGTCGCCGCGAGGTCGATCGAATGCCTCGACGTAGGCGAGGTGTCCGTCGGTCCGCACGATCGAGAGCTCGGCGGGCAGGTCGCGGACCTCTCCGAAGGCCGTTGCCCGCGCGCGTCGCCACGCAGCGAGCGCGTCCTCGACCTCCGTCGCTTCGATCGCGAGGCCCAGCGCGGCCGCGGCCTCGGCGCACACCTCCGTCGAGGGCGTGCACCAGCTCGCGAAGTGTCCAGAGACGACCTCCCGGACGACGCGCCGACTCGCCCGAGAATCGAGCCCGCGCCGCTCGATCCACCAGAAGAGCACCGCGGTCAGCGTGTCGTGCCAGGTCTCGGCCGCGCCCGTGAGGCCCGCGATCCACGGCGCGAGCGCCGCCGCGGCGCGCTCGGTGGCGCGCGAGACGTCGAGGCCCGCCACGTCGCGATCGAGTCGATCGAAGCTCGCCTCCGCCTCCTCGAGGAAGCTGCCCGGAAGTCGATCCGGGTTCGACTGAGTTCCAGGCACTGGCGGGATGCGCAGTTGACGTTCGGAGCGCGAAACGAAGCTCGCTGCGAGTTACGCTCGCGCGATGCACAGCGAGCGCACGTGGGTGGTCGTTGGCTTGCTCACCCTGTGGTGCGCATGCGCCCCTTCCGAGCGAACGCTCACCCTGCGCATCCAGAGCGACGTCGAGCCCTACGAAGAAGGGCGCTCGGTCACGGTGGAGGTGTTCCGCGAGGCGCTCCCCTGCGGATCCCTCGAAGGTCGTCCTATCACCACCGCGAGCGCCAGCATCGATCCTGGCGATGGCGACGCGCTCCGCGGTGGCACGTTCACGGTCGACGATGTGCGGGAGCTCGCCGATGGGATCTACACCCTGCGGGCCACGCTGTTCCGACCGGCATCGAGCGGTCTGTCCCGTGGCGCCCCGCTGATCGAGCGATGCGTCGTCGTGACCGTGGCCGGTGATCGCGTGGTGAGGATCCCGCTGACGGCGAGCTGCCATGGCATCCAATGCCCCACAGACGGGGGAGATCCGGCGTTCGACCAGTGCCTGAACGGCCGATGCGTGGACCCCCGCTGCAACGTCGACGACCCGAGCACGCGGCCCCACTGCTGCGATCCGTCCGTCGCCGACTGTGCGAGCTCTCCGTCGGTGTGCAGCACGAGCGCGGACTGCACCTCGCACGCCAGCTGCGCCATGGAGACATCGTGCAGCGGGGGTGCCTGCGTCATCACCTCGGACACGTGCACACCCGAGCTCTACTGCGACATCGCCGCAGGTCGATGCCTGCGTCGGTCGTTCACGGGCGATGCCGGAATCGATGCAGGCGCACCGCCCAACCTCGATGCCGCTCCATCCGACGACGCCGTCGCAGATGCATGGCTGCTCGACGCTGGCCCGCGAGCGCCCGCGCTTGCAGACGACCTCGCGGCGGGAGCGCGACACGCGTGCGCGATTCGAGCCGGACGGGGGGATGTGGTGTGCTGGGGCGCAGACAACGAAGGGGAGCTCGGACGCGGCGTGCGACCTCCCGGTGCGGCGTGGGCCAACCTGGTGCCGGGATTGACCGGTGTTCAACAGCTCGCGCTGGGCGACGAGCTCAGCTGTGCGCTACGGGCAGGCGAGGTCTGGTGTTGGGGGCGCCTGCCCGGCGCGCTCACCTCGACGTCGACACCCACCGTCGTGCCCGGCCTCACCGACATCGTGGAGATCACAGCGGGGGCAGCGCACGCATGCGCGCGCCATGGCGCCGGAACCGTGTCGTGCTGGGGATGGAACGCCGATGGCGCGCTCGGAGACGGGACCAACGACAACCACCTCGCGCCCGTCCCGGTGGTCGGGCTCACCGGCGTCACCGGGTTGGCGCGCGGACCGACGGCCAAACACACATGCGCGCTCGACGGCGACCGCTTGTGGTGTTGGGGAGACAACGAGCACGGGCAACTCGGCGACGGAACGACACGCGACAGCTACCTGCCAACGGCGGTCGCGGGCCTGACGGGTGTTCGCGCCGCATCGGTCGGCTTCCAGCACACGTGTGCTGCCACCGACAGCGCGGTGTGGTGCTGGGGCAGCTCGGCGCGAGGAGAGACGGGCGCCGCACTCTCGGGACCCAACGTCGAGATGCCCCGCTCGCAAGAGGGCCTCGAGACCGGGATGAGTCTAGGGCTCGGCTCGTACGAGTCGTGTCTGCTGACGAGCGACGGTGGTGTGTCGTGCTGGGGCGAACGCTCACTGCTGGGTGTCACCATCTCGGAGCTTGGTCGAACGACGGCCGCGCCCGTGCCCATGCTCGCCGCCGTCGAACAGCTCGCCGTGGGCAGTGGTTGGGCATGCGCGCGAACCGCAACATCGATCTGGTGCTGGGGAGATCGGGTGGTCGCGGGCGCGCCGGACGCGAGCGGCATCACGCCCACGGAGATCGCGGGCTTCCCCTGAGCCATTCCTTCCGAGAAGGACATCGGTCGGTCTCGAGAGGCTTCGCGCAGCGCGAAGATTCGGAAGCTTGGGCTGCGAGCCTCGCCCGCGCGGGGGACGCCCGCACTGAACGGCGCTTCAGCAAAACGATTCTTCACGGCCTCGCGACGAAAGGGACATCGCCGACCGGCCGTTTGGTGCACATAACTCGCGGCGATGGACGAACGGCTCGACAAGCTCGGCATCCCGGCGGTCTCGCCCTGGCGGAAGTGGGCTTGGCGGATCGGTCTCGCCGTGACGATCGTCGGCGGCCTCGTCGCCGCGGGGATCTACATGCGGAGCCGCGCGCCGAGCGGGCCGCGCTTCGCGACCACCGCCATCACACGCGGTGAGCTCGTGGCGACCGTGACCGCGACGGGCACGCTGCGGCCGCGCAACACGGTGGAGGTGGGCCCCGAGATCTCGGGCCGCGTGCGCGACGTGAACGTGGACGCCAACGATCACGTGACCGCGGGCCAGGTGCTCGCGGAGATCGACACCACGCAGATCGACGCGCAGGTGCAGACGGCGCGGGCGAACCTCGCGAGCTCGAGCGCGGGCATCCGCGTGGCGCGCGCCGCGCTCGACGATCTCCGCACCACGCTCCGCCGCACCGAGCAGCTCCACGAGCGACAGCTCGCCTCGGACGCGGAGCTCGATCAGGCGCGAGGCGCCGTGGCGCGGGCGGAGGCCGAGGTGAGCGCGGCGGGCGCGCGGGCGGGGGTGGCGAGGGCCGAGCTCGATCGGATCTCGAACGATCTCGGACGCGCGCGCGTCGTGTCGCCGATCGACGGCATCGTGCTCGCGCGCAACGTGGAGCCCGGTCAGAGCGTGGCCGCGACGCTGAGCTCGCCGGTCTTCTTCCTCATCGCCGAGGATCTGCGGGAGCTCGAGCTCGAGGTGACGATCGACGAGGCCGACATCGGCTCGGTCCGCGAGGGCATGGAGGCCACGTTCCGCGTGGATGCCCACCAGGATCGGGAATTCCGCGCGATCATCCGACGCATCCACTTCGCGTCGCGCACCGTGCTCAACGTGGTGACGTACCCGGCGGAGCTCTCGGTGGACAACGCCGAAGGGCTCCTTCGCCCGGGCATGACGGCGACCGCGACGATCGTCACCGAGCGGCGCGCCGATCAGGTGCTCGTGCCCAACGCGGCGCTCCGCTTCGTGCCACCGATCGAGCAGCGCTTCGGCGGGCCGCGGCGCGTGACGCCCACGGGCCCCACGGTGTGGGTGCTGCGCAATGGTCAGGCCGAGCCGCTCGCGGTGGAGACGCGCGGCACCGACGGTCGCAACACCTCGGTGACCGGTGAGGGCGTGAGCGAGGGCGTGGAGGTGATCACGGGCCTGGCGCGCGAGGACCAGAGCGCCCCGCAGGCGCGGTGACGCGATGACCACGCTCGTCGAGATCCGCGACATCCGGAAGGTCTACGGGCACGGCGAGACCGAGGTGCGCGCGCTCGATGGGGTGTCGCTCGACATCGCCGAGGGCGACTTCGTGGCCGTCATGGGTCCGAGCGGGTCCGGCAAGTCGACGTTCATGAACATCCTGGGCTGCCTCGACGTGCCGACCGCTGGCTCGTATCGGCTGCGCGGCATCGAGATCGGCAAGCTCGATCGCGACACGCTCGCGCTCCTGCGGCGGCACCAGCTCGGCTTCGTGTTCCAGGGCTTCAACCTGCTCGCGCGCACGAGCGCCCTCGAGAACTGCGAGCTGCCGCTGCTCTACCAGGGCGTGCCGGGCGCGGAGCGCCGCAAGCGCGCCATGGAGGCGCTCGATCGCGTGGGCCTCGCGAACCGCGCGCACCACCTGCCGAACGAGCTCTCGGGCGGCCAGCAGCAGCGCGTGGCGATCGCGCGCGCGCTCGTGTCGCGGCCCGCCGTGATCCTCGCCGACGAGCCCACGGGCAACCTCGACTCCACGCGCAGCGAGGAGATCATGAAGCTCCTCGTCGAGCTCAACGACAAGCAGCGCATCACGATCGCGATGGTCACGCACGAGCCCGACATGGCCGCGTACGCGCGCCGCGTCGTGATCTTCAAGGACGGACGCGTGGTGAGCGACGAGCGCAAGAGCGGCGTCGTGCACGCGCCGCTGCCCGAGCAGGGCGGTGCCGCGTGATCACCACCACGTTCCTCATGGCGATCACGGCGATCCGCAGGAACGCGATGCGCTCGTTCCTCACGACGCTCGGCGTGATCATCGGCGTGGCCTCGGTGATCGCCATGGTCACGCTCGGGCGCGGCGCGACGGCGAGCGTGACCAACGACATCTCCTCGCTCGGCAACAACATGCTGATCATCGTGCCGGGCGCCGATCGGCGCTTCGGCTCGAGCTCGAGCGCGCAGCCGTTCACGCAGAACGACGTGCGCGCGATCCGCGAAGAGGTGCCCGCCGTCGCGCTGGTGGCGCCGACCTCGGGCGGTGCGGCCCGCATCGTGTACGGCAACCAGAACTGGTCGACCGGCGTGACGGGCGCGGACAACTCCTACCTGCGGGTGCGCAACTGGGTGGTGGAGCTCGGGCGCGAGTTCACCGACGGAGAGCTCCGCACGGGCGAGGCGGTCTGCATCCTGGGCGAGACGCCGCGCCGCGAGCTCTTCGGCGCAGGCGACCCGATCGGCGAGCAGATCCGCGTGGGCACCGTGAGCTGCGAGGTGATCGGCGTGCTCGAGAGCAAGGGCACCTCGACCTTCGGCGAAGACCAGGACGACTTCATCCTCATGCCGCTCGTGACCTTCCAGCGGCGGATCTCGGGCAACGACAACATCGGCGCGATCCTCGTGTCGGCCACCGAGGGTGTGCCGACGCGCGACGCGCAGCTCGATCTGATCGCCCTGCTCCGACAGCGACGACGCATCCACGTGGGCGACGAAGACGACTTCGTCGTGCGCGACATGCAGGAGATCGGACAGGTCGTCTCCACCGTGACGGGCGTGCTCACGACGTTGCTCGGCGCGATCGCGGCGGTGAGCCTCCTCGTGGGCGGCATCGGCATCATGAACATCATGCTCGTCGCGGTGACCGAGCGAACGCGCGAGATCGGCATCCGCATGGCGATCGGCGCGCGGGCAGGAGACGTGCTCCTGCAGTTCCTCGTCGAGGCGATCACGCTCTCGGTGCTCGGTGGCGTGATGGGCATCGCGCTCGGCCTCCTCGGCAGCTACGGGGCCGCGACGGCCTTCGATCTGCCGTGGGTGCCCGGCCTCGACGTCATCGTCGGCTCGTTCGTGTTCTCCGCGTTCGTCGGCGTGTTCTTCGGCTACTACCCCGCCCACAAGGCGGCGCAGCTCAACCCGATCGAGGCGCTCCGCTATGAGTGAACGTCGACTTGGATGGCGCGCGTTCGTGGGTTCGCTCGGCTCGGTCGCCGTCGCGCTCGCGCTCACGAGCGTGCTCGGCGGTGCCCGCGCGAGCGCGCAGCAGGGCTCGAGCGATGGTGACACGGACATCGGGGCGAGCCCGGCTGCGCCGCAGGTGCGCGAGGATCGGGGGGTTGGTGGGGGGCTCGGCCCCCCGCCCGCGCGGCCAGAGGCCGCAGAGAGAGAGATGGCCTCGATGCCGTCGAGCGACGGTGCCGCTGCGGCATCCTCGCTCGACGGTGTCGAGGCCATCGAGCGAGCGTTGGCCGCGCATCCCGGCTACCGCGCCACCGCGATCGAGGTGCGGCGAGCGCGCGATCACTACGTGGCCGAGACGTGGCGCTGGGTACCGGTGGTGCACCTCGAGGGCGGCTTCAACGTGGGCAACACGCCGTCGCTCCAGGCCAACCAGAGCGTCGCGTTCCCATACAACGAGCAGTTCCAGCTCGTCGCCGAGATCCAGCAGCCCATCGACACCGGCACGATGGTCGCGCTGCGGGCCACGGGCTCGCGCCGCTTCCAGCGCTCGGTCTTCTCGTTCATGGCGGGCATGGCGCCCGTCACGTTCAACCTCGGGCCCGGCTACGGCTTCGATCTCACGCTCACCGCGACGCAGTCGTTCCTGCGTGGCTTCGGCTCCGACGTGGGACGCGCCGAGCAACGCAACGCAGAGGCCGCGCTCGCGGCGGCGGAGGCGACGCGCGATCGACGCGCGACGGAGCTCGTGCGCGACACGCTGCAGGCCTACGCGGAGCTCTGGTACGCGGAGCAATCGGTGGTGATCAACGCCTCGGCCCGCGACCTCGCGCAGCGACAGGTCGACGAGGCGCAGGCGCGGCTCGAGGTGGGCGTGCTCTCGCCCGCCGACACGCTCGCGTTCGCGACGCGCGTGGCCTCGCTCGAGGAGGTGCTGGCGCTCTCGGAGGCCGATCGTCGGAGCAAGGCGACGCTCCTCGCCACGCTGCTCGGCATGCCGCTCGGGAGCGAGATCCACGCGAGCAGCGACCCGCCCGCGCTGCCCTTCTCCGTGAGCGACGCGGAGGCGGTGCACCTCGCGGTGGAGGGCTCGCCACAGCTCGAGGAGCTGCGCGCGCAGGTGGAGATCACGAGGCGCGCCGCGCGCGTCGCGGCCGAGCCGCTTCGTCCGCGCCTCGATGCGCAAGCGCAGGTGGGCCTGCATGGCCTCGGCTACGACGACGCGGCGACGCCCTTCGCGCAGGTCGCGTCGTTCGCCGCGTTCACGGCGATGGTGAGCCTGGTCTACGAGACGCCCGTCGAGGACGCGCGGCTGCACGCCGAAGAGGAGCGCGCGCGCCTCGCGGTGGACGTGGCCGAGGAGCGCGTGGCCGAGGCGCAGGCAACGATCGAGCAGCAGGTCATGGCGCTGCTCCAGCAGCGCGGCGCGGCGCGGCGGCGCATCGAGCTCGCGAGCGCGACGATCGACCTCGCCGAGCGCAGCGTGGAGGCCGAGCGCGGCCGCCTCGAGGTGGGCACGCGCACGCCCACGGCGCTCCTCGCGGCCGAGGAAGAGCTGCGCAACGCAGCGCTCCGGCTGCGGCGCGCACGCGTGGATCTCTACGCGACCGAGACCGCGCTCCTCGCGTTCGTCGGTCACATGCTCGATGGCGTCGATCTGCCGGAGTGACGCGCTACGACGCGCTACGATCGCGCGATGCCCAGCGAGGAGATCCTCCTGCCCAGCCGCGCGAGAGCGCGCGAGCGAGGGCTCGTCGCAGAGCGGCGCGGCTGGCTGGGCACGACCGATCTGCTGACGAAGGAGCCCGATCGCGAGGAGCTCGCCCTGGCCTTCGTGGTGCGCGGGCTCATCCAGACGCGGAGCTTCGCGGATCGCGAGGAAGAGCTCGGCACGGGGCTCGTCCAGCGCCTCGCGGCCGCCGCGTCGTCGGTGCCGTATCGGCGCTTCCAGCCGGCGAGCTGGCAGTGCGTGGTGGCGATCCTCGAGCCCAGCCCCCGCGTGTGTGACGCGTGCCCGTTCAAGCCGGGGCAGCAGGGCTGCACCGGCTGCGGGGGCACGGGGAAGATCCCGACCGGAAGTGGCAACGACGTGACGACGTGCCGCGGCTGCACGGGCAGCGGCTTCGTCAAGTGCGAGCGCTGTGACGGAGATCGCCGCATCCAGCGCGTCACCGTCCGGACGTACGAGGATCACGTCGCCGAGCTCGAGCATGTCTTCGTGCCCCTCGTGCCGCCCGCCCTGCACGACCGCCTGAGCGCGCGCCTCCTCGGCTTCGACGAGCTGCCGACCCTGCTCGCCGTCGATCTCGATCGACCGACCACGGTGCCTCTGGGCTCGTACCGGACCGGCAACTCGGTGAGCCCTCCCCGCTTCCACGGGATCGAGGCGGCCGCGCCCTTCGTCGAGGCCAAGGCGACCCTCGCGCGGCTCTCCTCGAACGGGACGCTCATGGAGCGCGCGGTGCAGGCGCACGCCGTGCCGCTCCTCACCGCGTGGTACGGCCAGACGTGCGTCGCGATCGCGAGCTACGGCGAGAGCCTCGAGGCCTTCGTCGCCGAGGGCGAAGACTGATCAGGTTGCCATGAGGGGCTGTCGCCAGCCCCTCCCCCCGTCGGAGTGAATCCGCCGGGGCCCCCCTCCCGCGACGCTTCGGTCGCTTCGCTCCCTGCGCGCGGGGCCCCAGCCCCGCTTGCCTCCGGCTTCGGATTCTTCCTAGAAGGGATCGTCCCAGCGCGCGAAGACGAGCCCGCGCCCATCGATCAGCTCGTCGTCGGTGCGCGTGACGCACTCGGCCTCGTACGCGATGGGCTCGTGTCCCCCGAGCGCGAAGACGTGCTCGCGACCCCCGCAGTTGGAGCTCGCGTAGACGAGCCAGCGCGCACCCTCCTGCACCACGAGAGCGAGGAGCTCGTCGTCGAAGCCCAGGCCGTAGCTCTGCGTGAAGAGCTCCCTCCAGCCCGCGTGCTCGAGGCGCTCGAGCACCCGCGAGGCCGCGCGTGCGCGGTCGCTCGCGCGAGCCAGCTCCCCGCGGTGCTCGCTCTCCGACACGCAGTAGGCGTCGCGCTCGACGACCTCGCTCCCCACGCGCACGAGCGCCCAGTCGTACCAGGCCACGTCGTTGAAGCGGTTGGGGGAGCTCGCCACCGCCACCAGAGGCGCGGCGAGGGCCGCGAGCTCGTCGACGGCGGCGAGCACGAGCGCCGCGAAGTGCGCGTGCGCGAGGGCGTCCCGCACACGTGGCGGATCGGGGTGTCGTCGGCGCGGATCGCTGGCGTCGGGCTCGAAGGCTCGTGTCTCGTTCTCGTCGGTCATGGCTCCACCTCCACGTGGACGCGGGGTCGGGCGAGGCGCGTGCCCTCGCGGGGATCGATCGCCTCACCCAGCTCGCGGAGCGAGGGGATGCGACGATGAAGGCGATGCACGATCGCCTCGGCGCAGTACGCGGGATCGAAGATCACCTCGTCGCCGTGCGCGCCCCGCACACGACGAGGGCCGCCGAGCACGTGCCGCGTGAGCGCGATGCCGGCCTCGTTCGCGAGGAGGGCGTGCGCCGCGTCGGGGTGCTCGGGTGCATGGGCGCGCGGCGAGAGGAGGAACGCGAGCACCTCGCGCGGCGCCTCGTGATCGGAGAGGCGCGCACGCCGACGCTCGTCCTCGAGGATCGCGTCGAGATCACGCGCGCGTCGACGGGGCAGGCGCGAGACGTCGATGGACGTCAGCCACTGCGCGAGGGTCCTCGCCTCACCGAGGTCCTGGTGCACGTGAGCCCGCACGATCGCGGCCGCGTCGTGCCGATCCGGGAACGCACGCGCCACGAGCTCGGCACCGAGATCGACGTGGTGGAGAACGACGCGGTGACGAAGATCGGCCCACGCGCCCTTGCTCGCGTCCACGAGCTCGTGGATCGCCAGATCGCTCTCCCATGCGCGGCCCTCTCGGCGCGCGCTCGCCATGGCATGTTGGTACGGACGCACGGCGCGAGCGACGCGCTCGGCCGGTGGGGCTGACGCGAAGAGACGCGAAGTTGCCGCGGCAGGGCCAGTGCACGTATCCGTCACCCATGACGACGGCCGCTTCGATCGACGCGCTCGCAGGACGCGTGCTCTGTGTGGGCTTTCCGGGCACCTCGCTGCCCGCTGCGCTCGCCGCGCGCCTTCGCGAAGACGCGCTCGGCGGCGTGATCCTCTTCAAGCGAAACCTCGGCGCGCTCGACGAGGTGGCCGCGCTGATCGAGAGCGTGCAGGGCGCCAGCCCGAGCCGCACACCGCTCGTCGCGATCGACCAGGAAGGAGGGCGCGTGGCGCGACTCGGCTCACCGCTCGTGAAGCTCCCGCCGATGCGCCGGCTCGGCGAGCGCGGAGACGCGGCGCTCACGGAGCGGTGTGGTGCAGTGCTCGGCGCACAGCTCGCGGCGTGCGGCATCAACGTGGACTTCGCGCCCGTGCTCGACGTGGACACGAACCCCGACAATCCCGTGATCGGCGATCGGAGCTTCGGCCGCGACGCCGAGACGGTGATCACGCACGCGCTCGCGTTCGCGCGCGGGCTCTCGTCGGCGGGCGTGGCCTCGTGCGGCAAGCACTTCCCGGGGCACGGCGACACCGATCTCGACAGCCACCTCGCGCTGCCGCGCATCGCCCACGATCGCGCGCGGCTCGATCGCGTGGAGCTCGCACCCTTCCGCGCCGCGCGCGGCGTGGTGCCCTCGATCATGACGGCGCACGTGGTCTTCGACGCGCTCGATCGCGAGGTGCCTGCGACGCTCTCGCGGCGGGTGATCACGGGCCTGCTCCGCGAGGAGCTCGGCTACGACGGGGTGATCGTCTCGGACGATCTCGAGATGAAGGCGGTCTTCGATCGCTGGGGCGTGGCCGAGAGCGCGGTGCGCGCGATCGAGGCGGGCTGCGATCTCTTGCTCGTGTGCAGCCGCCTCGAGCTCGTGGACGAAGCGGCGAGCGCGCTCGTCGCGCGTGCGAGAGAGGACGAGGCCTTCGCGGCGCGCCTCGCCGACGCCGCGGCGCGCGTGGACGCGATGCGCGCACGCTTCCCTGCGAAGACGCTGCGTGGCGCGGCGTTGCTCGAGCGCATCACGAGCGCGGGCTCTGCGGCGCTCGAGGCCGAGCTCGCATAGTCTCCTCGTCACGAGGAGCACCAGCGCGTGATCAGCCAGGAGGAATGGGACCGCCTCGACGATGGGGCGCGCGTGGCGCGCCTCGCGGCACTCGCGCGGCAGCTGCCGGTGAGTGTCGCATCCATCGCCGTACGTGAGCACACGCTCGGCAACGTCACTCGTCGCGTCGGTGTGCTCTGCTGCGGTGAGCAAGAACTCGTGCTCGTGCCCTCCGCGGAGCACGTGGTCGGCTTCGACATCGAGCGCGGCTGGGAGCCAGACGTCGATGAGAGACGCTCCTGGCAGGACAGCGTCGAGGACTTCGGGATCGAGATCTCGCTCGAGGAGTATCTCGCACGCGTGCTTCGCCGTCGGCGACGCGTCGAGGTTCCCGCGATGCTCGTCGACACGAGGGCGCGGGAGGTCGGCTTCCGTCGCATCGATCCGAGTGATCCGTCCGTCGCGGGGCTCGTCGCGGAACACGCGGGGCAGCACGGCACCTTGACGGCGTACGAGGGCGGAAGACGGGTACGCATTCGCGCCGCGCTGGACCGGGCCATCGAGGTCGACGTGGCGGAGCCATCGACACACGCCGATGTGCTCGCGGAGCTCGCGCGCGACGGCGCTAGGCCGCCCACATCGGACGAGTGGGAATACCTCTGCGATGGAGGCGCTGGGACGCTGTTCCGATGGGGCAACCACGTGCCGATGGATCGGTACCCGACCGACGTGAGCCCCGAAGAGTCCGCCTGGCGTCGAGCGTGGGTGCTCTCAGCAGGCACCCTCGCGCGTCCGGCGGAGGGCTTCGCGTGGAGCTTCGATCTCCACCGAAGGCCCAACGCTCACGGACTGCGCATCGCGTTCGACCCCTACCACCTCGAGCTGACCACGGATCCACTCGTGCGACGCGGCGGCGACGGCGGCTCGGCGATCTGCGGCGGCACTGGCTACCTCCTCGGCTGGTTGCCCCTGGCGAGCGCGTTCGTGGATGAAGCGGTCCCAGGCGGAGAGATCTCCGTCGGCTACACCTACGTGCGCCGCTGCTTCGTGCTCTCCTGACTCGAGACTCCGAGAGCAGGACCGCCACGAGCTCAGCTCCTGAGGAGCGAGAGGCTCAGCGAGAGGTGACCGTCGGCAGCGCGCAGGAGCGAGTCGACGCCCTCGGGCCCGAGCCCCGGTGTCGCGAGGGCGCGACGTCGGATGTGGCTCTTCACGCTCTCGCGCGCCTCCTCGATCCAGCGCGCCACGGTGCCGCGGTGCACGCCGTACATGCGGCCGATCGTCTCGCTCGGGACGTCCTCGACGAAGTAGAGGTGGAGCACCCCGCGACGCCTGTCGTCGAGCGCGCGGAGGCCCTCCTCGATCCAGCCCTTGAGGAGTGCCCGGCTCTCCTTGCGGGCATACGCGCGCTCGGCGTCGTCGAAGATGGCCGCGTCGATCTCGTCGTCGGGCAGCTCCTTGCCGCCGCGACGCTTGAGGTCGTAGCCGTGGCGGATCGCGGCCACGAGCACCCAGCTCTTGAGCGGTCCTCGTCCGGCATACGCGGCGAGCCGAGGGCCGCTCGCGCCCTCGCCCACGAGGAGCTTCACGCGGAGATCCTGTCGCACGGTCTCGGCGAAGCTCGCGTCGCGATCGATGCGCGAGACGGCGGGCGCGATCGCGTCGATGACCTGCTGCTCGAACGCCGCGAGCGCGGCCTGGTGGCCCGCGAGCACCGCAGCGGCCCACACCAGATCTTCGAGCACCAGCGCCTCGAGCTCCGCGCGGAGCGCAGGGTCGCCCACGTGCGAGGAGACGTGCGCCAAGGCGGAGCTCCGCGCGACGGTGAGCCCGGGCAGCCGTGACCCCAACGCCGCGAGCGCCGCGTCGAGGGCCGGCCCGAGGGAGACCTGATCGCTCATCGCGCCCACTCTCGCACAGCTCGGGCGGGCGCTCGACCCGGGCGCAGGCTCCGAGAATTCCTATTCATCACGGTCACTTCGCCGATTGCGTTGGAAATCCTGCGACGAGCGCGCTCGCGCCGCGTCCTCGGTGCAGAGCCGGCCACGCTCGCCATCGGGGCGACGCACCGCCGGCAGGAGCCTCGTCATGTCGCTGCGCACCCGCACGCTTCGTCCCCTCGCCCTCGTCGCCCTCCCCTTCAGCCTCCTCGCCGTGAGCGCGGGCGGCTGCCATCGCCGCGCGCGCACCGAGACCACCGTGGTCACCTCGGCCGGCGGTGACAGCAGCTACATCCAGGGCGCGGCGCTCACGCCGCAGCCCGCGACCATGGTCGTGACCGGCGCCGCCGACGTGGCCGCGGTGCGGAGCGCCATCGCGCGCGCGCTCGAGCAGCGTCGCTACGTCATCGAGAGCGAGACGGGCACGCGGCTCGTCGCGCGCTGGAGCCCGCGTCGCGTCACGCTCACGGTCGCGATCGACTACTCGCCCTCGCAGGTCTCGATCTCGTACGTGCAGTCGAGCGGCGTGGACTTCGGCGAGGACCGAGGCCTGCGCCAGTGGGATGGCTGGATGCGCCAGCTGACGCACCAGATCCAGGACGAGGTCGCGCGCCCCGAGCGCGAGCGGCAGGAGGCCATCGCGCACGCGGAGGAGCAGCGTCGCGACGACGCACGACGACACGACGAGGCGCAGCTCCAGGCGCAGCGCGAGCGCATCGCGGCGGAGGAGCGTGGGCGCGAGCGCGATCGTCAGGAGCGCCTCGAGCGAGAGCGGCTCGCCACCGCGCGTGCCCAGGCGGAGGCCGACGCGCAGAGCGCACGCGCGCGCGCCGCCGAGGCGCAGGCGAGGCCGCGCATCGACGTGGGCCTGCACGCGAGCGTGGGTCGCCTCCGCTACGACGCGAACGAGGCGCGCGCGCTGGGGACGGCCCTCACCGTGACTGCGGGCTTCTCGAGCGATCCGTACTTCGTCGACGGCACCGCGGGGGGTCCGGTGCCCGGTCGGCAGATGGGCTTTCCCGCGGGCTGTCCGGGCTGGTTCCAGGCGGAGCCGCAGCACACGCTCGTCCTTCCGTACGACATGAATTACCTGCGCGTGGAGGTGCCGTCGGATGGAGACGCCACCATCGCGATCGTCACGCCCGATGGCAACGTGTGGTGCGACGACGACTCCGCCGGCAACCTCACGCCACGCCTCGAGGGCATGTTCCCCGCCGGCGTCTACCGCGTGTACGTGGGCAACTACCAGCGCGGCTCGATGGTGCGTCACTCGCTGCTCCTCTCGGAGCGCGGCGCAGGCCCCGGCTACGTGGCCGGCTACGCGCAGGCACCGCAGGTCGTCGAGCCCGCCGCGCCGCCCGCGCCCCCGAACTGTCGCCAGGTCCTCATCGAGGTCGGCCAGCCCTCGACGAGCATGATGTTCTGCGACGGCGTCGAGCCCTACTGTGCGGCGGCGCTGCTTCGCGCCGGCCATCCGGCGACGAGCCTCATGTTCTGCCGTGACGTGGATCCGCAGTGCGCGGTACCGCTGCTCCAGAGCGGCCGCAACCCCACGGAGTTGCAGTTCTGTCGCTGAGAGAGAAAGAACCACCGTCGGGGACGCCACGCCGGGTTCTCCCTGTGCTCGGCAGTTCCTGCCTGTGCGCGGTGTCCGATCACCGGGGGTGAGCTTGGCTCACCCCAGGAGCGCGCGAGAAAGCGTCTTGGGGAGTGTCGAGCAGGGGGAATGGGGGGAGTTGCCACTCCCCCGACCGCGCCGAAGGCGCGAACAGACCGAGCGCGCGATCCACGAGGGTCGCGCGCTCGCGTGCGTCGAGGGTCTCGCGAGCGACCTCACCGACACGGTGCGGGAGACTCGGTAGCCTCGCCCCATGACGCTGGCGGGCAAGGCGACCATCGTGTCGAACCTCGTGGTGCTCGGAGCGCTGGGGGCAGCGCTCGCGGGCGTGCACTTCGGCCTCTGGCTCTCCTACGAGCTCCACAAGATCCTCCACATCCTCGGCGCCGTGCTGGTGGTGGGGAACCTGTCGGTCGGACCGCTCTGGATCGTGCTCGCGTGGCGAACGCGCGATCCGAAGCTCCTCGGCTGGGCGGCCAAGACCATCGCGTGGGCCGACCTCGTCTTCACGCTGCCGGGCATCCACCTCCTGCTCTGGAACGGGCTCGCGCTCGCGTCGGTGTTCGGCGGTGTCAACGCCCAGCCCTGGCTCTTCCAGACCGTCGTGATGCTCGTCGTGGCGGCGATCTTCGCGCCCACCGTGGTGCTCTACTACCAGGAGAAGCTCATCGAGAAGGCCGAGGCGCTGGCGCCGCGCGACGAGGTCAATCGGTGGCTCTTCCGGTGGTCTCTCTGGGGCAGCGTGGTGATGCTGCCGTTCGGCGCGGCGTTCTTCACGATGGTGGCCAAGCACGGGCTCTGGTGACTCGCGCCGCGGCGTGATCGGCGTGGCTCGCGAGCCGCGTCAGCCCGCGCGAGAAAGGAGCTCGCGGTGCGCGGCCACGTCCTCGAGGTAGTGGCCTCGGAAGAGCGCGCCGCCGATGCGCCGCGCCGCCTGCTTGAGCCGACGCGCTCCGTCGCGGAGCACCTCGCGCGCTGCACGCTCCTCGCCCAGGGCCTCGAGCACGTCGGCGAGCACGAGGTGGAGCTCGGCCTCGCCTTCCTCGAGACCGCCAGCGTCCTCGAGGATCGCGCGTGCGCGCTCGGCGTGGGCCGCTGCACGCGTGAGCGGCTCCGTCGCTGTGCGTCGTCGCGCCCGCTGGAGCTCGGCGCGCGCGAGCACCGTGAGCGCAGAGACGAGGAAGCTCGCGTCGAGCTCGCCCAGACCGCTCGATGGCACGAGGCGATCGAGCGCCGCGATCGCGCCCTCGACGTCCATGAGCGCGTCGGCGCCCTCCATGACCGCGAGCTGCGCCGCATAGAGGAGCCCATAGCGGACGAGGCGTGGCTCGGCGGTCTTGCTCGCGATCTCGCTCGCGCGGGCGAGCCAGCGGAGGGCGTCCTCGATGCGTCCCATGCGCGCCGTGGTCTGCGCGAGGTTGATCGCGGCGTAGCCCGTCATGACGGTGGCCCCGAGCGCGTCGCACTCCGCGTGGGCCTTCACGAGCGCGCGCTCGGCCTCGGCATACGCACCGAGGTGTGCGTACGTGTCGCCGAGGTTGAGGAGCGAGAACGCCGCGAAGCGCACGTTGCCGCTCGCGCGAAAGAGCTCCTCGGCCGCCCAGTAGGCCTCGCGACGCTCTGCGAGATCGCCCGAGAGCGCGGCGATCTGCGCGCGCCAGCCCGCGAGATCGGGGCGCAGATCCGGTGCGCGCGTGAGCACCAGAGGCTCGGCCTCGTCGAGCACGTCGCGGGCCTCGTCGGTGCGCCCGGCGAAGACGAGCGCGACCGCGCGTCGGCCGAGCGCACGTGCGAGCACGGCGTCGCGCAGCTCGTCGTGGCTCGCTCGCGCGATCGCGACGGCCTCCTCGAACGTCGAGAGGGCACGCCCAGCCTCACCTCCTCGCTGGAGGGCCGTCCCGAGATGCACGAGCGCGCGCGCCTCGCGCGAGCCCTCGAGGGTGGGCCGCAGCGCCTCGATCTGCGTGACGACCTCGGCGAAGCGACCACGCGCCTCGAGGGCCTCGATCTCGACGAGCGCGAGATCGGCCGCGTCGCTGCGCTTCCGGCCAGCCCGCGCGGCGAGCTCGAGCGCGCGCGTGGCCCACGCGACGGCAGTCTCGAAGGCGAGATCTTGTCGGAGACCGAGCACGCGGGGCGAGTCGGCCACGCCCGACTCGCCCGAGGGCTCGAGGGCAATGGCGCCCGCACCGAGCGCGGCGCGCGCGAAGGCATCGCTCGCGGGGACGTGCTCCCCCGCGCGCTCGAGGTGATGCGCGAGCTCGGCCCAGCGAGCCGGCTCCGACTCGAGCACGAGCCCTCGACGCTTGAGCCGCGCCGCGTGGGCGTGGAGCGCCGCTCGCTCACTCTCCCCGAGCGTCGAGAGCGCCACCGACGCGAGCAGCTCGGAGACGAAGCGATGCACGCCACGGCTCTCGGCGACGATCCGCTCGTCACGGAGCCAGGCGAGGGCCTCCTCGGCGCGCGAAGCACCGAGCGCGGCGAGATCACCCGCGGTGATGCCCGCGCCGGGCGCGTCGGCCAGGACGGCCGCGATCTGCCACGCGATGGCGGCGTGATCGGGCGCGGCCTCGAGACGCGAGAGCACCGCGTCGCCGAGCGCGCGCGGTGAGGTGAGCGCGTCGTCGGGATCGACGGGGCTCGCGGCCTCGAGCGCGAGGCACTGGAGTACGAAGAGAGGATGCCCCGCGGTGCGACCGAGCAGCTCGGACAGCGTGCGATCGTCCACGGGGCCGTGCGCGCGCATGAGGCTCCGGACGCCCTCGGCGTCGAGGCCGCGCAGCACGACGATCTCGGCGTCGAAGGCCCGCGCGAGCTCGTCCGCACGGGCCTCGCTCGCGGTGAGCACGAGACGAGGTCCGACGGATCCGTCGGCGCGCACGGCTCGGAGCAGCGTGTGGCTCGCGGCGTCGAGCGCGTCGGCGTCGTCGACGAGGAGCACCAGGCCCTCGCGTCGCAGCTCTGCGCGGAGCGCGAGCGCGAGCGCGTCCTCGCGCCGGCCCGCGGGATCGCGAACGGTCGCGCCGAGGATCGACCGGAGGATCGCGAACGGCGCGTGGGGATCGCCCTGTCGGCGTGCGATCGCCGTGGCTCGACCGCTGCGCACCAGCACGCGCGCGAGCTCGTCGAGGAGCGCGCTCTTGCCGATCCCCGTCACGCCCGTGATCACCACGGCCGCTCCGGCGTCGAGGCGCGAGAGGATGTGCGCGAGCTCCGCCTCGCGGCCCGCGATCGTGCGCGGCTCGGCAGGGATCGGAGCCCGCGCACCGCTCGGTCGGACCGAGCCACGCTGGGGCCGCACCGCCGCGAGGGCCGCCGCGAGCTCGCCCGCGTCGGCGAAGCGTCGGCTCGGCGCGAGCGACGACGCGCGCTCGACGATCGCCGCGAAGGCGATCGGCACCTCCGGACGATCCCCGCGCACGTCGGGAGCGGGCAGCTCGCTCCGAGCCTCCATCACGTCGCCCCACGCATAGGGCAGATCGCCCGTGAGCATGCGGTGCAGCGTCACGCCCCACGCGAACACGTCGGCGCGCGCGTCCACGTCGCGAGGGCGCGTCCACTGCTCGGGCGCCATGTAGCGAGGCGTGCCGAGCATCACGCCGCTGCCCGTCCGTGTGGCGTCGGGATCGAGCAGCTTCGCGATGCCGAAGTCGAGGATCTTCACGCGCAGCGCCTCGGCCCCCGACGCCGCGAGCAGGTAGACGTTGGCCGGCTTGATGTCGCGGTGCACCACACCGCGGGCGTGCGCGAACGCGAGCGCACGCGCGATCTGCTCGCCGATCTCGAGCGCGAGCTCCACGTCGAGCCTGCCCTCGCGCTCGAGCCGATCCTCGAGGGTCTCGCCCACCAGCATCGGCATCACGAGGAAGGGCGTGCCCGCCTCGTCGCTCCCCATGTCGACGACCTCGACGATGCCCTCGTGCCCGAGCGACGCGAGCGCGCGGGCCTCACCCAGGAAGCGCCGCACCGCATCGCCACGCGCGGCGAGCGCAGCGTGGAGCGTCTTGAGCGCGAAGTGCTTGTCGAAGAGCGCGTGCTCCACCTCGTAGACCACGCCCATGCCGCCCTCGCCGAGCTGGCGCACCACGCGGTAGCGACCGCCGATCGTCGCGCCCGGCCCGCGCGCGCTCGCCGGAGCCTCCTCCTCGCGGCCCTCGTGCGTGCGCGGAATCGCCGCTTGCGCGGGCCGTCGCGCGAGCGCACCCACGACCGCGCGACACTCGGCGCACTGCGCGAGCTCGGCCGTGACGGAGTCGCGCTCTTGCTCCGAGAGCGTTCCTTCGACGAAGCGCGCCAGGGTCTCCGAGGACGGGTGCATGCGGCTCGGGCAGGATGCCACGACGCTCCCCGCGCGGTGTCGTGCGACCTGCTGCGCACGAGCCCCGACGCCACGAAGTCGCGAACCTCGGCCGCGTGAGAGGAGCCACGTCCCGATCGCGGTCGTGCCAAGCTCGCCCTCGACATGGGCGCGCAGCGATCCCCACGTTCCCTCCGAGGCCACCTCGCGACGCTCGCGACGCTCACGATGCTCACCTCGCCCACGACGCTCACCGCGTGCGGCGCACCCGAGCTGCCCGATGCGGGCCCGGTCGACGCGAGCAGCGATGGAGGCGCGCCGATCGCGCCACCGAGCGCGCCCGTGCTCGCGCCGTGCCCCGAGGGGTGGTCCATCGCGATGCGCGACGAGGTGGCGGTGTGTGATCCGTCGCCCACCGGCGCGGAGCAATGCACGGGAGCCTCGTTCCGTCGCGCGGGACAGTTGCACTGCGAGGCGGTGGACGACGCCTGCGAACCGGGACCCTTCCCGACCGGACTCGATCGGAGCCGGACACACCTCTATGTGCGAGAGGGCGCCTCGGCCGGAGACGGCAGCGAGGCCGCGCCCTTCGGCACGCTCGCGGAGGCCTTCGCCGCGGTCACGGGCGCCACGACGATCGCGCTCGCAGAGGGAACGTACGCGGGCGCGCCGCTGCCCGACGACGTGGAGATCCAGGGCGTGTGCGCAGACCGCGTGGTGATCACGGGCCCCGTGGATGCGCCCGGTCTGCTCGTGCATCGGGGCCAGCGCCTCGTGATCGAGGGCGTCCGGATGCACACGGCCGATCTCGCGATCCTCTCGGGGGGCGCGCTCGTCGCGCGGAGGCTCGTGATCGAGGGCGCTGCGACCGCGGGCATCGGCCTCATCGGTGGCTCGCTCGAGGCCGAGCGCGTGCTCGTCCGCGACACGCGCACGGCGAGCGACGGGACCTTCGGTCGCGGCATCACCCTCGAGGGCGGAGCTGCCGGGACCGCGCGCGACGTCGTGATCGAGCAGAGCCGCGATCGCGGGCTCGCCGTCGCAGCCTCGAGCCTGACGGTGGACGGCCTCGCGATCCGCGACACCACGCCGAACGGAGCGGGAGCGGGCGGCTCGAGCCTCGACGCCACGGAGGAAGCGACCGTCGTGGTGCGCCGCGCCGCGCTCGAGCGCTCGGTGAACGCGGGCGTGATCGTCGACGGTGCCTCCGAGATCACCCTCGAGGACGTCGTGATCCGCGACGTGGTGCCTGCCCCCACCGGCGACAACGGGATGGCCTTGCTCGCCAGCCATGCGCGCGCCCACCTCGCGCGCGTCCTCGTCGAGCGATCGAGCGGCAGCGGGCTCTTCGTCGGCGGCACCGCGAGCCTCGACGCGACCGATCTCGTCGTGCACGCCATCGCGCGAAGCGACGACTTCGCGAGCGGTCTCGCGGCGACGGGGGGCGCGAGCGTCGTGCTCGATCGAGTGCTCCTCGCAGACACGGCGTGGATGGGCCTCGTCGCCTTCGATCCGGACACGCGCGTCGAGGCCCGCGATCTCCTCGTGCGTCGCGTCGAGGAGGGACACGGCCTCGGCGAAGGTCTCGCAGCGATCGACGGTGCGGGCGTCGTCGCCGAGCGCGTGGTGATCGAGGACGCGCGCGCGCTCGGCGTGCTCGGCCTCGGCACGGGCACGACGGTCTCCCTGACCGACGCGCGGATCCACCGCATCCGCGAGACCTCGGTGCACCTCGTCGGACGCGGGATCGAGGCCGACGTCGGTGCGCACGTCTCGCTCACGCGCGTGGACGTCGACGACGTCGTGGAGACCGGCATCGTGTCGTTCGGGATGCGCGAGGCGGGCACGGCGCTGAGCCTCGAGCGCGTGCGTGTGACGAACATCCACGAGCGCAGCTGCGCGACGAGCAGCTGCCCGACGGAGGCAGGCGGCTCGGGCGTGGCCGCGGTCTTCGGCGGCGCGATCACCGCGCGCGATCTGGAGGTCGACGGCGCACCCCTCTGCGGTGTGCAGGTGGCCGCGCAGGGGAGCCTCGACGTGACCAGCGGCGTGATCCGGGGGAGCGCGATCGGCGCGTGCGTGCAGGTCGAGGGCTACGATCTCGCGCGCATCGTCACCGGTGTGGCGTTCGTCGACGACGAGAGACACGTCGAGACCACGAGCGTCTACGTGCCCGGCAGCGCCCCCGCCGTGCGGTGACCCCGTCTGCGGATCGCCCGGCGTTTCTTTGATGTCGGGCGATCTCCAGGTGTATGCGTGGGCTCGTGCGCGCCCTGGGCCTGCTCGTGCTCGTGATCTCGGTGCCCCTCTGTCTCTGGGGCTGCCCGAGCTCTGCCCACGTGCAGGCGCCGCCGCCGCGTCACGAGCCCGAGCCCACGCCGGAGCCCGCTCCCGAGCCCGCGCCCGAGCCCATCGACGAGGGCCCGCACGTACGCGAGGACACCGTCGCGCCCGCGGGCCCCGCGTGCACCACGACCGCCGAGTGCGGCGCGGGCCAGACCTGTCGAGGCCCGCGCGGCTGCACGAGCCCGTGGGCGTGTGGAGAGCCGCCCGACTGCAGCGGCGAGCTCGTCGCGTACTGCGACTGTGATGGCTCCACGTTCCACGCGCCCGCGGGCTGCCCGGGTCGCGCGTACCTGCACGCGGGCCCGTGCGAAGAGCTGGGCCCGCTCGCCTCGGCCGACGAGCTCGGGATCCACGCCTACGACGAGCCGCCCACCACCGAGGATCGCACCTGCGAGAGCAACGCGGACTGTCGTGCCGGCGAGCAGTGCTATGGCCCGCCCGGCTGCGGCATGCCGTGGCGCTGCGAGCGCCTCCGCGGCTGCGCGGGCCCACGGGGCGAGCTCTGTGGCTGCGATGGCCAGAGCTTCCGGGCGAGCCTCCAGTGCCCCGGTCGCCCCTACGTGCGGCGCGGTGCGTGCGGTGACGTCGCGGTGGCCGCGATCACCCCGCCTGCATTAGCGGACGCGCATGCCGCGCAGACCACGAGCACGCAGACCGCGCAGGCCACGCAGCAGACCGCGCAGCGCACCGAGGCCACGCAGAGCACGGCGGCACCGACCACGACCGAGTCGGGCGAACGCATCTGCCAGACGAGCCGTGACTGTCGGCGCGGACAGGTGTGCTCGGGCCCGCCCGGCTGCGGCATGACCTGGACGTGTCAGCGACCTGCCGAGCGCTGTAACCCGGACACGCAGGTCTTCTGCGACTGCGAGCGCAACACCTTCCGCGCGAGCATGAACTGCCCCGGGCAGCCCTATGCGCACCGCGGCTCGTGCGAGATCGATCGGATGCTCGAGCTGAGCGGCGCGCGCGTACGCTGATGGTGCGCGGATCGTGCGCGGATCGGCTCACTGCGGCTTCTGGCTGCTCTTGCGCGCCTCCTCGAGGGCGCGGCGCACCGTCTCACGCACGGCAGCCTCGTCGATCTCGACGGGCTCGCTCGCCTTGGCGGAGGGGCGCACCTCGTCGCGCGCCGGCGCGCGCTTGGTCGCGGTCGCGCGTGCGATCTCGCGGCGCCGGCGACGCGCGAGCCAGAGGCCCGGCAGCTTCCAGATCTCGGCCCCATCGAGCCTCCCGATCGGTAGGAGGTTGAACATCGCGATGCCGAGGTTCGCGTAGGTCCACGCGTAGAGCAGATCCCACACGAACGCCGGCGGCGGCGGCGCGCCGCTCGCGACGCGCGTCGTGAGCAGGAGCTCCACCGGGTACGCGAGCACGAGGAGGATCGCCTGCGCGAGCACCCCCCCCGAGGCCACGATCGAGCGCTGCCACGGCGTGACCTCGCCCACGTACGCGCAGTGCCCGCCGAAGCCGTGGAGCATCACCTCCATCACGTGCAGGCGCTGTCGCCGCGCGAGGTACGCGTGACCGAGCTCGTGCAGGAGCACCACGAAGAGCGCACCGATCCACGCGCCTGGCGCGAAGCGGAGGCCGCTCCACAGCACGCACAGGATGGGCAGCGTCCAGTGCGCACGGATCGGGATCCCGCGAAACGAGGCGATCTGCACATAGCCAGACTGGAACATGCGAGGACACACATTCTACGCGGCGCCCGCGCGCGTGGGTCGCGACAGGAGCGGCCGTCTTGGGGCATCCTCGTCGGCCATGCGGATCCAGTCTTTCGGGCTCACCGACGTCGGCCAGGAGCGGAAGCTGAACGAGGACTACTTCCTCGTGGACCCCGAGCTCGGCCTCTACGTCGTCTGCGACGGAATGGGCGGCCACGCCGCCGGCGAGATCGCGTCGAGCACCGCCGCCACCTCCATCCACGAGCACCTGCTCGCGCGCGCGGTCGATCTCGTGTCGATCGACGAGGGCGGCTCCTCGGAGCGCATCGAGTCGGTCATGCGCGAGGCGCTCGAGCTCGCCTCCGCGAAGATCTACAAGATGGGCCTCTCGGAGCAGGGCAAGAAGGGCATGGGCACCACGTGCTGCGCCCTCCTCGTCCGCGGCGAGAAGGGGATCATGGCCCACGTCGGCGACTCGCGGCTCTACATGCTGCGCGGCGGCCGCATCCACCAGCTCTCCGAGGATCACACCTTCCTCCAGGAGGCCGTGCGCCACGGCATCATGACGGCCGAGCAGGCCAAGCAGAGCACGCACAAGAACATCATCACGCGCGCCGTCGGTCCGCTCGAGAAGGTGCTCGTCGACACGCTCGTCTTCGACGTGCTCGACGGCGACACGTTCCTCCTCTGCTCCGACGGCCTGCACGGCTACATCGAGGACGCCAACGAGCTCACGCCGATCCTCGCGGTGCCTCGCCTCGACGCGGTGCCCGCGCAGCTCGTCGAGCTCGCCAACGGGCGCGGCGGCGCCGACAACATCACGGCCGTGACGATCCGCGTCGAGGCCGACTCGAGCTCGCAGGAGGAGCGCAACGAGCAGGTCGAGCGCGCCACGCTCGTGAACGCGGGCCTCGAGACGATGCGCCACATCCAGCTCTTCGAGGAGCTGTCGATGGCGGAGCTCCTGCGCGTCTCGAACGTGTGCCGCTCGCAGGAATTCGCGCCCGATCAGGTGATCCTCCAGGAGGGCGAGGCGAGCGAGGCGCTCTTCCTGATCGTGAGCGGTCAGGTCGTCGTGGAGCGCAACGAGCACCCGGTGGCCATCCTCGGCTCGGGCTCGCACTTCGGCGAGATGGCGTTGCTCTCGCAGCGGCCGCGCTCGGCCACGGTCAAGGCGCGCACGCCCACGCAGGTGCTCGTGCTCGAGCGCCCGCTCTTCTTCGCGATGCTCCAGCAAGACTCGGTGCTCGCCACGAAGTTCCTCTGGCGTCTCGCGCAGTCGCTCTCGCTCCGCCTCGACGACTTCTACGATCTCCAGGAGGCGGGCAAGGACACGGTCAAGACTACGCTCCGCTTCGGTCTCTATCCGTCGCCCTTCAACCACGGCGGCAACACGCTCTCCGGGCTCTGACGCAGCGCGCTCGTCGCCACGCGACACGCTCGGAACGGACGTCATGCGGCTCTGCTCGATCGTGATCCACCCGATCAAGAGCTGCGGCGCGATCGCGCTCGAGCGCGCGCGTGTGGAGCGACGAGGCCTCGCGCACGATCGACGCTTCCTGATCGTCGATCCGGCGGGCCGCTTCGTCACGCAGCGCGAGGAGCCTCGCCTCTCGCGCGTGCGCGTGGCCATCGATGGTCCCGCCATGGAGGTGGAGGCGCCCGAGGTCGGCCGCGTCGAGACACCGCTCGATCCCGAGCAGGGCGAGCTCGTCGGCGCGCACCGCGTGACGGTGTGGCGGAGCACGCTCGAGGTGCCCGAGGTGCCCCGGCTCTCGTCGTTCTTCACGCACGTGCTCGGGCGGCCGGTGCGCTGCGTGGCGATGACACGCGCCGCGCACCGCGCGATCAGCGAGCGGCACGCGAGGCCCGGCGACGAGGTGAGCTTCGCCGACGGCTATCCGCTCCTCGTGGCGAGCGAGAGCTCGCTCCGCGATCTCGAGGCGCGCGCAGGGGTGCCGCTCGGCATGGCGCGCTTCCGACCCAACGTGGTGATCGAGGGCGCGCCGGCGTGGGACGAGGATCGGTGGACGCACGTGCGCATCGGCGCCGTGCGCTTCCGCGCCCCCAAGCCCTGCGCGCGCTGCGTGATGACGACGATCGACCCCGAGACGGGCGCGATGGGCAAGGAGCCGCTCAAGACCCTCGCCACCTTCCGCAAGGTCGACGGAGAGGTGATGTTCGGCGTGAACCTCATCCCCGAGCTCGAGGACGATGGCGAAGCCCAGCTCACGGTCGGCGACCCGGTCGTGCCCGAGCACGCGTAGCGTCTACGCGTGACTTGCCAGCGCGCGGCGGGCGCCACATAGCCCAGCCCTCGATGTCTCGACCCCGCGAAGCGCTGCGTGAAGAGGTCCGTGCTCGCGTGCGCGACGAGGTCGGCACGTCGTTCGGCGAAGGCCCCGAGCGCGTCGCGCTCGTCTACCCGAGCCCTTACCGCACGGGCATGAGCTCGCTCGGCTTCCTCCAGATCCACCGCCTGATCCGCGCGAGCGGACGCGTCGCGGAGCGCGCGTTCCTGCCCGACGAGCCGGAGGCCTACCGTCGCTCGCGCACGCCGCTCTTCACCTACGAGAGCGAGCGCCCGGTGGGCGACTTCCCGATCGTCGCGCTCTCGGTCGCCTTCGAGCTCGAGCTCGCGGGCGTGGTCGAGGTGCTCGAGCTCGCGGGCATCCCGCCGCTCGCGGCCGAGCGCACGCACCACCACCCGCTCGTGGTCATGGGCGGGCCGCTCACGTTCTCGAACCCGCTTCCGCTCGCGCCGTACGCCGACGTGGTGCTCATGGGCGAGTGCGATCAGAGCATCCAGGTCTGCCTCGATCAGGCGTTCGGCGCGTTCCAGCGCGGCCGCGCAGGCACCAAGGAGCGCGCGCTCCGTGCGATCGCCGACGCGCTGCCGAGCGCGTTCGTGCCCACCCTCCACGGCGACGAGCTGCCCCCGATCGCGCAGGCCGACGTGGACGAGCTGCCCGCGTTCGCGGCGATCCGCACGCCGCACACCGAGCTCCGCGACATGTTCCTGCTCGAGGCCGAGCGAGGGTGCTCCCGGTCCTGCAGCTACTGCGTGATGCGCCGCTCCACCAACGGAGGCATGCGCCTCGTGCCCATGGAGAAGATCCTCGGCCTCGTGCCCGACGACGCCAAGCGCGTGGGCCTCGTCGGCGCTGCGGTGAGCGATCACCCGAAGATCGCCGACATCGTCGAGACGCTCGCGGACCGCGGCCTCGAGGTGGGGCTGAGCTCGCTCCGCCCCGATCGGCTGAACGATCGCTTCGTGGGCGCGCTCAAGAAGGCGGGCTACCGCACGCTCACCACCGCGAGCGACGGCGCGAGCCAGCGCCTTCGCGACCAGGTGCAGCGCAAGGCGCAGGAGAAGCACCTCCACCGCGCGGCGGAGCTCACGCGCACGCACGGCCTCGACCGACTCAAGCTCTACATGATGGTGGGCCTCCCCACGGAGGAGGACGCCGACGTGGACGAGCTCGTGGGCTTCGCGACGGAGCTCTCACGAATTGCCCCACTTTCTTTGGGAATTGCGCCCTTCGTGAGCAAGCGGAACACGCCGATGGACGGCCTTCCGTTCGCGGGGATCAAGGTCGTGGAGCGACGACTCGAGCGCCTGCGCGAGGGTCTCAAGGGTCGCGTCGACGTGCGCGCCACGAGCGCGCGCTGGGCCTGGGTCGAGCACGCGCTCGCGCAGGGTGGGCGCCACGAAGGACGCGCGGTGATGGACGCCGTGCACGCGGGCGGCAGCTTCGGCGCATGGAAGAAGGCGCTCGAGGCCCTGCCCGACAAGCGCCCCCGCCGCGCGCTGTCGGTCGTGAGCTGAGTTGGCTCGAGGGTCCATGCGGACCCTCCCCCGCGAGGCGGGGCCCCCACCCGCTCCATTCGCTGACGCGAATGCTCCCGCGCGGGGCCCCAGCCCCCGCTTGCGCGCCTCGCGCTGCGCTCGGCGGGATCTCGGTTCTTTCTCGGTCCCTGAGCTTCTGCGCGCGATTCGGCGCGCGCTAGGCGCCCCGAATCGATCGTGTCTCGGTCTCCGAGTGAGCCCCGCCACCGATCGTCAGCGGCGCTGGACGCGACGCACGAGGGAGAGGCGGCGCTCCGTGGCCTCGTCGGCGAAGCCGAGCTTCACGATCGCCTCGAGCGCGTGCAGGGTCTTGGGCTCGGTGGCCACGAAGTAGCTCGAGAACGCGCGGAGCTGCTCGCGCGCCTCGAGCGCGGACGCGAGGAGATAGGGGCCGAGGCGGTCCTCGGGATCGATCGTGTCGAAGCGCGCGCTCGGCGGGAGGAACGGCTCGGCGAGCGAGGCCTGGTTGCGCTCGAGGAGTACGATCGCGGTCTCGAGCAGCTCCACCGCGAAGGCGCGTCGCCCATCCATGGCGGCCAGGCGCGCCGCCGTGAGGAGGCGCCCCACGTCGGGGGGCGCGCCGCCCCCGGCGATCGAGGCCACCGCGAGCTCGACCGCATACGAGAGCACCGTCGTGCGCACGCGCGGTGAGAGGCGCGGATCGATCGCGAGGCCCCAGAGCTCGATCGCGAGCCGGTGCTGTGCCTGGCCCTCGTCGCGCGCGCCGAAGCTCCGCTGATCGCCGAGCCGCGCGACATGCGGCATCGTCAGCACCTCGCTCCACACGCGGGTCTCGGGGATCTCGTCGTCGCTCGCGACACCGCGCGAGAGGAGCCCTCGCGACTCGAGCGCCTCGACGCGTGCGGGCGTCGCCGCGAACACGTTGAGGAGGAACGGATCGGCCGCGGCTGCGCCGCCGAGAGGCGCGAGCACGCCCAGTCCAGGCACGAGCCGAAAGAGCGCGTGACCGCTCGCCTCGAGCCACGCGAGCAGGCCCTCGTTCACCACGCCGGCGTGGTGGTGTTCGAGCATGAGCAGCGGCGCGTCGCGGGAGAGGAGCGCGCGGGCGCCCTCCAACGCGGGGATCTCGTGGCCCTCCACGTCGAGCTTCACGAAGCGCACGTCCGTGAGGGATGCGCGCGACACCAGCGCGTCGATCGAGACGAGCGGCACGCGCTCCGTCCCCGGCGCCTCACCGCTCGCGAGGCTCGAGAGCTCGCTCGAGGCGCCGGTCGCGAGCCACGCCTCTCCCTCGTGATCGCCCACCGCGGCCTGCTCCACCGCGAGGCACGCGAGCCCGTTGGCCTCGGCGCTCGCGCGCACGCGCGCGGCCACGATCCTCGCAGGCTCCACCGCGATCACCCGCCCGCGTGGGCCCACGGCGCGCGCCATCGCGAGCGCGTACACACCGTGGTTCGCCCCCACGTCGAGCGCGTGCTCACCGGGCGCGAGCAGGCGCCGCACGAAGGGCAGCTCGGCCTCGAACCAGTCGCGCTGCTCCTCGAGCACGTAGGCCGTCATCTGCGAGAGCGCGCGCGGCGTGGCCATGCGCGTGCCGTCGCGGAGCGTGCGCCACGAGGCCTCGCGATCGGGGAGCGCCACCTCGTGGGGGGCCTCGGTCGCGGGCGCGCGCGCGAGGGCCGCCGTGAACGCCTCACGCACGCAGGCCTCGAACGCGTGCGCCACCGCGCGCGCGTCCATGAGCGCCGCAGAGCGCGATCGCAGCTCGCTCCGGAGCGACGCGAGCCGCTCGCGATCCCCCGCCAGCGACACGGCGAGGCGCACGAGCTCGTCGGCGTCCTTGGCCACGAGGTCCCCGAGGCCCACGCGAGAGAGCAAGCTCGCGCCCACGCGCGAGGCGTGCGTCGCGCCGGCCCACGACACCACCGGAACGCCCATGAAGAGCGCGTCACAGGTCGTCGTGGTGCCGTGGTACGGGAACGTGTCGAGCGCGACGTCGAGCTCACCGTAGGCCGCGAGGTGCGAGGCGAGATCGGGGGTGGGACCGCGCAGGCTCACGCGCTCGAGCGCGATGCCGTGCTTGGCGAGGCGCGCGCGCACGAGCTCGCGCGTCCCTTCGTCGGCGAGGGCCGCGTCCTTGAGCACGAGCCGCGCTTCGGGGAGCGCCGCGAGGATGCGAGACCACGCCGCGAGCACCGCGTCGCTCGTCTTCTTCGACGCGTTGAACGAGCCGAACGTGAACGGTGCGCCCGCCGCGCTCGGCGGAGGTGAGGGCTCGGGGGCCGGGCTCGGGGGGCGATACGCGAGGAAGCCACCCTCCATGCGCAGCAGGGGCTCGACGCCTTCTTCGTCGGAGCCAGGCGGATCGGCGATCACGTCGGTGAGACGCCCGTCGATCGCCGCGAGGCCGGTCACGTCGGGATAGCCGAGGTAGCTGAGCTGCACGGGCGCGGGGCGCAGCGCGAAGAGCCCGAGTCGATTGCCCGCCGTGTGCCCGGAGAGATCCACGAGCACGTCGATGTGGCGCGCGCGCACACGCGCGTGGGCCTCGCGATCGGCGAGCGCCGACACATCCTCCCAGCCATCGGCGAGCGCGCGCAGGCGTGCGGTCACCTCGTCGGGCCGCGCCACGTTCGAGAAGAGCACCACCTCCACGCGATCGCGATCGAGGCCCTCGAGCAAAGGCTCGAGGAAGAACGCGACCGAGTGTCGCCGGAGATCGGCCGACACGAAGCCCACGCGGAGGCGACGCGTCACGTCGCGATCGACGATCGCCGCAGGGGCGAGCGCCTCGCGGCGCGCCTGCGCAGCCGCCATCGCACCGAAGCGTCGCGCAGCCGCGAGCGCCTCGGACCTCGGCGTGCTCGCGCTGTAGTGCAGGTGCACGAGGAGGTTGTCGTGGAGCACGGGATCGTCGGGCGCGAGCGCGACGGCCCGCGAGAGCGAGGCGAGCGCCTCGTCGATCTCACCGCGCGCCGCGAGCGCGTTGCCGAGGTTCGTGTGCGCGTTGGCGAGCGAGGGCGCGAGCGCGATCGCCTCGCGAAGCAAGGTGATGGCGCGATCGATGCGCCCTCGACGCAGCACGAGCGCCCCGAGGTTCGAGAGGGCCGCCGCGCGCGAGGCTGCGCTCACGCCCGCGTCCTCGAGCGCGAGCGCCGCCTCGAGCGTGCGGATGGCCTCGTCGAGCTGGTCACGACGCGCGAGCGAGGTCGCGAGGTTGTTCAGGGAGGAGAGATCGTTGGCCCCGTGCCCCCGCTTCGGCTCGTGTCGCCGCTTCACCATGCACGCGAGCGTACGGGCCGACGCCGTGTGACGTCGACCCGTTCACGCATGCTGGCTCGCCTGCGTGGCTCGCCTGCGTGGCTCGCCTGCGTGGCTCGCCTGCGTGGCTCGCACGCGGATCAGCGCGCGCTCACGGACGGTTGCCCGAGAGCTCGGTGACGAAGAGCGTGCCGCGGATGTTCTCGCCCGCGCGGTAGCTGCCGACCCAGATGTCGTACTGGCCACCCGGCGGACCCTGGAGGTCGATCATCGGGTTGAGGCTGCCGCCCTCGTCGTCGGAGCAGTGCCAGCGGCCCTGCGCGTCGTTGATGACGAGCGTGGTGTCGCCGGCCGCGCGCACGAAGAAGCGCACCCAGCTCGCCGGTCCCTGGTACTGCACGATCACGTCGGGCTGCGCCGTCACGAAGCCGCGGCAATTCGGGGCGAGACCGAGCGTGCGCGCGTCCATCGTGCCGCCCGAGACGACGTTGTACTGCGCGGGATCGGGCACGAAGCCGCCGCGCAGCGTGAACACACCGAAGTTCGCCGACGAGCCACCGATGCGAAGCCCGCTCTGCGCGAGCGTGCGGCCCGAGGGTGTCACCGACACGAGCGCCGCCGCGAGAAGCGCCACGACCGAAGAGATCACGAACGAGGTTCTCTTGAGCACGAGTCCCCAGCCTCCTTGCCGACGACGTGTCGGCGAGCCAGCGGGACGAGAGCACGAGCGCATCGATTCAAACGCCGTCGTCGGGTGTCCTGCGATGTCTCACGCGCGTTCACGCACGCGAGCGCGCGCCGGATCAGAGGCCCGTCTCGCTCGACGTCTCGCCGTCGTCATCGATGCTGCGGAGGAGCGCGTCGTCGGGGCCCTCGAGCTCGAGCAGCCCTTCGGCCACGGCGCTCTCGATCACGCCTCGAGGCGCGGCGAGCACGCGCGCGCGCGCATCCTCGCCGCGCAGCACCACGAAGCGCACCGCGCTGTCGAGGTGCCGGAGGATCGTGTTGAGGAGGCCGAGGATGGCGGGCAGATCGAGCCAGGGGCCGCGATCGATCGCGAAGATCTCCCAGCTCGTGAGCGACACGTGCGCGCGCAGCCGCGAGAGCCCCACGAGCGGGGCGTCGGCGGGGATCACCGGGTCGTCGGGCAAGCTCGAGATGCGCTCCGCTTCGTCGTCGATCGAGCGCTCGGTCGACGAGGTCAGCGCCTCCTCGGCGGCTGCCTCGGGCTCGAGCGCGATCTGCTCGAACGAAGCGTGGCGAAGCGCGGGCCCGGCGAGCGCGGCCAGCCGCGCGGCGATGCGGTCGGTGCGCAGCTCCCCCGACGAGACCTCCGTCTCGAGGAGGGCGACGCGATCGAGGCGCTCGAGCAGCGACGCCCCGCTCGTCACCTCGAGCTCCACCGCGGCCGCCATCGCGGCGTCGACCAGACCGAGCTCCGCGAGGCGACGCGCCAGAGCCGTGCGGGGCTGCGCCTTCCCTCGCGAGAGCGGCCGGCTCGGCGTCGCACCGACCGTCGTGACCTCCCGGTCATGGGAACGACGGGGCCCCGGCTCCACGCGCGCGTACGTGAAGAGGCCTTCTTGTTCGACGGGGGTGGGCGACAGAGACAAGCGACCATCGTACGGGACGGCCGCGAAAATGTTCCTCGCGCGTCGGAGCCCACGCGCCCCACACGCTTGGGTAGAGTGCGTGCGTGGCCGACTACGGAGATCGCATGCGTCGCAGGGCGAGGTTCGCGCAGTTCGGGCGCGCGATCTTCACGCTCTTCATGATCGCGGGCCTCGCCTTCGGTGCGCAGCGCGCCTGCAACCGTCACGTGCCCGGCCGGCCGCCGGTCTCGCGACGGCGCTGACCGACCTCGTCTATGCTCGACACCATGAGCGGGACGACTCTCCGGACGAGGACGACGTGGATCACCGCCGCGCTGATCGCGAGCAGGCTCGGCGCGGGCTGCGCAGGCCCACAGGAGTCTCTGGACGCCGGGAGCGTCGGCGACGCGCCTGGCCTCGATGCGCCGGCCGCGGCCGATGCAGCGTCCGATGCGGGCCTGCCGGATGCGACGACCACCTTCGTCGACGGAGGGCTCTTCGACGCGGGGCCCCTCGTCGACGACGCGCACGTCGCGGGTGACACGGGTCCGTGTGGCTCGCTCGGCGGCGCCTGCACACCGGGCTCGTGCTGCGCAGGCCTCGACTGCGTGGGCTTCGGTGGCTTCGCGGTGTGCGCCCCCTCGGCCGATGGCTCGCTGCTCGGCGTCGACGCGGGGCTCGGGCCGTTCGATGGCTCGATCGCACCCCCCGTCGATGCGCCGTTCTCGCTCGATGGAACCTCGTTCCCGTTCGATGCGCCCTTCTCCTTCGGAGACGCGAGCTTCACGCTCGTGGACGCGAGCTTCGGCTTCGGAGACGCGAGCCTCTCGTTCGGCGACGCAGGACATGACTCGGGCATCGCCACGGGCACCGACGCAGGGCGCGACTCGGGCATCGTCACGGGCACAGATGCAGGGCGCGACTCGGGCATCGTCACGGGCACCGACGCAGGGCGCGACTCGGGCACCGTCACGAGCGGCGACGCAGGGGTCGACGCCGCCATCGTCACGAGCCGCGACGCAGGCGCGGACGCTTCGTGTCGCGCCACCGGAGACTCGTGCAGCCCCACCGCCGCATGCTGCACGGGTGTCTGCAGTGGGCTGCCGGCCGGTACCTGCGCCCTCTGCGGCAGCTTCGGCGATCGCTGCTCGGCGACTCAGCCCTGCTGCGCAGGCAGCACCTGCTCGGGCGCGACGGGCTTCTGCATCTGACGCGGCATCGGACGCGAGCGGGTCAGCCCTCGGCGCGGAGCGCGGCCTCGAAGCGCTGATCGAAGTCGACGAGGAACTTCTTCACCTCGGGCTGCAGCAGCACCTTCTCGATCGCGCTCGCCTTCGCGTCCATCTCGGGGCTCGCGCCCACCGCCTCTTCGCTGTCGCCGTGCCAGAGGTAGCGGAGCGGCCGCATGCCCGCCGAGAGCACGCCGCGCACGGGCCCGATCGCCACGCCCACGATGCCCCAGAGGAGCGAGGTGTCGGTGTCGGCGAGCGCGCGATCGAAGGCCCGTCGATAGCGGCGTGAGCGCGCGCGCTGCGCGTCCTCGGTGGCCGTGCCCTCGGCGCGGAGATCCCCGTTGACGACCGCCCGATCGACGACCTCGCCGAGGAGCAGGATCTCGGCGAAATCCCTGCCGAGGTGACGCACCGCGAAGAGCACGTTCGCGAGCTTGCGGATGGGGAAGAGCAAGATCTTGAACGGCAGCTTGAACATCCACCACAAGCAGCCGATGGCCCAGTGCTCGTCCTTCTCGAAGAGCGGCGCGAGCTGCTCGCTCGGGATGGTGAGCCCCGCCTTCTTCACCGAGTGCTTCACCATGTACGCCGCGACCTGCGTGCGGAGCACGTCGTCGAGCAGCGGCACCGGCACCTGCCTCGCCGCGAAGTAGAGGAGCGCGCAGGTCACGCGCGTGCGCACGATCGCAGGATCCTTCTCGATCGCGCCGGGGACGAGCACGGGCGCGAGCGGCGCCGGCGAAGGCGAAGAGGCGAGCGAAGGCGAAGAGGCGGGCGAAGGCGAAGGCGAAGGCGCGGGCGAGGGCGCGTGCGAGGGCCCAGCCTCGGGCGGCGCGGAGACGGGCTCGGGATCTTGCGCGTCGCTCATGGACACGACGCTACCAGGAATCGCTCCTGCCCCTCAGCCTCGGAGCACGAGCAGCGAGCCCGCGAGGCAGAGCATCACGAACACGCCCGCTCGAAAGGTCTTGGCCGGCACGCGCGCGTGCAGGAGCTCGCCGAGCGCCATCCCGATCGCGATCGAGGGCAACAGACACACGGCGAGGCCAGCGGTCTCGTCACCGAGAGCGCCCTGCCACGCATAGCTCGCGAGCATCACGAGGTTGAGCAGCACCCAGAGCGCCGAGAGCGTCGCGCGGTAGACGTTCTTGTCCTCGATCACGCGCGAGCTGACGTAGACGGCCATCGGCCCGCCCGTGGCGAACGCGCCGTGGATCGCGCCACCGGCCACGAGGAGCGCGCGCTCGGTCCACGCATCGAGGTGCTTCACCGGAGAGGCCACACGCATGCGGTAGAGCTCGAGGCCGCTCACGCCCACGAGGAACACGCCGAACGCGCGCTTGAGGAGCGAGGCGTCGAGCGAGCTGAACGCGTAGATGCCCACGGGCAGGCCGAGCACCATGAACGGCAAGAGGCGCTTGCCGAGGAACGCGCGATCCACGTGCTTGACGTAGCGGGCCACGAGGTAGCCCGAGAGCACGAGGTTGAGCGGCACGAGCGCCGGCAGGATGTGCTCGAGGTCGAGGAAGAACGAGCCGAGCGCGACCGTGACCAGCGTCGCGCCGAAGCCGAGCGCCGTCTCGATCGTGAACGCGAGGGCGCACACGAGGGCGAGCGGGATGGCGATGTCGAGCGCGGGCCAGATCATGGGGAGGGGGTCGACGCTACCGCGCGAGCTCCTTCTCGAGCTTCGCGATCACGCCGGGCATCGCGCGCACGCGGAGGATCGCGCCCTCTTCCTCGTACTCCTCGGAGAGCACACGCGTCTCCTCGTGGAGGCGGCTCGTCATCGCCTGACGGTGGTAGGGGATGACGAAGCGCGCCTCGATCATGTCCTTCTCGAAGAAGCTCACGATCGCCGCGTGCACGCGCGCCTTGTCCTCGGCGCTGCGCGAGCTCACCTGGAGCGCGTCGGGGAATTCCACCGCGAGCGCCTCGCGATCCTCGGCCGAGACCTTGTCGATCTTGTTCAGGATCACGAGCGAAGGTGCGTCGTCGGCCTCGAGCTCGCGCAACACCGTGCGCGTGACCTCGAATTGCGCGCGGAACGCAGGATCGGCCGCGTCGAGCACATGCAGGAGCAGGCGCGCCTCGCGGGCCTCGTCGAGGGTGGAGCGGAACGACGCCACGAGATCGTGCGGCAGCTTCTTGATGAAGCCGACGGTGTCCGACACGAGGATGCGCGGCCTCGTCTCGGGCACGAGCACGCGCACGGTCGTGTCGAGCGTCGCGAAGAGCTTGTCGGCGACGTACACGTCGCCTCCCGTCAGCACGCGCATCCACGAGCTCTTGCCCGCGTTCGTGTAGCCCACGAGCGCCACCGTCGCGGCCTCGCTGCGGCGCTTGCGGCGCACGCCGGCCTCGTGCTCGATGCTCGCGAGCTCCTCGCGCAGCTCGGCGATGCGATCGCGGATCTTTCGTCGATCGAGCTCGAGGTTCGACTCGCCCGCGCCCTTGCCGCCGATGCCACCGCGCTGACGATCGCCTCCGCCCCCGGTCTCGCGGAGACGTGGCGCCTGGTACGCGAGGCGTGCGATCTCCACCTGCAGGCGCGCCTCGCGCGTGCGCGCGTGTCGCTGGAAGATCGAGAGGATCACGGAGGTGCGATCGAGCACCTCGGCCCCCGTCGCGCGCTCGAGGTTGCGCGCCTGAGAAGGCGAGAGGTCGTGATCGACGAGGACCACGCTCGCCTTGTCGGCAGGGGCGAGCCCCGAGAACACGCCGGCCTCGGCCTCGGTCTCGCCCTCGTCGTCGTCACCCTCGTCGTCGTGCTCGTCGCTCTGGTGCGCGTCGTCTTCGACGTCGATCTTGCGCTTCTTGCGCTTGGCGCCCGACGGGATCACTCCGTCGCCGCCTGTCCACGCCGCGAGCTCCACGAGCTTGCCCTCGCCGATCACGGCCGACTTGCCGAGCGAGCTGCGTCGCTGCGTGACGCGCCCGATCGGCAAGAGGCCCAGCGTGGTGGCGAGGCGCTCGAGCTCCTCGAGCGAGCTCTCGTGCTCGCCGTCGGTCACGTCGGGCAGCTGCACGCCGACGACGACGGCCTTGGGGCGCTTCTTCGGATCGATCTCGGCGTGCACGGAACCTCGGCCTCGCGCCACCACCCGAAACGGAGGGCGGGCGCGCGGGGCCGCGAGCGTGCCGCCGCCGCGGGCGCGCGCGAGGGGCGCCGCGAGCGCGAGGCGAGGCGCGAGCGCGCCCCGTGCCTGACACCCGACGGAGCACGCGACGCCCTCGCGAGGCTCGCAGCGACGCGCCGAGCCGGCTCAGCGCTCGCAGGCCGCCTTCAGATCCGCCGCGTAGCGATCGAAGATCGGCGCGAAGTCCGGAAGGGAGCCCTTGATCATCGGCAGCATCGCGCCGCGGAAGTGCTCGTCCATGTCGAAGCGAGTGCCCGCGGCCTCGCGCGTGAGCGTGAAGGTGCGCGCGCCCTCGAACATCGGAAAGAAGCCGTCGCGCCACACCATGCGCTGCTCGGGCTCGAGCACGACGACCTTCGGGCTGAACACTCGATCCGAGACGGGCACGCGGATCGCGAGCTTCTGGCCGAGCACGATCGGCCCCTCGATCGAGGTCACCGTCGAGTTCCACGAAGGAAAGCCCTTCGCGTCGGTGAGCTTGGCCCACACCGTCGAGGGCGGTGCCGCGATGCTCACGGTCACCGCGTAGCGAAGCGAGAACAGAGACTCGGTCTTGTCGGCCATGGCGTCAGGCCCTCACTTCGCGCGCACGCGGTTGTTCTTGGCGTTGTGCTCGAGCTCGACCTTGCCGAGCGCCTCGAGCAGCGGCGGCACGTACATCGCGAGGCGCCCGCGATAGCCCTTGCGCTGGCCGTACCAGCCCCCGACGGGGTTGGTCTTCGCACGACCCCACGCCTCGACCGTGCCCTCGGCGGGCTCTTTGCCCTCGTCGGCCGAGCCGAGGAGCATCCAGTCTCCGTGCTTCTTCAGCATCGCCGGCAGGTCCTCGAGCACCCGCGCGAGGTACGTGAGCTTGGTGCTGCCCACCTGGCACACGAGGAGCGGCGGATCGCTCTCGTCGTCGCGGTGGATCGTGTACTCCGCCGTGAGGGGCGGCGTCTTGAGCTTCCAGGGATCGTCCTTCGTGCCCTTGCCCGACCAGTGCTTCGTCATCGTTGGCTCCTCGCTGGCCCGTGACTACGCGGGCACGTCCTCGGCATCTTGTAAGAACACGACCACGTTGGGCGCGAAGTCGCTCGGCCCCTCGGGGGGGTAGTAGCCGCGGTAGCCGCGAGGCACGCCGCCCGTCATCCGCCGGAAGTCCTTGATGAAGTGGGCCTGATCGAAGTAGCCCGCGGTGGCCGCGACGTCGGCGAGGGTGCCCTCGGGCTCGCGCATGAGCGCGCCGAGCGCGCACTGGAAGCGCAGCACCTTCGCGAGCGTCTTGGGCGGCACACCGAGGTGCTTGGCGAAGAGGCGATCGAGGTGTCGGCTCGAGACGCCGGCGCGCTCGGCCATCTCCTCCACGCTCGCCCCGCCGCGCGCCTCGACGGCGTGCGCGAGCGCGCGCGTGAAGCCCTCGAGGCGAGGCGCGCGCGCGAGCTGCGCGACGAAGAGCGCGTCGAGCGCGGCGGCCTGTGCGTCGAGACCGAGCTCCGCACGCAGGGTCTCTTCGAGGGCTCGCGCCTCGAGGCCGAGCACCTCCTCGGGCCGCGGCGTCCGATCGGTCACCTCGCGCAGGGCGATCGTGGCGAACGGTGCGAGCCCGCCCAGCCGGACGCGCACGCCCGTCGCGCGCACGAGCCCGCGCTGCTCGATGCGGATCGGCACGAGGCGCTGCGCGTCCAGGTTCGAGGTGCCGATCGCGCGGGCCTCGCCAGCGCCTGCTCCCGACGACCTCGGAGCGATCACCGTGCGCGTGTAGGGCGCGCCGAAGTTGAAGATCAGATCCGCGCGCGCATCGACGAACACGTCCACGCGGAGATCGACCGGCGCCTCGAGGGAGCTCGTGACGAACCAGTAGTGCTCGACGTACGGAAGGAGCGCGGCGGTGGGGCGTCGGAGCTGGTACACGGGCCCATCGTCGAGGTGCGCGGCAGGCCGGTCAACACGTGCCGTACCTCCACGGAATCGCCGAGACGGTGGTGCGCGATTCCGCGCCGAGGGGCGCGTATGAGCGAGTATCCTCGGCCTCGCGCATGACCGCCGAGATCGCCCCCGATCCGCTCCTCGGACGCGTGCTCGACGGCCGCTATCGCCTCGACGCGCCGCTCGGCGGCGGAGGCTTCGGGGCGATCTACGAGGGCTTCCATCTGCGGCTCAAGCGCCCCGTCGCGGTGAAGGTCCTTCACCCCGAGCACGTGATGAACCCCGAGCTGCGCACGCGCTTCGAGCGCGAGGCGCAGTCGCTCGCGGCCCTCTCGCACCCGAACGTCGTGCCCGTCTTCGACTACGGCGTCGACGACGATCTTCCCTTCCTCGTCATGGAGAAGCTCGAAGGTCGACCGCTCGCCGTCGCGATCGCGCGAGGGCTTCCTCCCGGCCACGCGATCGGCATCGCGATCGACGTGGCGAGCGCGCTCTCGTACGCCCACGCGCAGGGCATCGTGCACCGCGATCTCAAGCCCGCGAACATCTTCCTCCAGGCGCAGAACGACGGCACCGAGGCCACGCGCGTGCTCGACTTCGGCCTCGCGAAATTCGTCGGCCGCTCGCTGCCCACGGGGCCGGCCGAGGTCTCGGGCCGCGGCGATCCCACCTCGCCCCACGCGAGCACGCTCATGGGCACGCCCGCGTACATGTCGCCCGAGCAGTGCAAGGGCGAGGTCGTCGACGCGCGCGCCGACGTGTACTCGCTCGCGCTCGTGCTGTACGAGTCGATCACCGGACGCGAGCCCTTCGAGGGCAGCGCCGTGGAGCTCTTGCACCACCAGATCGGCACGCCGCTCCCGTCGGTGGCCAAGCTCCTGCCGGATCAGGACTGGACCCGCGCGCTCGATCGCGTGCTCGCCAAGGCCGCCGCGAAGAAGCGCGAGGATCGCTACGCCAACGGCGCAGAGCTGCGCGACGCGCTCGTGGCGCTGAGCGACGAGCTGCCGCCCGGTCTCGTGCCCACCGTGCGACGCAGCGATGGCCTCGACGGGCCCGCATCGGGCAAGCGCTCGGGACCGATCGCCACCGCGCCCACGATGCACGCGATCACCGTGGATCCGAGCCGACGCGGCCGATCGATGGTGCCGATCGCGATCGTCACGATCGCCCTCGTCGGAGGGGCGATCGGCGCCTTCTTCCTGATCGGCGGCGAGCCCGATCCCACCACGGGTGCCTCGGGCGCGCGCGCCGCGGATGCAGCGACCGCGGTCGACGCCGGCCTCGCCGCGCCGACCGACGCAGCGAGCGTCGACACCGCCACGCTCGATGCGGCGCTCGACGATGTGGGGGTCGACGATGCGGCGATCGACGACGCGGGGCTCGCCGCGAGCGATGCGGCGGTCGCGCCCGATCCGAGCACGATCGATCCGTGGTCGCGCGGCGTGCCTCCCGCGCTGCGTCGCTACGTGGAGCGTACGAGCACACGCGCGCTCGCCCGCCGCGATCGCTCCGTGCTCCAGCGCTACGTGCGCACGCACGACGGCGACGCGCGCGGACCGCTCGCCTTCGGTCACGCGCTCATGAGCCAGGGCGCCCGCACCGAGGCGCTCGGTCACTACCGCCGCGCGCTCGAGATGGAGCCGATCGCGGCCAACGATCCGCGCCTGCGCACGAACCTCCTCCGCATCGCCGCCTACGACGGAAGCCCGCGCGAGGGGGCCGATCTCGCGGCCGAGACCTACGGCGAGCGCCTCGTGCCCGACATCGACACCTTCCTCGCCACGCTCGACACCGCCGATCCCGATGGCCGCCGCGCGGCGCAGCGCCTGCGCGCGCTGCGTGCGCGCGTCTCACCGTGAGCTCCGAGCGCTTGGCTGCTCGCGCGCCGAGGCGCGACCTCGCCGCGCATGATTCGCGGTGACCGGGAGGCGCGGTTCGCGGTGACCCGCGCGCACGTGCTACCCACGTCGGCATGCGCGGCTCTCACGTCCTCACGTTCGTCTTCGGTCGCTCCGTGCTCGCGGGTCTCGCGCTCGGTGGGCTCACGCTCGGCGGGCTGGGCTGCTCGGGCTCCGACGCACCCTGTGAGCCCGCGTGCCGCGATGGCTTCGCGTGCGTGCACGGCGCGTGTGTCTCGGCGTGCAACCCCGCCTGCGCTCCGGGCGAGCGCTGCACGGCCGCAGCAGAGTGCGTGCCTGACACGCTGGATGCCGCCGCTCCCGTCGACACGGGTGGGCTCGACACGGGTGGGCTCGACACGGGTACCGGCGCCCACGACACTGGCGCGCTGCCCGACACCGGATCGCCCGGAGACGACGCCTTCTCCGCGCTCGACGCACCGCCCGTGATCGACGCCGCGTCCGTGCTCGATGCGGGCCCTCCGCGCTGCGACGAGGCGAGCGTGCTCTGCGGCGGCGTGTGCGTGGCGCCCACCACGCCGGAGCTCGGCGTGCGCACGCCGACCACGGGCACCTACGGCAACGACATGTTCTACGCGGGCGATCTCGCGGTCGATCCGTGCACGGGCACGATGGGCCTCGCGTACGCGCAGCAGATCAGCCGCTCCGACAACGACGAGACGTTCCTGATGATCCTCGCGCCCACGCTCGCGGGCGCGCCGATCGGCCCGATCCGCGTGACGACGGCGCCGGGCCCCGCGACGAGCGCGGCCATCGCGTGGGCGCGTGATCGCTTCTTCGTCTTCTGGTCCGATCCGCGCCACGACCCCGCGCCCGAGACCTGCACGCGCTGCCTGAGCGAGCTCTACGTCGCGGCCTACGATCGCGACGGGACCGTGGTCACGCCCGAGACGCGGCTCACCACGTCCGCGGGCTCCACGACGATCGCGAGCCTCACCGCCGTCGCGCATCCGTCGAGCGGCGAGGTGCTCGTGGCGTGGACCGACAGCGGCGACCGTCAGGTGCACGCAGGCATCGTGGGCCCGAGCGGCGCCATGCGCGACGCGCAGGTGGTGAGCGAGGCCGTGTCACCCCAGCGCGGCAACAGCCCCTTCGTGGTGTGGAACGACGGCTGGACGATCCTCTATCGCCACGACGATCCCGACGGCGCGCGCCCCGACTATCTCCACGCGCGCACGCTCGCGAGCGACGGAACGCTCGGCGCCGACGTGGATCTGCGCGTTCCCGCCGAACAGATCGCGCTCGCGTCGCGCGGCGCGCTCGGCCACGCAACCATCACCACCGGCGGCTCCGCGCTGGCGCTCCGGCTCTGGGATCCGAGCTGGACCGCGACGACGACATTGCCCATCACGAGCGGCACCTTCGATGGCAGTCGCGGCCTCGGCTGGGACGGGACGAGCCTCTTCTTCACCGACACGAGCCTCAGCGTGAGCCTCGTGCGGCTCAACGCGCTCGGCACCGAGACAGGCCGCGTCGCGCTCACGAGCGACGTGGGCGAGCGCAGCACGAGCGACCTCACGATGCACCTCCTCGGTGGCCGCGCGATCTTCGAGTGGGTGTATGCGACCACGCCGGGCGGCAGCGTCGTGCACCACCGCATCGAGGTCCGCGACACGTCGTTCTGAGTTTCTGCGCGCCATTGGGCGCGCGCTCGGGGGCTCAAGCGCCCCCGGACCCCGCGTCGCTCGATCGTCGAAGACTCCTCCTCGCTCCCGCTCCAGGGGTCTGCTGCGCAGACCCCGCCGCGAGGCGCCCCGAATCGATTCTTTCTCGGTCTCTGAGACGCTGAGGCGCCGCCAGCGCCTCGCGTCGGGCGAGCCGTCTGCGCGCTCGCTCAGCCCTCGAGCCGGCCGATGCTCTCGAGGTAGCTCCGCGCGAGCTCGTAGTCGTCGATGTCGTCGGGGTGGAAGCCCGGCTTGAGGTACTCGAGGATCGCGTGGCGGAACATCTCGCCGCGACGACGCTTCTCCTCCTGCAGGCGCGGGTTCTCGCGCGCGGCCTTGGCCGCCGCGCGCAGATCGGTGCCGAGCTTCTCCTCCTCGCGGAGGAAGTGGCGTGTGCCCTCGGCCCAGAAGCGCGTGAGGCCCACGAGCGCGAGGAAGAGGCCCGCCACGCGCACCGGGTAGCGGCCGTCGACCGCCTCGAACACGTCGAACGCGACCGACTTGTGCTCGATCTCCTCGGCCGCGTGCCAGCGCATGAGGTCCGCGAGGATCGGGTGCGCTTGATCGAGGAAGTCGCTCGTGAGCGCGTTGCGGCCCATCGCCGCCGTGAAGTGCTCGAGCGCCGCCGTGACGGAGAGGCGCATCGCCGGTGAGAAGCGCTTCTCGAGCTTCTCGTAGGCCAGCTCCTCGTACCACGCGAGGAAGCTCTTCACGTCGAAGCCCTGCTCCTCGAGCACCTTGAAGAAGCGCTCGTGCTCGTGGCCGTGACGACCCTCTTGTCCGTAGAACGCCTTGATGCGCGCCTTGAGCTCGGGGTCGGTGATCTGCCCCTCGTAGTGCTTCACCGAGCGGATGAAGAAGCGCTCGCCCGCAGGAAAGAGGAGCTGGAGCGCGTTCGAGAGCGCCGTGAGGTGCGCGGAGCCCATGAACCAGTGACGCGGGATCCCCGACTCGCGGAAGGGAAAGCCCATCGCGCGCACCTTGATGCGCGGCGCGCCCTCGGCCCGAGGGGCCTGTCCCGTCGCGCTCGACTCCACCGCCGAAGAACCATCCATCGTCCACCTCGCGCGCGTCGCCGGCGTGGAGGCCGGCGCGCTGTTGAACTTGGTTCAACGGAGGATGCCCGATCCCGCACGAGAGTCAACGGGAGCCCCCGACACGATCACGAACGATCACACACGTTCACAACTCCGTCCTTCGGGGCTAGGGTCCGACGACGATGAATCGCCCCGCGGCGCGCAAGGCCGGCGCCTCCTCTCGAGCCTCCAAGCCCGTCCGCGCCAAGACGGCCGCTCCGCGCGGCCCCAAGCCCGCGAGGGCAGCGAGGACGGTGGCCGACGACGAGGTGCGCAAGCGGCTCGACCTCGACGAGCGCCGCGATCAGCTGCTCGCGCTCGGCAAGAAGCTCTTCGGCGAGCGCGCCTACGACGAGATCTCGATCGACGACATCGCCGAGGCCGCAGGCATCTCCAAGGGCCTCCTCTATCACTACTTCGGCAGCAAGCGCGGCTTCTACGTGGCCATCGTGCGCGAGGCGGCGGACAAGCTCGTCGAGGCCACCGAGGTCGGCACGGACCTGCCGCCCGCGGAGCGCGCGCGCGCCGGTCTCGAGGGCTACCTGGACTTCGCGGAGGAGCACTCCGCTGCGTTCCTCACGCTGCTCCGCGGCGGCATCGGCAACGACCCCGAGGTGACCGAGCTGGTCGAGGGCACGCGCGAGCGCATCCTCCTGCGCATGCTCGCGAACATGGGGCAGAAGAGCCCGCGGCCGGTCTTCCGGCTCGCGTTCCGGAGCTACGTGGGCCTCGTCGAGGCCGCGACGATCGACTGGCTCGAGCGGCGCGCGGTCGATCGCGCCACGCTCCTTCGCTTCCTCCTCGAGACCATCTACGCGATCGTCGCCAGCGCGGTGATGCTCGATCCCGCCGCCGGCGTGAGGCTCGACGAGCGCCCGGTGCTCGAGGCGCAGGCGCTCCAGCGGGCCAAGAAGTGAGCGTCCCCGCGAGCGAGAGTGAGCGCGCGCGCGCGTGGGCCGTGGCGCTCGTGATCGGCGTGGCCGCGTGCGATCGTGGGCACTACGCCGTGCGCGATCGCCAGGTGGACACGAGCGGCCGGGAGACGACGAGCGAGGCCTCGGCGGAAGGCACGCCCGACGCCACGACCGAAGGCACCGGCGAGTCCTCGAGCGGATCGGCCACGTCGAGCGGGACGTCGGGCGAAGGCTCCACGACCGCGGGCGCGAGCGCTGAAGGCTCCACGTCCGAAGGCTCGACGACCGCCGTCACCGAGGCGCCTCCGCGAGAGGACCCGCCGCCCGTGCGCCCCGACTCGCGCGTGACGATCACGGTGCGCACGACCTCGGGCCCCGTGAGCGCGGCGGTGGCGCGCGTGGCCCTCGGCACGCAGCGGCCTGCGATCGACGCGTGCTACCGCAGCGTGCTCGGCCCCGACGCGGCGGGATCGATCCGCGCGTCCATCTCGATCGAGGCCTCGGGCGCGCCGCGCGTGGAGCTCGAGACGATGACGCCCTCGCTCGATCGCGTGATCCCCTGCGTCGATCAGGCGCTCGAGCGCACGCGCTTCCCGGCCTCCGCCGATGGCCGCCCCACCCACGTGATCGCCGAGGTCTCGCGCACCCCGTGACGCGCGCGCGACGGCGCGCTTGCGGACACCACGGCATCACGCGCCCCCGGTCGACACGAGGGGCGTAGGATCGTCCGATGCGCTCGAACCCTCTCGCGCTCTCGCTCCTCACGCTGGTGCTCTCGGGATGCGGCTCCTCGCGCACGTCGAGCCCCACCGTCGAGCCGGTGGTGGCGCCACCACCGACGACGAGCGCCGCGGCTGGACCGAGCCTGCCCACGCCGACGATCGCGGCGCTCCCCACGGGCACGAGCCCCACCCCGACGTCGATCGTGATCGTCTCGGATGCGAGGCAGGCGCTCTCGATCGAGACCACCTTCGGCGCGCTCGAGAGCGTGTCGATCGCGTCGCTCGACACGCCGCTCGGCGTGCTCGACGCGGACTCGGAGGACGTGGACGGTGGCTACCCGCGAGCCTGCGCGTGCCCGTGCGGCGGGCCGTGCGCCGAGTGCGAGAGGCCGATGGGTCGCAGCGAGGCGCTCGCGCCCGGCGCTCGCGTGACGCTCGCGTGGAATGGCCTCCTCCGCCGCTACCGCAGCGACGCGCGCACCGGCAGCTGCTTCGAGTCGTTCGCGCCCGCGCCGGGCCGCTACCTCGTGCGCGTCTGCACGGGCCGACCGATCGAGGGCGAGCCCGGCCCGTGTGGCTCGGCGGAGGTGACGCTTCCCTCGAGCACGCCGATCACGATCCACGTCGGCGCCCGCGAGAGCCTCGCGTGTCCGCTCGAGCCAGCGCTCCTCGAGCGCGCCGCACGCGCAGCGCTCTCCACGATGGAGCGCAACGCGATCGTGCCCGATCGCATCGCCGCGTGTCGGCCCGTCGCGTCTTGCCATGCAGAGAGCGATCTCGCGTACGGCGAGGACGTGATCCGTGGCGCCGCCTACACGCGCGAGCGCGGTGAGCCGCCCCCGCCGCCCGGCACGTGTGTGCTGGTGGCACCACGCGGCGATCAACTGCTGACGCGCGTGTTCCTCCCGCTGCCCGACGGCATGCAGGGCGGTGAGCGCTTCGACCACGTTCTCGACGCCTCCGCCACGCGCATCCTCTCGGTCCGCTACGAGCAGTGAGCGCAGCCCCGTCGTGCAGCGAGCCCCTGTCGTGGGTGAGCCTCGACGACGCGCGCGGGGACCTTCCGTCGCGGACGCGATGGCCCCATCCTCTCACGCGCATGTCCATGGCCCGGACGCGCCTCTACTTCGGCGTCCTCGCCGCGCGCGCGAAAGGCCGCGCACGCATCGTCCCGCCGCTCCGCGTGACGGCCCCCGACACCATCCCACGGCCTCCTCCGCGATCGCGCCGGTGCGGATGACGGGCGACGCGTGAGGTCGAGTGCCGGATTCGCCGAGCACGGCCCGCCCGCGAGTCACCTGACCGGCATGCACGCGTCCATGTCGACGCTGTCGAGGTACTGGCACTGGTAGCCGGTCGGACAAGTCCGGGTCAATGCACACCCCATCCGACAAGTGAACTCGTGCATGTCAGTGTATCCGACGCAGATCGAGCACTGGTCCCCCGAGCACGATTGCTGACACCGGAAGTCGCCCGGTTCTCCTTCTTCACACCAGAAGCAAGCCTCGGGCATGGCAGGGTCACATGGGCTCCCAGCTGGCAGCTGACACCGCCGGATCTGGCCTTCCAATTCACCTTGGCCCGTCCCCGAGCAGTTCGCCGACTCGCAGTCCTCATGGTAGCTGCAGTTCGAGCCGAGCGGCATCGGGGTTCGGCAACTGCAGCCCCCGTCCGCGCAGTCGCCCCGACTCAAACACACCTCCCCGGTGGGACACCCGCATATGCCGCAGTATGGCCCGGGGTCGAAGAGGACGGAGCACTGGGTCGGGCGGCCCGACTGGCAAACGAGGAGCGTGTCCGAGGCGACGAGAGTGAACCGTCGTCCGTCTGGACCGACCCCGCAGCTGCTGTCGCAGTGTGCATGCGGCCGCCCGAGCCCATCCGTCCACTCGACGCAATAGGTGCCCGACGCACAGTCGGTGTGGGTGCTGCACGGAGGCTCGCAAGTGCCAGCCACGCACATGGCACTCGCACAGTCGTTGTCGTCACGACATGGCCCCGACTCACACGAGCCTGGCGCTGTTTCGTCACCCCAACAGGTTGGGCTGGCGCAGCCCACGACCAGCCCCGAGACGAACGCACCGAGGACGATCAGGGCCCGCATCATCATGCGACCGACGCTACGCCGCAGCCTCCCGAATGTCTACGTAGACCCCTCTCGCGTTGACCGCCACGCTGATCGCGTTCGTGTCGACGGCGCGAGCTCGAGCGCCACCGCACCACCGCGGTAGACGCACGCGCGGCCATCGTCGCCCATCGCGCGGTGCGCGCCGACGATCACGTCGCCGAAGCCGTCGACGTCGACGTCGGCGTCTCGAGCGACGGCGCGATCTTCGGCATGGCGTGTTCCTCCCGCTGCCCGACGGCATGCAGGGCGGCGAGCGCTTCGACCACGTTCTCGACGCCTCCGCCACGCGCATCCTCTCGGTCCGCTACGAGCAGTGAGCGCAGCCCCGTCGTGCAGCGAGCCCCTGTCGTGGGTGAGCCTCGACGACGCGCGCGGGGACCTTCCGTCGCGGACGCGATGGCCCCATCCTCACGCGATGTCGATGGCCCGGACCACGCTCGCGCTCTTGCCACGAACCAGCCTCGCGCTCTTGCCCCTCGTCGCGCTCGGCTGTGATCCGAGCCCCGCGAGCGATGCGGGGCTCCTGCCCGACGCAGCCATCGCGCTCGATGCGCCCCCGACCGACGACGCGTTCGTGCCCGTGATGGACTGGCCCGCGTCGGAGGTCCCCGTGTCGACCGAGGTCGAGCCCGGCATCGTGCGCGAGCTCGTCGAGATCGACGGCTTCGACGCGCCGCCGAACCCCGAGGGCACGATCGACACACCCGAGGCCTACGATCGCGCGCGCTTCGTGCGCTATCGCGCGAGCACGGCCACCGAGCCGCGCGCGATCGTCCTCGCGATGCCCGGCATCTTCGGAGGCGCGGGCAGCTTCGCGCCGCTCGCGCGCGCGATCGTGCGGCGCTCGCGCGCGTCGGGCTCCGCCACGGGAGCCATCGAGGTGTGGGCGATCGATCGTCGCTCGAACTTCCTCGA
>JAIBCE010000213.1 GCA_019694315.1 Sandaracinaceae bacterium
GCGGTCGCGAGCGGCGGCAGCGCGGCGCGCGCGCGGGCCTCGGCGTCGACGAACTCGCGCTGCGCCTCGGTCGTCAGCGCGTCGCACCGCCCCTGATCGCAGTAGACCTCGCTCACATCGAGCAGCAGGGTCACGCGCGGCGCGGCTCGGCCGGGCGCGACCGTGGTGACCGCGGCGCGACAGTACGCCGTGCCGCTCTCGCCGCAGACCAGCGTGCGAAACACCGCCTCGCGCGCGGCGGTCCACCCCAGCAGCTCGACCCTGACCGGCTGGGTGCCGGTGCGGATCGCGCGCAGGTCGTCCGCCGCATCGGCGTCCGCAGGCAGCGGAGCGAGCACCGACGTCCACAGGGCGAGCGCGGCAGCGACCGCGCGACGGGCAGAGCGCATGGCGACGGGCACCGCAACCGACGTGCCGCGCCCGAACCGCGGCGGCGACACCGCGGTTCACGCGCGCACGTCGGGCGGCGCGCGTGGCGGCGCAGACACACCGGGCGCGGGCCGCCGTACGCGGTCGATCGCCTCGACCGGAGCGTCACCATCGACTTCGGTGGTTCACGCTGAGGACGAGGTTGCCCTCACTCGCGTTCGCGTGCCTGTCGAGTCTCTAGGAAGAATCCGAAGCCGGAGGCAAGCGGGGTTGGGGCCCCGCGCGCAGGGAGCGAAGCGACCGAACCGTCGCGGGAGGGGGGCCCCGGCGGATTCACTCCGACGGGGGGAGGGGCTGGCGACAGCCCCTCATGGCAATCTGAGCTGAGGGAGTCCGAGCGGCGGACGACGACGGTAAGGGCCCGCGTGAAAACAAGCGGATCGGTTGCGGCCGCGTGGACGGGCGCGCTCGCGGCTTTCGTCCTCGGTCCTCACTGCGGCGTACCCTTGGTACGCCTCGTTCCGGGCCTGCGGGCGCGCTCGCGATCGCACTCCGTCGACGCGGCCTCACTCAGTTCACTTGTTTTCACGCGGGCCCTAAGCTCGCGGCGGAGATCGATGCGGGTCCCAGCTGCGGATCACCCGCCGCCGAGCCGCCGCCACTTCGCCAGCCGAGGCCCACCGCTGCGGGCGCGACCACGCGGAGTGCGCAGGGACGTTCGCGAGCGCGGCGTACGTGTGCCGCCGCGCGAGCCTGCTGCCGAGCGTGTCGGGTCCTGTCATGCTCGAGGGATGTGGCGATGGGCGTCACTCGTGGTCGTGACGGCGGTGCTCTGCGTCTCCTGCGAGGAGGACGACGATGCGAGCGACGCGTCGATCGACGCGGGCAGCGTGGACGTGGGCGAACCGATCGACACCGGGCTGATGGTGTCGATCGACACGGGGCCCGCAGGTCCCGACACGTTCGATCCGTCGTGTCACTGGGACTGCTTCTTCGACGTGAGGTGCATCGACGGCGTCGTTTGGGAGCAGATTCACGCGCCGGTGCCGTGCGCGGCCTGGACGGGCATGTGCCCGAGACGCGAGCTCGGACGCTGCACGCAGGGATGCAGCGATCGCGTGCCCACCGTCACGTTCCTGCGCGAAGCCAACTGGCCCCTCTGGTGCGAAGAGACCGAGGCGAGTCGGCCTGGCGATCCGTGCGCAAGCGACGCCGACTGTCAGCCACCGGAGGGCGTCGAGCCGGGCGGACGCAATTACCTCGCGTGCGACGCGGGCTCGTCGATGTGCGTGTCGATCGATCCGCCCGTCGCGCCGACCGAAGGCTGCATGGCGAGCTTCGATCTCCTCTACTCGCCCGCCGTCGGATCGGCGTACGGCGTCGTCGAAGACGACTCGTGCGCGAGCGGTCTCTGCCGCTTCAGCGCGCGCGGGGCGGCGGGCGACTGCGATCGCCACGCGTGCGCGCTCGCGTGCGTCGACGACTGGGACTGCCCACGCGACTACCGATGTGAGGACATGCCCGACTGGACGGGCCGAGCGGTCGGTGATGGCGCGCGCGGCTCCGCGCGCGTGTGCGAGGGTGGCGAGCTCGTATGCCACTGAGCCAGGTGCGGAGGGAGCCACCGGCAACGTGAACGTCTGTGTCCTGTCCGGCGAGGCCGATGTGGTCTGCCACTCACCCTCTGAACACAGCGGGTGAGCAGTCGTCACTGCGGCGTACCCTTGGTGCGCCTCGAGGGCAGGTGTGGTTCGTTCGCAGGGCCGCGCGAGTGCCGCGCCGCGTGCTCTCAGGTGCGGATCACCCGCCGCTGAGCCGCGCGAGGGCGGCGTCGATGTGCTTCGCGAGATCGTCGGGACCCAGCACCACCCGCGGCGCGGCGGGAGGTTGGCGTGTGATCTCGACGATCACGCGCGACCCGAGGCGCGCGCGCAGCGACTCGGCGCGCTCGCTCTCCCGCGGCCCGGCATGCGTGTCGACGATGCGGGACGTGAACGTGACCTCGATCGCGGCGTCGCCGTGGGTGACGATGCCGTGCTCGTACCGCGCGTCCAGCTCGACGTGCTCGGTCCACGTCCACGGGCTCGCGTCCAGATCACCGAATCCATCGAGCGTCGCGACGCACGACGCCACGCTTCGCCAGAGCGTGCGAGCGTCGAGCGTGGGTGGTCGGGCGACCACTGGCCCGCGAGCGGTCGGGGCGATGACGGGCGGGTCGGAGACCTCGGGATCGCTGCCGTCGCGAGGGAGGTCGAGCTCGTTGTAGCCGCGTCGCTTCGCCATGTGGTGTGCGCTGACGATAGCGCACGACGGCGGCGCGGCGCGTCCGCGCTGCTCGTGCAGTCCCGCGATGGAGCAGGAAGGGACTGGCTCGCGCCTCTGACGGTGCGTCCGTGAGGCACGGCGAGGTCGCGCTCTGCCGGTCCGGGATTCCCGGGTTCCGATCAGACGCGAGGATGCAGAGGCTCACGCGAGCGCCCGTTGCGGCGCGTACCTCCATGTTCCTGTTCGATGGGGAGCACGACAGACTGGCTCGCGCCTCCGAGGGTGCGTCCGTGAGGCACGGCGAGGTCGCGCTCTGCGGATCGGGGGGCTGGTGAGACGCGAGGATGCAGAGGCTCACGCGAGCTCCCGTTGCGGCGCGTGCCTCCATGTCCTTGCTTGATTGGGAGCGAGACAGACTGGCTCGCGCCTCCGAGGGTGCGTCCGTGAGGCACGGGGGTGTCTCGCTCTGCGAATTCGGCGTTCGGATCAGACGCGAGGATGCAGAGGCTCACGCGAGCCCCCGTTGCGGCGCGTACCTCCATGTTCCTGTTCGATCGGGAGCAGAGACAGACTGGCTCGCGCCTCCGAGGGTGCGTCCGTGAGGCACGGGGGTGTCGCGCTCTGCGAATTCGGCGTTCGGATCAGACGCGAGGATGCAGAGGCTCACGCGCAGGCGTTTTGGCGCGTACCTCCATGTTCCTGATTTCATGGGAGCAAAGACAGACTGGCTCGCGCCTCCGAGGGTGCGTCCGTGAGGCACGGGATGGTCGCGCTCTGCGAATTCGTCGTTCGGATCAGACGCGAGGATGCAGAGGCTCACGCGAGCACCCTTTTGCGGCGCGTACCTCCATGTCCTTGCTTGATTGGGAGCAGAGACAGACTGGCTCGCGCCTCCGAGGGTGCGTCCGTGAGGCACGGGGGTGTCGCGCTCTGCGAATTCGGCGTTCGGATCAGACGCGAGGATGCAGCGGCTCACGCGAGCCCCCGTTGCGGCGCGTACCTCCATGTGTTCCTGTTCGATCGGGAGCAGAGACAGACTGGCTCGCGCCTCTGAGGGTGCCGGTTTCCACCATGAAGGGACCACCTGAGGGCTGAATTTCCAGCTCGAAGGGACCACCCGTTTCCAGGTTCATGGGACCACCCCCCGCGAGGGGCTGCTCTGGGAATTTCCAGGAGCATGGGACCACCCGTTTTCAGGTTCATGGGACCACCCCACGAGCTGACGACGCGGTGGTCCGAGTCGAGCGACCGAAGCGTGAAACGACCGACCCTCCTGCCCGCCGTCGCGGGCGTCGCGCAGGAGGTGCCGGTGAGCTTCAGGGAGCTGACGATGGCCGAAGTGCGTGACGTGATTCTTCGCTGGAAGGCCGGGCAGGGGCTGCGCGAGATGGCGCGCGAGACGCGGCTCGATCGAAAGACGGTGCGTCGCTACGTCGAGGTGCTCGAAGGCCTCGACGTCGATCGCGATGTCGAGGTCGACGACATGCTCGTGCATCAGGTCGCAGTGAGCGTGCAGGGTCCGCGATGAAGACGCCGACACTCTCACCCGAGCTCAAGACGGTGCTGAAGAAGCTCAAGCTCGGACAGATCATCGCGACGCTTCCCGACCGCATGGTGCTCGCGCAGAAGCAGGACCTCTCGCTCGACGAGACGCTCCTGCTCGTGCTCTCCGACGAAGTGACTCGACGCGACAGCACCGCGTGCACACGTCGCGCGGCCAAGGCTGGCTTGGACGCCGCGATGACGATGGAGCGATGGGACGCGAGCGCGAAGATTCGATACGACAAGCGCGTGCTCGCCGAGTTGATGAGCCTCCGCTTCATCGATGCCGGCAAGAACGCGGTGATCCTCGGGGCGGTCGGCGTCGGCAGGACCTTCCTCGCGAACGCGCTCGGCCATGTCGCGACCAAGCACGGCTACAACGTCATCTTCACGCGCGCCGACGCGATGCTGAGACGGCTCAAGCAGAGCCGTCTCGACAACTCGCGAGAGGCGCTGATCACCGAGCTCGCGACGATCGATCTGCTCATCGTCGACGACTTCGCGCTCGAGCCGATGACGCGCGACGAGAGCCGCGACGTGTACCAACTGATCGTCGAGCGATCAGGACGTGTGCCGACGGTGGTCACGAGCAACCGCGACACCGCGGAGTGGCTGAGCGCCTTCGACGAACTCTGCTCGCGCAGAGCGCCGTCGATCGCTTCATCCACAACGCGTACGACCTCGTCGTCGTGGGCGAGTCCTATCGACCTCGGCTCAAGCCGAAGCTGACCGACGACGACCCGACGCCGAGCGCGCCCGCGACGGAGAAGCCGGCGATCGGACGACGGCGCTGATCGAAGAACGTCGTCCCGCTACCGCGGGCCTCCGACTCGACAGCGACCACCGGAACTCGTCATGCTCCGCCTCGGCCGACCGACTTCCCCTGGTCCCATGATCATGAAAACGGGGTGGTCCCTTGAGGGTGGACGCCGGCACACTCCGGTCACGCGAGGGGGGAATGCTTCTGAGAAAGTCTCAGCCCAGGGGGGAATGCTTCTGAGAGACCTGCTGCGTCAGGGGGGAAAGGTTCTGAGAACCGACACTCAGGGCAATCGTGGGTCGTTCCCAGACAGCTCTCCGCCGGAGGGCGTTCGTACGTAGCGGAATTGGCGGGGTTGCTTTCTCGCTCACACGCGCTCACCGCGTCGTTCGGCGTGAGCCGCTGACGATGGCGGGCGTACGATACGACACCTGGAGAGTCGACGTGGAAGAGCGCAGCGCTCATGGCGCGCCCATCGAGAGCACCCGTTCGATCGCCGAAGGTGTCGGATCTCGTCCAGATGTGGATTGGGCCCGAGGCCTACCGCACGGAGATCCGACTACGTCCGCCGGGCCGTGAGGAGCTCGAACGCGCGCTCGAGCGCTCGCACGTGAGCACCTGAGCGCTTCGCGCCCGAGCGCGCGCTCCTCGAGCGCTCGGCCGCGGCGAACTCCTACTCGACGACGAGACGCTCCGCGTGCCGCACCGACACTGGCTCCCGCTCGACCCGATCGTCACCGACCTCTTCTGATCGCCGCGCCGCGGCGGTGGCGTCATTTCATTCGCGTGTCGCGACGTAGATGTCGTTCATCGCGCTTCCTGTTCGGTCACTCGTCAGGTACAGCCGGCAACCATCCGGCGACACCCAGGACGGCCGGTCGACCTGAGCGGAGTTCACGGAGGTCACAGGCGTCGCTCCCGCGAATGACTCCGAGGTGTTGCCTCGCGTCGCGACCCAGACGTCGAGCGCCCCCAGACCTCCAGCACGTTCCGATGCGAAGAACAGTGTCAGAGCGTCGGCCGACAGAACAGGATCCGTATCGTTCGAAGGTGAGTTGACGCTCGTGAGCGGCACGGGCGTCCCAAAACCCGTGTCCGGAGTTCCGGCAGCTCGCATCAGGTCGGCCGCAACGACTCCGAGCGGAGACTGAGCGTAGTACAGCGCTTCATCTCCTGGAGCCTCGCTGAGGGTGCCGCTGCCGTCGACGCCGTCCGTCGAGACGCTCGCCACGAACGAGGGCGGCTCGAACCCCGAGACCGGGCTGGTGCGGACGGCGAGCCAGACGTCGTAGAGGCCGCCGCCCGAGGGTGCCGCTCGAGTCGAGGTCAGGACCATGGTGGTTCCGTCGCGGGAGAGCTGTGGAATCCCGTCCTCGTAGCTGCTGCTCAGCACATCGACGCGTACGGGTATCCCGAAGACCGCGTCCGCATTCTCGCGTGATGCAGTGTAGATGTCGTCGCCGCCAACGGCTTCCGCTCGCCACGAGCCGAACCAGATGGTGCGCTCGTCGGCAGACAGAGAGGCCGCTTCGTCTCCGCTTCCGCTGTTGACCCCAGCGACCAGGGTGGGTGCACCGAACGGCGCTGCGGGGTCACATCGTGCGGTCATCGCATCACGCACATCCAACGCGGGCGACGCGTCCGAGGGCCTGGCCGCGTCGAGAGAAGGCAGCGCGTCCGCCGAAGCGTCGCTCGCCGAGCTGTCGAGCGCCGCGTCGCCCACGCTGCTGTCCGGACCGTGCGAGATGGGTTGACTGCAGCCAATGGACAACGTGACCGCCAGCCAACAACTCGTGGTCTTCCATCGCATCGTCCGCTCTCCTCGCGAGTCCCTCGCCGGTGACCGCCTGATCCTGTCCGAGGTCTGCCCCTCCGTCCAGTCCGCATGGCTGCTCAGGCCGCGCGGCCGATGCGCTCGAGGTCGAGCACCAGCTCGAGGCCGCGCACGAGGTCGGCCTCGTGGGCGCCTCCTCCATGACGCTCACCATGATCCTGGCGAAGTGGGGATGGGCCGTGGGCGAGATCGGCGGGCCGCTCGGCGCGTCCTCTGCCGGCTTCGTGTCGCTCGCTCGGGTGCGGCCAGCTCTCCACCTCGCCGAGATCTCGCTGCAGGTACCGACGCCGATCGGGTGGCCCCGGTCTGCGGCGCCGCCAATCGCGGCGCCGAGCTGAAGGCTTCGTGGAGAGGAGGAACGAAGTGGCTGGGCTCGCGCCTCTGACGGTGCGTCCGTGAGGCACGGCGAGGTCGCGCTCTGCCGGTCCGGGATTCCCGGGTTCCGATCAGACGCGAGCAGGCAAAGGCGCACGCGAGCTCCGTCGCGGCGCGTGCCACCATGTTCTTGTTCGATCGGGAGCAGAGACAGACTGGCTCGCGCCTCCGACGGTGCGTCCGTGAGGCACGGCAAAGTCGCGCTCTGCGGATCCGAAGTCCGATCAGACGCGACCATCCCGAGGCTCACGCGAGCCTCCGTTGCGGCGCGTACCTCCATGTCCTTGCTCGATTGGGAGCGGAAACAGACTGGCTCGCGCCTCCGAGGGTGCGTCCGTGAGGCACGGGGTTGTCGCGCTCTGCGGAACGGGCGGCTGACGCGAGGATGCGGAGGCGCACGCGAGCTCCGTCGCGGCGCGTGCCACCATGTTCTTGTTCGATCGGGAGCAGAGACAGACTGGCTCGCGCCTTTGACGGCGCGTCCGTGAGGCACGGGGAGGTCGCGCTCTGCGGATCGGGGCCAGATGAGACGCGAGGATGCAGAGGCTCACGCGAGCCCCCGTTGCGGTGCGTACCTCCATGTTCCTGTTCGATCGGGAGCAGAGACAGACTGGCTCGCGCCTCCGAGGGTGCGTCCGTGAGGCACGGGGTTGTCGCGCTCTGCGGATCGGGCGGCTGATGAGACGCGAGGATGCAGAGGCTCACGCGAGCTCCGTCGCGGCGCGTACCTCCATGTTCCTGTTCGATTGGGAGCAGGACAGACTGGCTCGCGCCTTTGACGGTGCGTCCGTGAGGCACGGGGTTGTCGCGTTCTGCGGATCCGAAGTCCGATCAGACGCGACCATCCCGAGGCTCACGCGAGCTCCCGTAGCGGCGCGTACCTCCATGTTCCTGTTCGATTGGGAGCGGAGACAGACTGGCTCGCGCCTCTGACGGTGCGTCCGTGAGGCACGGCGAGGTCGCGCTCTGCCGGTCCGGGATTCCCGGGTTCCGATCAGACGCGAGCAGGCAGAGGCGCACGCGAGCTCCCGTTTCGGCGCGTACCTCCATGTCCGTGCTTGATGGGGAGCAGAGACGGACTGGCTCAGGGCTCGACGGGGGAAGCGCCCAAGAAGGCGTGCTTGCGGATCGCAGTCCACAGCGTGGAAATGCCCTCGCCCGTCTCGGCGCTCGTCGCGACGACCGTCACGGGCGCGGCCCCGCACGCCTTTTTCACGTCGGCGGTGATCGTGCGGACGCTCTTGTCGCGGTCGGTGCGGCCCACCTTGTCGATCTTGGTGATCGCGACGACCGTCGTGCGGCCCAGGTGCGCGAGGTACTCGAGGAGCTGCGCGTCGTCGTCCTCGAGGCCGCGGCGGATGTCCACGAGGAGCACCACCACGCGGAGGCTCACGCGGCTCTCGAGGTAGCCCTCGATCATCGGCCCCCAGCTCTTGCGCTCGGACTTGCTGCGCTGCGCGAAGCCGTAGCCAGGCAGATCCACGAGATCGAGCTGCGCGCGCGTGGCGTCGGGCAGGCGCAGCGTCGCGCGGAAGAGCGAGAGGCCACGCGTGGCGCCCGGCGTCGAGCTCGTGCGCACGAGCTTGCGACGGTTCACGAGCTTGTTGATGAGGCTCGACTTGCCCACGTTCGAGCGCCCGCCGAACGCGACCTCCGCGAGCATCGGAGGCGGCAGGCCGTCTTGCTCCTTGGCGTGCGCGACGAACACCGCGTCGAGGATCTCGAGCACGGGCTCGCTCTTCTTGGGCCCGCTCTTGCCGCTCGAGCTGGTTCCGCTGTTCTTCGGCCCGCTCGAGCTGGTTCCGCTGTTCTTCGGCCCGCTCGAGCTGGTTCCGCTGTTCTTCGGCCCGCTCGAGCTGGTTCCGCTGTTCTTCGGCCCGCTCGAGCTGGTTCCGCTGTTCTTCGGCCCGCTCGAGCTGGTTCCGCTGTTCTTCGGGGCGCTCACGCGAGCGGTCCCACGGCCGCGGCGGCCGCGCGCACGAGCGTGCCTTCGTCGACGAGGCGCTCACAGCGCTGGATGTCGGGATAGAGCACGCGATCCTCGGTGAGCGTGGGCACGGCCTGCCGGAGCGCGCGGTGGGCGGCGCGCACGCCGCTGCCGCTCTCGAGCGGCTTGCGGAGATCGAGGCCCTGCGCGGCGACCATCGCCTCGATGGCGAGCACGGTGCGCACGTGCGTGGCCACCTGCGCGCACTTGCGCGCGGAGATGGTGCCCATCGACACGTGATCCTCCTTGCCGGCCGAGCTCGGGATCGAGTCCACGCTCGACGGATGACAGAGCACCTTGTTCTCGCTCACGAGCGCGGCGGCGGTGACCTGCGCGATCATGAAGCCGGAGTCGAGGCCGCTCCGCGGCGCGAGGAAGGGCGGCAGGCCCGAGCTCATCGCCGGGTTCACGAGCTGCTCGATGCGGCGCTCGGCGCAATTGGCCAGCTCGGCGATGGCGATGCACGCCGCGTCGAGCGCGATCGCGAGAGGCTGTCCGTGGAAGTTGCCTCCGCTGATGAACTCGCCGTGACCCTCGTCGTCGGCGAAGACGAGCGGGTTGTCGGTGGCGGCGATCAGCTCGCGCTCGAGCACCTGACGCGCCCAGCGCAGCGTGTCGCGGCTGGCGCCGTGGATCTGCGGCATGCAGCGGAGCGAGTAGGGGTCCTGGACCTTCTTGCAGTCCTTGTGCGACTCGGCGATGCGGCTGTCGGCGAGGAGCGCGCGGAGGTTCTTCGCGGTCTCCTCCTGACCGGGGTGCGGGCGCACCGCCTGCACGCGCGGATCGAACGGGCGCGAGCTGCCCTCGAGGGCCTCGAGGCTCATCGCGCCGGTGAGATCGGCGGTCGTGCAGAGGCGCTCACCGTGACGCACCGCGAGCGCGCCCACGGCGAGGATGAGCTGCGTGCCGTTGATGAGCGCGAGGCCCTCCTTGGCCTCGAGCTCGATCGGGAGAAGGCCCGCCGCGCGGAGCGCCTCGAAGCCCGGCATCACGTGGCCGCCGTGCCCATCCGGATCGAACTGCGCCTCGCCCTCGCCGATGAGCACCAGCGCGAGGTGCGCGAGCGGCGCGAGATCACCCGAGGCGCCGACCGATCCCTGCGCAGGCACGCACGGGTGCACGCCACGGTTGAGCATCTCGATGAGGAGATCCACGATCACCGAGCGCGCACCCGAGAAGCCCATGGCGATGGTCTGCGCGCGCAGCGCCATCATCGCGCGCACCACCTCGCGCGGAAGGAGCGGCCCCACGCCGCACGCGTGGCTGCGCACGAGGTTGCGCTGGAGCGCGCGCACCTGATCGGCCGCGATGCGCGTCTCCGCGAGCGCGCCGAAGCCAGTGTTCACACCGTACACATTCGGCGCCGCGTCGCCCCGTCGCGCGAGATCGTCCACGAGCCTGCGCGAGCGATCGATCCTGTGGCGCGCCTCGGTCGGGAGCTCGACGATCGCGAGACCTCTCGCGACGGCCTCGAGGGTCTCGAGCGTCCAGTGGTCGCCGAGGCGGGCGTGCGGCTTGTGAGGGGCAGCGTGGGCGTGCATGGGGGCCGCGAGCGTGCCGCCCGCCCACCCTCGCGGCAAGAGCCACGGGGCCTCGAGGCCGAGCGCGGCCTCACGCCGGCTCGGTGAAGACGTAGCGCGTGACCACGGTCCATCGACGCGCGCGGCGATCTTCACCCGTGGGTCGGAGCGAGTGGCGTCGGAGCGCGCGGAGGAGGCAGCGCTCGAACGCGCTCGCGTCGGGGCTCGCGTCGAGCGCGACCACGCGGCCACGTCGGTCGAGCGTGATCGAGAGATCCACCGTGCGACCGAGCTCCGCGGGCCAGTGCGCGCGGCAGCCCGCCGCGGCGTCCCAGGCGGCGTGGCGCACCTCGATGCGCCCGCGCTCCATGCCCACCGCGTACTCGGCCATCACGCTCGGGCAGAGCGCGAGGCAGGCGACGATCCAGGATCCGACGAGCGCGCGGCGAAGCACGACGCGCGAACGCGCCGCGCCTCCCGGTGCATTCCCCCCGCGCAGACCCACGCATTCCGCCGCTTTCCCGCGCCGCGAGCACCGGAGTACGCTGAGGACGTGGTCTGGCAGTCTCGCACCACCGTCGTCGTGCTCGCGCTGTGGCTCTCGTGCGGGCTCTCGTGGGGGCTCACTGCCTGCGGCCGCGTGCGAATCGATGCACGCGACGCAGGAGCCAGCGACGCTGCGTCGATGGACGCGCCGGTGTCGCGCGAGGACGCGGCGCTCGACACCGGCACCACGGTGCTCGATGACGCTGCCTCCACCGACGCGGGTACCTCCATCGATGCGTCCAGCGCTGCCGATGCGTCCAGCGCTGCCGATGCGTCCGGCGCTGCCGACGCGTTCGTGCTGCCGGATGCACCGGTCACCGGCGACGCGGGTGGCGCGTGGCGTGCGCTCTCGCCGTGGGCCTACTACCCCTTCGACGGGACGACGGTGGATCTCGCGTACAGCGGCGGAGACCTGGCGATGACGGGCACGACCTTCGTCGACGGGCACGCCGGAAGCGGAGCCTCGCTCACACCAGGGCAGAGGATCCCGACCCGACCGATCGGAGGTGTCGACTACACGATCTCGGTGTGGGCGCGCTGGCCCACGATCTTCCCAGGGGCCGCCGCCGGCTGCGGGATCGTGAACACCGAGCGGAGCTCCCTCGAGTGCGACGACGAGCCCACCCACGTCTTCGTCTATCAGCTCGCGGACGGGCTCGCGATCCCGTCGGTGATCGTCACGCCCGAGACGTGGGTGCACCTCGCGCTCGTCTATCGCGCCGCGACGCGCGCCGGCGAGCTGTACGTGGATGGCACCCTGCGCGGCACGGGCACCTCGGCGGGGACCGACTCGCTCAGCAGCGTCGTCGTCGCGGGTGGCGACTGCAACGTGGCGCTCGACGAGCTCTTCCTCTTCGATCGCGCCCTCGACACGACGGAGATCGCCGCGCTCTTCTCGATGTGAGAGCACGTGTCCCTCGGATGGATCGGTGCGAGTGGCGCGGGCTCGGATCGGCGGGAGGGAGGCTCTCGCCGGATGCAAGTGACTCACGCTCTGACGCGCCCGTCGATCAGAGGATGAAGCGCGAGAGATCCTCGTTCTTCAGGATGGGCCGGAGGCGCTCCTCCACGTAGGGTCGATCGACGGTGAGCGCCTCTCCGCCCATCTCGGCGGCCTTGTACGAGAGCTCTTCGAAGACCGCCTCGAGGATCGTGTGCAGGCGCCGGGCGCCGATGTTCTCCATGCGCTCGTTGGCCTCGCTCGCGTGCTCGGCCATCGCCTCGATCGCGTCGTCGGTGATCGTCACCTCCACGCCCTCGGTGCGGAGCAGCGCCTGGTATTGGCGCGTGAGCGCGTTCTTGGGCTCCTTCAGGATCCTCACGAAGTCGGCCTTGCCGAGCGACTCGAGCTCCACGCGGATCGGGAAGCGGCCCTGGAGCTCGGGGATGAGGTCCGAGACCTTGGCCACGTGGAACGCGCCCGCCGCGATGAAGAGCACGTGATCGGTCTTCACCGGCCCGTACTTCGTGTTCACCGTGCTGCCCTCGACGATGGGCAAGAGATCGCGCTGCACGCCCTCGCGCGACACGTCGGGCCCGTGCTGTGCGCCCTGTCGGCCCGCGATCTTGTCGATCTCGTCGAGGAAGACGATGCCCGCCTGCTCGGTGCGCTCCACCGCCTCGCGCACGATCGCGTCCTGATCGACGAGCTTCTGGGCCTCTTCGGCCTCGAGCACGCGCAGCGCCTCCTTGGCCTTCACGCGCCGGCGCTTGGTGCGGCCCTTCATGCCCGGCACGCTCGAGAACGCGTCGCGGAGGCCCTTCTCGAGATCCTCCATGCCCTGCATGCCCGAGAACATGTGCACGAGCGGCATCTGATCGTCGGCCACGTCGAGCTCGAGCGTCTCGTCGTCGAGCGAGCCCGCGCGGAGCTTGGTGCGCAGCTCGGTGATGAGGCTCTCGGGTGGGGCGGGCGGAGGCTGCGACTGCGGCATGCCCATGAGGAGCTGCCCGAGGTTTCCGAAGCCCGGTGGTGCCTGCGGCGGGGCCGAGGGCGGCGGGGCCGAGGGCGTGGGCCGATCCTGCGCGAGGCGCTTGTGCGCGAGCATCACGACGAGGCGCTCCTCGGCGGCCTCGTGCGCGCGCGTCTTCACGTTCTCGATCGCCTCGGCCTTCACGAGGTGGAGGCCCTGCTCGACCAGGTCGCGCACGATCGACTCGACGTCGCGCCCCACGTAGCCGACCTCGGTGAACTTCGAGGCCTCGACCTTCACGAACGGCGCGTTCGCGAGCTTCGCGAGGCGCCGCGCGATCTCGGTCTTGCCCACGCCGGTGGGGCCGATCATCAGGATGTTCTTGGGCGCGATCTCCTCGCGGAGCTCGGGCGAGACCTGCTGTCGTCGCCAGCGGTTGCGGAGCGCGATGGCTACGGCCTTCTTGGCCTTGTGCTGCCCGACCACGTAGCGGTCGAGCTCTCCCACGAGCTCGCGCGGCGTGAACGACTTGGTCGTCATGCGCTGATCTCCTCCACCACGATCTCGGTGTTCGTGAACACGCAGATCTCGCCCGCCGTGCGCAGGGACTCGCGGCAGATCTCGGCGGCCGAGAGCTGCGTGTGCTTGAGGAGCACGCGCCCCGCCGCGAGCGCGTACGAGCCGCCCGAGCCGATCGCCACGATCGATCCGCCGTCGGTCGCGTCCGGCTCGATCACGTCGCCGGTGCCCGAGATGAGCAGCATCGTGTGCGCGTCCATCACGACGAGCATCGCCTCGAGGCGCCGGAGGAAGCGATCGGTGCGCCACTCCTTCGCGAGCTCCACCGCCGCGCGCGCGAGGGCGCTCGGTGCATCGCCCGCGCGCAGGGCCTCGAGCTTGGCCTCGAAGCGCTCGAGCAGCGTGAACGCGTCGGCGCTCGCGCCCGCGAAGCCCGCGAT
>JAIBCE010000214.1 GCA_019694315.1 Sandaracinaceae bacterium
GATCGCGCCGACCGGCACGGGTACCGCGTTCCGCGCGCTCTCGAGCGCGACCGCGCAGACCCGCTCGTTCCGCGCCGAGACGATCGCGGCGGCCTCCGCGCCGGCCGCTCCCGAGGTCGACGCCTCCGACGTGCTCCGCGGGATCCAGTCGTTCGTGGACGACGCGCCCGAGGCCACCGCGGGCCGCGCGCCTGCGCTCGTGGCGCGCCCGCTCGGCAACGCGATGCCGCCTGGCGCGTACCGCGCGTTCCAGAGCAGCGACGCGGCGTTCGCGGCGATCGCGAACCGAGGGATCGTCTCGCTCGCGGCCACCACCTCGACGCCGCTTCGCACGATGTCGCTCGTGTCCGAGGAGGATCTCCAGGTCGTCACCGATCTCCAGAGCGGCGTGTGGGTGCGTGGCCGCGACGGCGACATCGCCAAGTGGGTCGACGGGCGCCTGCGCCGGCTCGCGCTGCCCGAGGAGATCGTGCCGCAGGCCCTCGCGAGCGGTCCGCAGGGCGCGTACCTCGTGGCGCTCGTGCGGGGCACGAGCACGGTGCGCGTGTTCGTGGCCCAGGGCAGTGGCTTCCGCGCGCTCGTCGAGCGAACGCTCGAGGTGCCCACGGGCCTCGTGTCGATCCCATTCGCAGGCGTGGGCAACGATGGTCGTGTGTGGCTCGCGCTGCGGGTCACGCGCGAGGACGGCGCGGGGACGCGCGTGCGAGGCGCGGCGGTGATCGACCCGCAGAGCGAGGGGGTGGCCTACCACCATCGTCAGGCAGCGCAGGGTCAGGGGCTGCCGCTCGCCGACGAGGTGTCCGGCATCGCCTTCGACGCGACGGGCAACGCATGGTTCGCGACGCTCTCGGGCGCGGTGCGCGTGGAGGATCACCAGGCGATCACGTTCGACGAGAGCCGTGGCGTGCGCGGCGACGTGGTGACCGACGTCGTCGCCGGGGCGGGCAACATGTGGATCGCGTCGGCCGAGGGGCTCGGCAGCTATGCCGATCGGCGCTTCGACTACTCGATGCCGGCGATCGTGCGTGAGCATCGGCCGGTGGCGCTCGCGATCGATGGGCACGGCACGCTGTGGGCGGCGGGCCGCTACGGGCTGCTCGAGAACGAGGCGGGACAGTGGTCCTACTTCGGTGCGACGAGCAGCGACGCGCAGGGTCGCATCGTGCCGGGCCTGCCGACCGCCGAGCTCCGCGACGTGGAGGCCGACGGGCAGGGCCACGTGTGGCTCCTCGCGCCGGAGTCCGTGATCGTCCTTCAGTAGTCGAGGTCGCGGAAGCGCGGCGTGCCGGTCGTGCTCATCGACGTGTCTTGCGCCGTGCCCTCTGCAGGCCTCGCCATCGAGCTCACGCCGTCGGCCGTGCGCGCCATGGAGACGGGCGGGGTCTCGCCGTCGTCTGGGTGACGGGTGGTCGTGATCTCGGCGCCGCTCGGCGTCGCCAGGGGCGACACGCTGCGGCCGCCGGTCGCGCCCGCATCGGGCACTGCCGGCTCGGCGATCGTCGCGGGCGTGGGCGCTACGGGCGAGGCGATCGTCGGCGGAGGGGTCGCGGGCGTCGGTGTCGCGATCTCGGGCGCGCTCGTCTCGGGAGGGACGCTCGGTGTGGGCTCCGCGCTCATCCTCACCCAGGCGAGAGCGGCCAGGCCGCCCACCAGCGCGAACGCGAGCACGAGCCAGAGCGGGCGCATCGAGCGCGTCGGCAGGGCGTCCACTTCGGGCGGAGCGGGCGTCACGTCGCGTCCGTCGAGCGTGATGGCCTGTGATCGATCGGCCTGTCGCAGCGCCTCGTACGAGACGCGAGCGCTCCCGCTGCCCTCGACCTCGGCACGGATCGCGTCGATGGCCTTGCGCATGGACTGCGCCGACTCGAAGCGGTCCTCGGGCTTCTTGGCGAGGGCCTTGTGGACGAGCGTGGCCAGCGAGGCAGGCAGGTCGGGCCGGAGCTCTTCGAGCCGCGGCGGAGCCTGCGTCGCGATGGCGATGATGAGGTCGCCCGGGTTGGGGCTCTCGAACGGGAGCATCTGCGTGAGGCACTCGAACAGGATCACGCCCATCGCGTAGATGTCGGCGGCGGGACCGATCTCCGGCAGGCCACGCGCCTGCTCGGGCGCCATGTACTCGGGCGTTCCCACGAGGGCGCCCTCGCGCGTGGTGAGCGCCGACTTCATCGGCGTCGTGCGGTCCGTCGCGCGCGACACACCGAAGTCGAGGATCTTCACGCGCTTGCCCGCGAGCACGCCGTGGACGCTCGGATCCAAGAGGCCCGGATCGCGCGCCAGGAAGAGGTTCGAGGGCTTGAGGTCGCGGTGCACGATGCCGCGCGAGTGCACGAGTGCCAGCCCGTCGAGCGCGGCCGCGATGATCTCGAGCGCTTCGCCCGCTGCGATCGGACCGCGTCCCAGCACTCGATCCAGCCCCACGCCCTCGAGCAACTCCATGACGATGTAGGGCCGCTCGTCGTCGATGCCGACGTCGAGCACCTGGACGATGTTCGGGTGCGGGGTCGAGGCCAGGAGACGGGCCTCGCGGACGACGCGCTCGCGGTCGCGCTCGTCGCGCTGCGTGAGGATCTTGATCGCCACATCGCGGTGCAGCCGCAGGTCGAGGCCTCGCCACACGACGGACATGCCGCCTTCGGCGATGCGATCGCTGAGGGCGTAGCGTCCGGCCAGGACGAGGGCACCGTCGAGGGCGGCTTGCGTCATCCGGTGGCGAGGATACCGCCCCGAAGGCCACCGGGGCGACCGGATCCGACGTCCCAAGGCGCGAAGGGCATGGAGGAGGAGCCGAGCGGGCCTCTCACGCGGGATCTCGGCCCTGGGGCCTCAGATCGCTGCTGATCCCCGCGCGCAGCTGCGCGTCGCCGTCGTCGAAGTCGGGTGCGCTCAGCCAGAGACGGAGCAGGTGGCGCTTGTGCTCGGGCGCGTCGTGATCCTCGTAGGCGGTGCGCTTGTGGAGGATCGCGGCGTTCTTGAGCCACTGCACGTCGCCCGGCTCGAACTGCATGTCGAGGCAGAGGCGCGGATCGTTGGCGAGCGACTCGACGAGCGCGATCGCCTCGGTCTGCGCCGCCGTGAGGCGCGGCGCGTCCGGCAGCTCCTGCGAGCGGCGGATGTACCAGGGGATGAAGAACGTGTTGATGCGCGCGCCCTCGGCCTCGGTGCGGGTCACGCTCGCGATCGGGCGCGTGAGCACGAGCGGAGGGATTCCCTCTTCCTGGTAGTGCCAGGGGAAGTCCTCGAAGAGCACCTCGAAGAGATCGGGGCGCGCGCGCTGGATCTCCTCGAGGATCCGCACCGAGCTCACGATGCGGCTCACGCCGCCCTCTCGCGCGGTCCGTCGACAGAAGAGGCCGATCACGTCCGCACCGTCGGTGTGGAAGTCCTGCTCGGCGCGCGTCGTGTAGAGGCGCGTGGAGAGGAGCCTCGGATCGGCGCCCGTGTCTCGGATGTGCGTGAGCAGCTCGCCGCGGAGGTTCTGCGGCACGAGCCCGCCGAGGTGCAGGCCGAGCACCACGAAGCGCCTCGCGAGCTCGTCCTCGGGCACGCCGTCGATCTCCATGCCGCGCAGCAGCACGAAGCCGCGCCCCGCGGCGAGGTCCGCGCGCCACCGAGCGGCGGCCGCGGCGAGCGGGCCCTCGCGAGGCAGGAGCGAGCCGCGCAGCGTGTCGAGCGGACGGTCCGCGAGCGAGCGCGCGATCGCGCGGACGTCGTCGAGCACCGCGCGATCGAGAGGCTCGATCCACGACGCGCGCTCGCGCTCCATCTCCTCCCGCGTCCAGCTCGCTTGCGTGGGCGCGATACGCGCCGGCGCGCGGGAAGGGGTCCTCGTCATGCAGCCTCCATCACAGCGACTCGGGGGCAGGAATTGGCGCGTCTGGACGCCGCTCGGCAGCCGTCCATCGGTGCGAGGCTCGCACGAGACCACCCGCTTTCGCGCGTCGAGCGCGATGCGACAGCAGGCCTCGAGCGCCTCGCGCAGCTGCGCGCGGCCCCGCTGCACGCGCGACTTCATCGCGGTGAGCGAGATGCCGAGCACCTCGGCGGCCTGCTTCTGGGTGAGCCCCTCGAGCTCGGTGAGCGTGAGGGCCTCGCGGTAGGGCGAGGGCAACATCACCACGAAGCTCGCGATCTGGGGTGCGAGCGCTGCTTCCACCGCGCGATCGTCGTCCTCGCTCGGCGCGGCCTCGTCGTCGAGCTCGGCCGAGATCACGCGGTGGCGCGCGCTGCTCCGGTGGTGATCGACGATCGCGCTGCGGGCGATCGTGCGCATCCAGCCGCCGAGCCGATCTTCGTCACGCAGCGTGGGCAGGCCGAGCTGGATGCGGAGCAGCACCTCCTGCATCACGTCGTCGACGTCGCTCGTGCTCACGCGGCGCGCCACGAAGGGGCGGAGCTCGCGCTCGACGCCCCGCCAGTCGGGCGCCTCCGGCATCAGGCCTTCGGCTCCGTCGCGCAGCACGAGGGCCCGCAGCACGCGCGCGCCGCCGCGGCCGTGGTGCTCGACGAGGTCTCGCGAGACGTCGTCGCTCGCTCGCGCGTCGCGCCCGGCTTCTGCGCCTCGATCGTGGCCGACGCGACGAAGTCCTCCACGCCCGAGCCGGGCAGCCACTGACGGATGAACGCGCGGCTCGTCTCGTTCACCGTCACGCGCACGTCCTCGAAGCCCGCCACCCGCAGGAGCGCGCGCAGCGTCTCGACGCTCGCCGCGCCGGCCACGCAGCCGGTGAGGGCGAGCAGATCGTTCTCGAGCGCCTCGGGCAGCGCCTTGAGCTTGACCACGTCGCTGATCGCGAGCCGGCCGCCGGGCGCGAGCACGCGGAACGCCTCTTCGAACACGGCCTTCTTGTCGGGGCTCAGGTTCACCACGCAGTTCGAGAGGATCACGTCGACCGACGCGTCGGCCACGGGCAGGTGCTCGATCTCGCCGAGGCGGAAGTCCACGTTCTCCACGCCCACACGCCGCGCGTTCTCGCGCGCCTTGCTCACCATGTCGGGGGTCATGTCCACGCCGATCACGCGCCCTCGCGCGCCGACCTGCTTGGCCGCGAGGAAGCAGTCGATGCCGCCACCCGCGCCGAGGTCGAGCACGACCTCGCCCTCGCGGAGGGCCGCGATCGCCTGCGGATTGCCGCACCCGAGCCCGAGGTTCGCGCCCTCCGGCAGCGCCGCGAGCTCGTCCGCGTCGTAGCCGAGCGCGAGGCTCATCGCCGCGCTCGGCGCACAACACCCGCTGGTGCTCGAGGCGTCGCTCGGCGCGCAGCAGCCCAGGCTCGCGCCTCGCGCGATCGCGCCGTACTGCGCGCGCACCGCGGCGCGGATCGCGTCGTGGCTCGTGTCGTGGCTCGCCTCTGGCCGGCTCTTCGCGGCCTCGGTCGCGGTCTCGCTCGTCTTCGGGCGCTCGATCTCCATGCTCATCGTGACCTCCTGCCTCCAAGACGGAGACCGAACGGAAAGGACGCAGCGAAAGTGCGTCGGGTCTGGATCACTCGGCGAAGCGCTCGGCCGCGAATCGATCGATCGTCTCGCGCAGCGTGTCGCGGGCCTGCCGGAAGCGTCGGAGCATCTCCTCGCGGGGGATGGATGCGTCGTTGCTCGCGGGATCGGCGATGGGCCAGTGGAGGCGCTCGGCCTTGCCGAGGAAGACCGGGCACACCTCCTCGGCGCAGAGGGTGATCACGGTGCCGACCGCGCGGGGATCGATGCTCTGCACGCTCTTGGAGACGTGCGCGCCGAGATCCACGCCGAGCTCGCGCATGACCTCGATCGCGAACGGGTTCACGCGGGTCGGCTCGCTTCCCGCGCTCATCACCGGGACGCGATCGCCCAGCCGCGCACGCGCGAGGCCCTCGGCCATCTGGCTCCGTGCAGAGTTCGCGACGCAGAGAAAGAGCAGGGCAGGGCGGCTCATGCGGGCTCCGTGCGGGCGGCGCTCGAGGGGAAGTAGCGTCGCTCCGCCCAGAGCGCGACGTTCACGAGGCCGATGAGCACCGGCACCTCCACGAGCGGCCCGATCACCGCGGCGAAGGCCGCGCCGCTCTGGATCCCGAAGCTCGCGATGGCCACGGCGATCGCGAGCTCGAAGTTGTTCGACGCCGCGGTGAACGAGAGCGTCGCCGTCTCGGCGTAGCTCGCGCCCACGCGCCGGCTCATCGCGAACGAGAGCGCGAACATCACGAGGAAGTACACGAGGAGCGGCAGCGCGATCCGCAGCACGTCGAGGGGCAGGCGCGTGATGGCCTCGCCCTTGAGCGAGAACATCACGACGATCGTGAAGAGCAGCGACACGAGCGTGATCGGCCCGATCCGCGGCACGAAGCGCGACTCGTACCAGTCGCGTCCCCTGGCCGAGACGAGCACGCGCCGGGTCACGAAGCCGGCCGCGAACGGCACGCCGAGGTAGAGCGCCACGCTCCCCGCGATCTCGCCGATCGACACGTCCACCACCGCGCCCTCGAGCCCGAGCCAGCGCGGCAGCACGGTCGCGAACACGTATGCGTACACCGAGAAGAAGAGCACCTGGAAGATCGAGTTGAACGCGACGAGGCCCGCGCAGTACTCGCGGTCACCCTTGGCGAGATCGTTCCACACGATCACCATCGCGATGCAGCGCGCGAGGCCGATCAGGATGAGGCCCAGCATGTACTCGGGCTCGTCGCGGAGGAAGATCACCGCGAGCGCGAACATGAGGAGCGGGCCGACGAGCCAGTTCTGCACGAGCGAGAGCACGAGCACGCGCGGCTTGCGGAGCACGCGGCCGAGCTCCTCGTAGCGGACCTTCGCGAGCGGCGGGTACATCATCGCGACGAGGCCGATCGCGATGGGGATCGAGGTCGTGCCCACGCTCATCGACTCGAGCGCGCGCGTGAAGCCGGGCGCGAAGCGACCGAGCGCGATGCCGAGCGCCATCGCCGCGAAGATCCACAGCGTGAGGTAGCGATCGAGGAACGAGAGACGGCCCAGGAGCGTGGGGGACGCGGGGCTCATGGTCGGAGGGCTCATGGTCGGAGGGCTCATGGCGTGGACGGGACGGTCGAGGGCGATGAGGGGCGTGCCGGCGTCGTCTGGGCGGTGCAGAGCTCGAGCCGGGGGCTCTCTCTCTCTCGATCCGTCCACGGCACCACGGCCCAGCGCGGGGCGAGCGCCTGCACCTCGGCGTGGAATCGCGCCTCGTGCACGCGGCGGTGCACGAGCACCGGATCACGCACCGCGAGGGGCGCGAGGCTCTGATCGATCACCCACGCGAAGGGGTGGATCTCCGCGCGCGCGAGGTCGCGCTGGAGCGCGGCCGCCTCGTGTACGGGGGTGGCCTCGGCGAGCGTCACGAGGAGGATCTTGGTGAACGCCGGATCACGCAGGCGCGGAAGGAGCGCGCGCACCTCGGCCGGTGCGCTGCCGGCCATGCGAAGGACCTCGCGGTGATAGGACTCGGCCGCGTCGAGCAGGAGCAGCGTGTGCCCCGTGGGCGCGGTGTCGATCACCACGAAGCCCCGCTCGCCCTCGGCCACCACGCGCGCGAACGCGCGAAAGACCGCGATCTCCTGCGTGCACGGGCTGCGGAGGTCTTCCTCGAGGAGCGCGCGGCCGGCCTCGTCGAGGCTCGCGCCCGTCGTGCGCAGCACCTCCTCGGTGTAGGCGCGCGTCTCGGCCTCGGGATCGATGCGGCTCACGCGGAGCCCGGCCACCGCCTCGCCGAGCGCTTCGTGCACGTGGGCCGCGGGGTCGGTCGTGGTGAGGTGCACCGCGTGTCCGCGACGCGCGAGCTCCACGGCCACGGCCACCGCGACGGTGGTCTTGCCCACGCCGCCCTTGCCCATCGTCATCACGACGCCGTGCCCCTCGGCTTCCAGCGCCGGCACGAGCGCCGCGAGCGTGCGCGCGCCTGCGCCCTCGAGGACCGCGCGGGCCTCGTCCGCCTCGCGCGAGGGCTCGGTCTGCGAGACAGAATCGCCTCGACGTGGATGATTCAGGGTCTCGGCGATTCTGCTGAGCGCGGTCACGCCCACGAGGCCGAACGGCAGGAGCGGGATCTCCGTGCGCGGCAGCGCGGCGAGGCCGGCGGGCATCGCGCCGAGCGCGTCGAGCTCGCGCCGCTCCATGGCCGCCGCGATCGCGTCGCTCGCATCCTGCGCGTGGAAGAGGCCGTTCAGGACCAGCTCTTGTCGCGTGATGCCGAGGGCCTCGAGCTCGTGGCGCGTGCGCTCGGCCTCGAGGAGCGCGGCGCGCTCGGCCCGCGAGACGAGCACGAGCGCCGTGCGTGTCGGGTCGATCAACGAGGCGCGCGCGTGCGCATAGAGCTCGCGCTGCGCGGCGAGGCCCGCGAGCGGACCGAGGCACGAGGTGCCGCCCACGTTCGTCTCGAGGAAGCCCGACCACGCGGCCGGCAGCTCGAGCAGGCGCAGCGTGTGGCCGGTGGGCGCGGTGTCGAAGATCACGTGGTCCACGTCCGCGCTCGCGCCCGGATCGCCCAGGAGCTTCGGGCTGGCCACGAGGAGCTTCGGGCTGGCCACGAGGAGCTTCGCGAGCTCGTCGAAGGCCGCGATCTCCACGGTGCACGCGCCCGAGAGCTGCTCCTCGATGCTGCGCACGGCCGCCGCGGGCAAGAGGTTTCGGTACGGGCCCACGGTGCGCTCGCGGTACGCGCGCGCCGCCTCCTCGGGATCGAGGTTCGAGGCCACGAGGCCCCGCGCACGGGGCGCGGCTCGGGGCCGAGCGGTGTGTCGAGCACCTCGTCGAGGTTCGAGGCGGGGTCGGTGCTCACGAGCCACACGCGTCGTCCGCGCGCCGCGAGCGCGAGGGCGGTGGCGCACGCGACGCTGGTCTTGCCCACGCCGCCTTTTCCCGTGAAGAAGAGCTGGCGCGGCGCGCGATCGAGGAAGTCCATCGGTGCCTCAGCAGCAGCGCGACTTGCCGGCGGACTTGGGCCCGCAGCAGCCTCCACCCTCGGCGCGCTCGGGGGGCCGAGGGGCCTCGGCCGCACGCGTGACGAGCACGCCCGCGAGGGCCGCGAGCGTCTCGCGCGATGGATAGGCGCCCTCCACCGCGATGCGATCGCCCACGAGCACGAGCGGGAGGATCTCGGTGCCGCGCTCGAGCGCCTCGCGCACCACGGCGGTCTCCGCAAACGCGCCAGGCTGCTGCGAGAGGTTGTAGCGCTCGACGGTCACCCCCTGGCCCTCGAGCCAGGCCACGTCGGCCGCGAAGCGCGCGAGCTCGGGGTCCACGCTCGGGCCGCACACGCCGGTCGAGCAGCACATCGCAGGGTCGAACACACGAATCGTGGTCATGGCGCGCTCTCCTTCTGGGTCGCTCTTCGATTATCGTCGTTGTACGATGAGGTTCGTCACAGCCCTCCGACGAGGGCCTTGAGCCGCCGGAGCACGCGCGGCTCGATGCAGTAACAAGTGCGCGGGCCGTCGATCTCGCCGCGCACGAGGCCCGCGTCCTTGAGCACCTTGAGGTGCTGCGACACGGTGGACTGGGCCAGGGGCAGCTCGTCGACGATGTCCCCGCAGACGCAGGCGTCTCGCCGCACGAGGAGGCGCACGATCTTCACGCGCGCCGGGTGTCCGAGCGCCTTGGCGAGCGCCGCCAGGTCGTCATCGGCCTCGTCGCCCTCGACCGGCCGCAGATCCGGCGCCTCGTCTGCCGGGCCACAGCAGCCCTCGGCCGGATCGCACGTGCTCGCTTTGGTCATCGTAGAACGACGATAGGCCCGCTCGCCTCACCGGGCAAGGCGCCCGGTCGGGGCGCGCTCGGGAATGGCGTGTGACGAATCCGTGCGTCCTTCGGGGACGCGCCACGTCATGGGGACATGACCGATGTGTCCGTGCCCCCCGAGGCGGCCTCGCGACCGCTTCCTCGCTGGCTCTCTCCGAGCCTCGTGCTCATGCCCCCCGCGCTGAGCGTCGCGCTCGTCGCGCTCGGGCTCGCGCCGCCGCTGGCCGTGGTGGTGGTCGTGCTCTCGTTGCTCGCGCTCGTGGCCTGGCTCGAGGGCCGGGCGCCGTTTCGGCCTGCGTGGAGCGAGGCGAGCCCGAGCGAGACGCGCGACGACCTCGCCTACGTGCTCCTCGCGGTGGTGCCCGATCGTCTCGCGCGCGTCTCGGCGGAGGCGATCGCGCTCGGCCTCCTCGGTGCGCTCGTGCGCGACGACACGCTCTCGCCCGGGGCGCTCGCGCGCGGCCTCCTCGCGTTTCTCCTCGGCGATCTCGGCAAGTACGCCGTGCACCGCCTCTCGCACGAGGCCGCCTGGCTCTGGCCGTTTCACGCGCCACACCACCAGCCCTCCCGCGTGCGCGTGCTGAACGCGCTGCGCGTTCACCCCGTGAACGTCGCCTACAACGTGCTGCTCGACACGCTCCCGATGGCCCTCCTCGGCGTGGGCGGCGTGGTCGCGGTGGGCTTCGCGTCGCTGCGCGCCGCGCTCTCGGTGCTCCAGCACGCGAACCTCGATCTCGAGCGAGGCCGGCAGTGGCTCGTGAACACGCCGAGCCACCACCGCACGCACCACGGCGTCTCGCACGACGATGGCCACAGCAACTACGGCTCTGCGCTCCTCGTGTGGGATCGCCTCTTCGGCACGCTGCGCGTGGCTCCCGCGCCCGAGCGTGTCGGAATCGAGGGCGGCCCCCGTGTGCCCAGTGGCTACCTCGGCCAGCTCGTCCACCCGTTCTGCGGCGAGCGCCTCGAGCGCACTTGTTGGCTCGCGCGCTGGCGCGCCTTCACGCGCTGAGCGGCCGCGCGGCCGTTCGAAGAAGTGCTCCGCGCGAATCCCTCTGTGGCGATGCCCCGAGATGCGCGAGGCATCGAGCACCGTCTCCGAGCACACGCGCCTCACCGCTCGCGATGAGGCCTCCGCGAATGCGCCGGCAGGCCCGAGGGGAGAGCGAGCACGTCCGCGGGGCCATGGCTCGTGTCGGACGCGGTAGCCTCGCGATCCGTGGTGCGATCTCCGCTCGTCTCCGGCGCCCTCTTGGCCCTGCTCGCCGCGCTCGCCTTCGGCGTGACCACACCGATCGTGGCGTGGGCGGGCCGTGGGATCGGGCCGCTGACCACGGCGGCGCTCCTCTACGCGGGAGCGGCCGTGAGCGCGCTGGCGCTCGCGAGGCTCGAGCGCGCCGGGCCCACGCTCGGGCGTCCACAGCGGGCGCGTCTCGTCGTGATCGCGATCGTCGGCGCGGGCATCGCGCCCACGCTCCTCGCGTGGGGCCTCCAGCGCATCGGGGCCACGAGCGGCGCGCTGCTCCTGAACCTCGAGGCCGTCTTCACGGTGGGTCTGGCCTGGGCCATTCATCGCGAGCCGATCGGTGCACGTGTGCTCACGGCGCTCGGGCTCATGGCGCTCGGTGGCGTCACGCTCACCTACGAGGGCGCTCGCGACGCGTGGAGCATGCTCGGCGTGCTCGCCGTCACGGGGGCCACGTTCGCGTGGGCGCTCGACAACACGCTCACGCGAGCGCTCGCCGATCACGATCCCGTGCGGGTCGTCGCAGGCAAAGCGGGCCTCGGCGCGGCGATCACGACCACGTGCGCGCTGGTGTCGGGGGAGCCGTTGCCCCGCGTGATCGCCGTGCTGTGCCTCCTCGCGTGTGGCGCGACGGGCTACGGCCTGAGCCTCTCTCTCTATCTGCTCGCGCAGCGTCGGATCGGTGCGGCGCGCACGGGCTCTCTCTTCGCGCTCGCGCCCTTCGTGGGCGCGGCGATCGGCTGGGCGGCCGGGGAGCGAGCGAGCGGTTGGACGCTCGCCTCCGGGGTGCTCTTCGCCGTGGGCGTGGGCCTCCACGTGACCGAGCGACACACGCATCCCCACCAGCATCCCGCCCTCACGCACGAGCACGCACATCGCCACGACGATGGGCACCACGGCCACGTCCACGATCCTCCCGTCGTGGGCGAGCACACGCACCCCCACGATCACGACGTGCTCGAGCACGATCACGAGCACGCCCCGGACCTCCACCACGATCACGCGCACTGACGGCGTGCGTCCTCGCTCTCGGTGGAGGACGAGGAAACGCGGAGACGAGTGACGAGCGCAGCTCCCATGTGACTGGGTCGCCACCCCACCTCCGCTCCGCGAAACAGAATCGCCTCGACGCGGATGACCCACTGTCTCCTCGATTCTGTGTTGGAGATCGTGTGAAGGGCTCGTGAGGACGGACCCATTCCGAGGATCGCGAGACGACGCGGTTGACCGCGGAGGCACGCCTCGGCAGAGTCACGGCGATGATCACGCACGACGTCGTCGAGAACGAGGCCTTCACGGCGGCACGTCTCGGGTTGTTCCTCCACGCGGCGCGTCGCGCTTGACCTTCGACCGCGACAAGCCGCCGCGGCGTCGGGGCGAGCGCTTCGCGTTGACCGACGAGGGCGCCGCAGCCGCTCGCGCCTACCTCGAAGGTGTCGTCGCGGCGCGTGCGATCGGCGGGCGTCGTTCCTTCGAGGCGGCGTGTGAGGCGTGGGCTGCGAAGTACGTGCTCGACGCGGCGCACGGCGCGATCCTCTCGGAGCTGTTGAGCACGCCCATGACGGCGCGCGAGCTCGCGAGCCAGGTGGAGGGCTACGGCGCGACGCACGACGAGGTCCGGAAGGGACTCGACGTCCTGCGGGATGCCAAGCTGATCTCGCCCGCCTGAGCGCGCGGCGTCGCGCCTCCTCGTCGCCCCCCCCTGCGGATGTCGAGGCAGTGCGCAAGCCCTTGCTCACACGGCGAATTCGCGTTGGAGGCCTCGGGATTGCCGACTAAGCTCGGCAGGTGGGTCAAGCGCGACTCTTCCAGGTGCTCTCGATGGTGATCCTCGGGCTCGTGCTCGTGCTCTCGTCAGGCGCTCACGCGCAGTCGCAGGCCCCGTCGCCCTCGAGCGCCGACCCCACCACCACCGCGGCCGCGCGCTCCCTCTTCGAGCGTGGAGCGGAGGCCGCGGATGCGGGCGATCACGCGACCGCCGCCGATCTCTTCGCGCGCTCGCAGGCGCTGCGTCCTTCGCCTGTCGTCGCCTTCAACCTCGCGCAGTCGCTCGCCGCGCTCGGCCGCCTCGTCGAGGCCTCCGAGCTGCTCGTGGGCGTGGAGCACGACGCCACCAACGACGCGCTGCGCGAGGCCGCCAGCGCACTTCGGGCGGAGGTCGCGCCGCGCCTGGCGCACGTGACGGTGGCCATCTCTCCACCCGACACCGACGCGGAGGTGCGCCTCGATGGGACCGTCCTCGTCGCGGCGCTTCGTGGTGCCCCTACGCCCGTCGATCCCGGCACACACGTGGCCACCGCGCTGCGGGAGGGTGTGGAGGTCGCGCGGGCCGAGACGACGGTGATCGAGGGCACGTCGAGCGAGCTGCCGATCGTGGTGCCCGCGGTCACGATCGTCGACGAGCCGATCTTCGAAGATCCCATCGTCGTTCCGGTGGAGCACGGCGACGACACGGTCCTCATCGTCGTCATCACCGCGGTCGCCGTGGCCGTGGTCGGGGGCGTCGCGATCGGTCTGGGCGTGGGCCTCTCGTCGCAGGGACCGAGCCCGGTGTCGGGCAACTTGTCGCCCCCCGTGCTGAGGTTTGGACCATGACGAATCGCCTCGGCGTCTCGGCCTCGCTGCTCTGCGCCGCGATGGCGTCCCTCGTGTCGACGGGCTGCTCGAACCGTCCCGTCACCGAGGTCGTGGTCGTCGTTCGCACCACCTACGCCGTGCCCACCGCGCTCGACGGGGTGCGAATCGAGGCGCGCCGCGCGGGCGGGGCGATCCAGATGTCCGAGGGCGCGTGGATGGTGGCGAGCGAGCCGAGGATCCTGGGCCTCGTCCACGACGGCGGCGCGCTCGGCCCGATCGACGTCAGCGTCGTGGGCATGCTCGGGCCCGACGAGATCGTCACCCGCGACGCCTCCTTCAGCTTCGTGGAGGGCGAGATCCGCCGCGTCGAGCTCTGGCTCGTGCCCGAGTGCGCGACGGGCGTGAGCACGTGTCGCGGCAGCGAGACGTGCGACCCTGGCGGTGTCTGTCGCACGACGACGGTGGCGCCCGGCGAGCTCTTGCCGTGG
>JAIBCE010000614.1 GCA_019694315.1 Sandaracinaceae bacterium
AGCACATAGGCCTGGCGATCGAGCGCGAGGCCGCGTCGGTGCACGAGCGACACGGGCACCTGCGTGCCGTCGCGCGATGCGACCCGCGCGGTCGTGATCTCGAACTGCGAGAGATCCACCGGACAGCTGACCTCGGACACCGTGGAGAGCGTGGTCGAGCGCGAAGGCAGCGAGAGCAGCGTGGGGGCGTTCACGAAGCTCGAGAAGCCCACGACCAGGTTGCCGGTGCCGGGATCGCCCTGGAAGCTCGAGACCTCGCCGCGCGAGGGCAGCGTGATCTCCTGGATCGGCCGGCCATCCATGCGCACGAGCCGCACGCGCGAGCGGACGTCGACGAGCTCGTGCACCGCGATGCGGTTGTCGAGGATCGCGAAGCCGTCGAGCGTCGCCTCGCTCTCGGGGATGAGCTCCGCGAAGGGGCTCGGGCCGGGCTCGGTCCCTGTCGGGGGCGAGAGCAGTCGCGCGACGGGCGCCCGCAGCACGTGGTAGCGAGGCGCGCCTTCGTTGGTGAAGAGATAGAGCTGCCCACGGTGCACGCGGGCCTCGTAGAGCTGCTCGCTCCCTTGGCGCACGGCCACGAGCGGGTGGGCTGCGTCCGGCGCCACGAGACGCGAGGCCGCGCGCGCGCCGCGATCGAACAAGAACACGTCGCCCTGCGACCAGCCGCGCGAGAGGTTCACGACGAGATAGCGATCGTCGTCCGAGATCGACGCGCTCGGGAAGAACGTGGGATCCGTGGGCGCGTACACGAGCACGTCCGTGGCCGGATCGGTCCCGAGGCGATGGAAGAACAGGCGCGCGTGGTACGAGTCGGGCTGCGACGCGTCGTAGTCAGGCTCGCCCTCGCGCGGATAGCGCCGGTAGTAGAAGCCATCCTCCGCGTGGAGCCACGCGACGTCGGACCACTTGCAGTGCTCGATCACGTCGTCGAGCACACGCCCGCTCGCCACCTCCATCACGTGGAGGCTCGAGCGCTCGTCGCCGTTGCTCGAGATGCCGTACGCGAGGTAGCGCCCCGACGGCGAAGCGAAGTACCAGTCGAGCGAGGCGCGCTCACCGAGCGTGAGCGGGTCGACGAGGATGCGCTCCGCCGCCGTCTCCCCGCGGCGCGGCGCGACCGGCCGCACGTAGAGCGCAGGCTGCTCGCGATCTCCCTCGCGCTTGCTGAAGAACACGTTCGGACCGTAGGTCGTCGCGCCGCTGATCACGCCGATCCGCAGCACCTGGCTCAGTCGCTCGCGCGTGGCCTCACGCGTCCAGCCCGACAGCGCCTCGCGCGTGCGCGCGGTCTGCCAGTCGATCCACTCGGCGGTGATGGGCGCGTCGTTCTCGAGGGCGAAGAACGGATCGGCGACCTCCGTGCCGAACATCGTCTCGGTGCGCGCGCCCTCGCGGGCCCTCGCGTTCAGCCGCTGGAGCTCGCTCCCTTCTGGCGCCGGAGGCTCGACCGCCGCCACTTCGTCCTCGGGAGTCGTGGTCTCGGGGGGCGCCGCGGCACCGCATCCGAGCGAGAAGATCGGTGCGGCCCCGAGCGCAAGGAGCGTGAGCGTTCGACGGTTCATCGGCGCAAGAGACAACAACGCCCCGGGCGACGCAACCCCTACCCCGCCGCATCGGCGACGTTGCACACACGAGCTGGCGCAGTGCTCGAGACACCGCCGCGATGAGGGGAGGGGGCTTCCCCCTAACCCCGTACGACCATTCGATCCCGAGAAACGACTCCAGGGTCTCTCTGTTATCGTCGCCCCAGCGCATGCTCGCCGCGGGCTCCAGGCTCGGTCGTTACGAGGTCCTCTTCCCCATCGCCAGTGGCGGGATGGCCACGGTCTACGCGGCACGCGCGGTGGGTGAGGGCCGCTTCCGCAAGCCCGTGGCGCTCAAGGTGCCGCTGCCCACGCTGGCGTCGCAGCCACGCTTCCGCGACATGCTGATGGACGAGGCCACGCTCTCGGCCTGCGTCATGAGCCCTCACGTGGTCTCGACCACGGATCTCGTGCGCGAGGGAGACACCGTGTTCCTCGTCATGGATCTGGTCGTGGGAGTCGGCCTTCGCGCGCTCGAGCGGCGCTTCCTCGACCGGAGCCCGTACGCCTTTCCGATCCCCATCGCGCTCGCCATCCTCGCGCAGGCCGCCCGCGGCCTGCATGACGCCCACGAGGCTCGCGACACGCGAGGCGCGCCGCTCCAGCTCGTGCACCGAGACGTCTCGCCCCACAACATCCTCGTCGGTGTCGACGGCCGCGCGCGCGTGGCCGACTTCGGGATCGCGCACGCGGCGCATCGGCTCACCACCACCAAGACGGGCGAGACCAAAGGCAAGCTCGCGTACTTCGCGCCCGAGCAGCTCGTCGGCGAGCGTGTCGACCGGCGCGTCGACGTGTTCGCGCTGGGCGTGGTCGCCTACGAGCTCTTGACCGGTGTGCGACCGTTCGAGGGTGACAACCCCCTCGCGATCGCGCTCAACGTCGCGCAGAAGTCCGTGCCGCCGATCCACGAGATCCGCCCCGAGGTGCCGCGCGAGGTCTCGGATCTCGTGGCCCATGCGATGGTGCGCGACCTCGATCGACGCCTCGCCACGTGCGCGGCGTTCGCCGAGTCCCTCGAGCGCGCGTCCGGAAGCGTCTCGCTCGCATCGATCGGAGCGCTGGTCCGCACCGAGCACAGCGCCCGCGTGTCCGCCTTCGAGCGCGCGCTCGCGCTCGCGGCCGACGCCGACGACATCGCAGAGATCGCGGGACAGCTCG
>JAIBCE010000615.1 GCA_019694315.1 Sandaracinaceae bacterium
GGCTAGGCTCCGAGCGCGGAGCGAGCACGCTGCCCCGATCATCCTCCGACGATCGATGCGTCGTGCGCTGCCGACGCGACGGGCACGGCCTGCCGCTACCCCGAGCGAGGGGTGATCTGCGCGTGCCGTGCACCTGCGCCCCGCGCCGCGCCGCGCTGGGACTGCGGCGAGCTCGGAGAGTGAGCGCTCGGCCTCCCGGCTGGCTTCAGGCCACGCGCGTCATCACGTCGTCGCGGAGCGTGGGCGGGATGTGTCCGGTCTTCGAGAAGCCCCGCATGTGGAGGATCGGCTCGCCGCCGAGATCCGCGATCGTGCGGCCGGCCACGCGCTCCGTGTAGGCCTTGGGATGGAAGATCGCGAGGTGCTCGGGCTCCTCGCGCGGAGTCGTGCTCGCGTCGGGGAGCGCGCGGAGGAGCTCGAAGAGCGCGTCGAGCGAGTTCATCTTCATGTACGGGCAGGTCGCGCAGCCGCCCTCTACCGAGCAGCCCTCGCCGCCCGCGACGCCGGGAACCACGAGCAGGTTGGGCTCGTTCGTGCGGGCGATCGCCTCGCTCGCCACGGGGAACACGATCTCGCAGGCCACGTCGTCGCGCCCCGTCTTGCGGAGGCTCGCCTGCACCGCGCCGACGATGGACGTGACCATGCCGGTCTCGGTGCCGAGCACGAACGAGAGCGTCGCGGGCTCGGGGCGCGCCGCGGCCTCGCCGATCTTCTTGGTGATGAACGTGAGGATGTCGCTCGTGCTGCCCACCACGCCGCGACCCTCGCCGCGCGCCGCGAGCGCGAGCTCGAACATCTCGCCGGGCACCTCGAGGTGCGCCGTGACGAAAGCGTGGCCGTAGTGCGTGCGCACGCGATCGGCGACCTCCGCGCCGAACATGTGGTGAACGATGCAGTGGCCCTCGTCGAAGAAGTGGAAGCGCGGAAGCAGCCGCTCGATCGAGGCCACGTCGTGTGACGGATGCACCGCGCGCACGGCCTCGTCGCCCAGCGTCGTGAGCGTGCGGAAGAGCTTGGCGAGGTTGCGGCCCATGTACGTGTCGGGGCCGAAGAAGACCTCCACGTCGGGGATCTCCGCGAACGCGCTCAGCACCGTCTGCACCACGTTGGAGCTCGTCACGGTGATCGTGGGCACGCGCGCGTGCGCCTCGGCCTTCGTGCGGAGGCTGGTGTTGATGTAGACGACGTGGAGCGCGCGCGGTGTGCGCGAGGCGCGGTCGAGGTAGGCGAGGTAGCGCGGGCTCTCGGCGGCCTCCGCGAGCGAGCAGCCGATGGGATCGGCCGCCACGCGGTACACTGGCGTCTGCGCGTGACCGCCCTTGTCGAGCATCGCGCGCGCGTTCTCGCTCATGAAGTCCACGCCGAGCACCACGATGCGCTCGGCGCCCGGCACTGCGGGCGAACCGTCGACCATCGCCACGGCCTTGTCGGCCATGAGCAGCGAGTCGGAGATGTGCACGTGCGGCCAGCGCAGGCGGGCGAGCACGCCCTGGAGCTCGGGCGCCATGTAGTAGTGCGCGACGATCCCGGCGTTCTTCGCGCGCACGAGGGCCTCGAGCTCCTCCACGGTGCGTGGATCCGGGTCGAGGTACTCGGCCTGCGCCTCGGCGAAGCTGCCCTGCGCCTCGAGACGATCCTTGTGCACGACGAGCGAGGGGAACGTGACGTCGGACATGCGCGACATGGGCGCAACCATGCGCGGCACGAACGCCGAGCGCCAGAGGCGCGGCGAGGACGCGCGGGCGAGCGTGGTACTCCTACGCGCCATGAACGTGCTCGTCCTCAACGCCGGATCGTCCAGCCTCAAGCACCAGCTCGTCGCGCCCGACACGGGCGAGGTGTCGCAGGCGGGCACGATCGAGGGCCTCGGTGCGGGCAAGTCCCACGACGACGCGATCCGCGAGGTGCTGGCCTCGCTCGGCGGGCGCGCGGTGCACGCGGTGGGGCATCGCGTGGTGCACGGCGGCGAGCGCTTCGTCGACGCGGTGCGCATCGACGACGCGGTGATCGGTGCGATCGAGGCGCAGGTGCCGCTCGCGCCGCTCCACAACCCGGCGAACCTCGCGGGCATCCGCGCCGCACGGGCCGCGCTGCCCGAGGTGCCGCACGTGGCGATCTTCGACACGGCCTTTCACGTGCGCATGCCGCGGCGCGCACGCACGTACGCGATCGATCACGAGCTCGCGAGCCAGAAGGGCCTGCGCCGCTTCGGCTTCCACGGTACCTCGCATCGCTTCGTCTCCGAGCTCGCGGCGCGGCACCTCGGTCGACCGCTCGCGGAGCTGCGCGTGGTGAGCCTCCACCTGGGCAACGGCGCGAGCGCCTGCGCGATCGAGGGCGGGCACAGCGTGGAGACGTCCATGGGCCTCACACCGCTCGAGGGCCTCGTGATGGGCACGCGGCCTGGCGATCTCGATCCGGGCATCGTGCTCGCGCTGGTGCGCGAGCTCGGCGTGGACGAGGCCGAGCGCGCGCTCAACCAGCGGAGCGGGCTCAAGGGGCTGAGCGGCGTGTCGCACGATCTGCGCGAGATCGAGGCGCGCGCTGCCGAGGGCGACGATCGCGCGCGCCTCGCGATCAACGTGTTCGCGCACCGCGTGCGCAAGTACGTGGGCGCCTACGCGGCGGTGATGGGCGGGCTCGACGTGGTCGTGCTGACCGGTGGCATCGGCGAGAACAGCGTGACGATGCGGCGCCGCATCCTGCAGCGCCTCGACTTCCTGGGCGTGTCCGTCGAC
>JAIBCE010000215.1 GCA_019694315.1 Sandaracinaceae bacterium
CGCCTCTACCTCGGCGCGCGCGCCACCGACGATCAGGCCGAGCTCGCGGCGGGACGCGACACCAGCGTCGAGCGGGACGCGGCGCGCCTCATGGCGGCTGCGCAGACGGTGCAGGCGATCGAGATCGCACGCACGGGACAGCTCGATCAGGCGCGCGCCATCCTCGCGCAGGCCGAGGCCCAGGCCACGAGCTACGCCGCGAGCACCGGCGACGCGCGCCTCGCGCAGCAGGCCGAGCAGATGCGCGTGCTCGACAGCGCGCTGCCCGCCACCGCTCCCACCGCCGCGCCCAGCTACGAGTACAGCGAGGACGACGCGCGCGCCGTTCGCGCCGCCCACGGGGCCGCGATGGAGATGATCCAGACCACCGCGAGCCAGTGACCGCGCGGGCGCTCCCCGCGCCCGGTCACGTACATCAACGCCCGGAGGAGGTCTTCGCAGGAGCGCGAGCCTCTCCGGGCGCGCTCGTTCGCGGCTGCGCGGCGTCCTTGGCCGCCTCGCGCACGGAAGAGAGATCGAGCCCGAAGAGGCGCGGCGCCTCGTCGAGCAGCTGGGCCCGACCGTCGTCGGCGGCCTTCTTGATCTCCGCGATCACGGGATGGAGGAGCTTGTTCGTGGCCGCGTCGATCGCGCGATCGAGCGTCTCCTTGTTCGCGGCGGCATCGCCTCCGAGGCGCGGGAGCGAGCGCTCGATCTCGGCGGCCATCACCGCGCGCACGTGAGCGCGGAGACCCACGATGAGCGGCTTCACGTTCTGCTGCCTTCGCCACGCCTCGAACTCGGCGACCTCGCGCTCGACGATCTTCTCCGCGAGATCCGCCTCTTTTCGGCGCGCCGCGAGGTTCTCGTCGGCGACCTTCTTGAGGTCGTCCACGTCGTAGAGGAAGACGTTCTCCATCTCGCCCACGCGCGGATCCACGTCGCGAGGCACGGCGATGTCGATGAGAAAGAGCGTGCGGTACTTCCTCGCGCGCGCGACCTCCTTCATGAGGTCGGTCGTGATCACGAAGCGCTCGCTCGAGGTCGAGCAGATGGCGATGTCGGCCATCGCGAGCTCCGACACGAGCTCGTTCAGGCTGCGGGGCTCACCGCCACAGGCCGCCGCGAGCTCCACGGCGCGATCACGGCTGCGGTTGAGCACGAAGAGCTTCGCGCCCTGCTTGGCGAGGTGCTTGGCGGCGCTCTCACCCATCTTGCCCGCACCCACGAGGAGCACGCGCTTGCCGCGCAGCTCCTCGAAGATCTTGCCCGCCAGATCGCACGCGATCGAGCTCACCGAGACCGTCCCGGACGCGATGCCCGTCTCGGTGCGCACCTTCTTGGCGACCGCGAAGGCCTTGGTGAAGCAGCGGTCGAGCACCGAGCCGAGCACGCCCGCGCTCGAGGCGCGCGCGTACGCCTCCTTCACCTGGCCGAGGATCTGCGGCTCGCCCACCACCATCGAGTCGAGGCTCGAGGCCACGCGGAACGCGTGCCGCACAGCCTCACTGCCACGCTGGGCATAGAGGTGCGTCGCGACCTCGCCGGGCTCCGCGCGCGACTCGAGCCAGGCACGTGCCTTCGCCGCGCCGTGGGCGTCGGGCGCCACGCCGTAGAGCTCGACGCGATTGCAGGTGGAGACGAGCAGCGCCTCCTCGAGCCCCGCGTGCTCGGAGAGCTGCTTGAGGTGCGCCTCCATCTCGCCCGCGGGCACGGCGAGCTTCTCCCGCAGCGCGACGGGCGAAGACTTGTGGGAAATGCCGAGGAGGAAGACGTCGCTCACGGAAGACTCAACCGCGCAGCACGTAGCCGAAGAGAACGGCGCACGCGACGAGGAAACCCAGCATGGTGCCGAGCGCCGCGCGCCGACCACGCCAACCAGCGACCGCCCGCAAGAGGAGGACGGCCGCGAAGAGCGCCCACTCGACGAGGCCCATCGTCTGTGTAGGACCGATCGGCGGCGCGTCGGGATCGAGGCGCACCGCCCAGAGCGTCCCCGTGACCACGCCGAGCGTGAGGAGCGGGAAGCCTACGATCACCATGCGGAAGCCGAGCTTGTCGAGCGTGTCGAGCGACGGAAGGCGCTGGAACAAGCCACCGAGCTTCTTCTGGCGGAGCTGCCGCTCCTGCACGACGTACGCGATCGAGACACCGAACGCGAGCGCGAAGGCCGCGATGCCGAGCACGTTCACGCCGATGTGGACAGGCAGCATGACCGAGCGCACCTCGTCCGAGACCTCGACGCCGCGACGGAAGCCCGCGCCGAGGAAGAAGAGGAGCGTGATCGGCGTGACGAAGGCCCCGAGCACCTGGAGCTTGCTCGTGGCGCTGATGCGCGAGCCGCCGAGCCACACCGTGCCGAGGTACGCGACGGCCACGAGCAGCGACCCCACGGCGAGCGCTTGGTGGATGTCGCCGAAGACCACCGCCTCTCGCGCGAAGTCGAGCACGAGGAACACGACGTGCGCGACGGCGGCGCCGGTGAGCACGTACGTCGCGTTCTTGCCGAGGCTCTCGGTGCCCCGCGCCAGGAACGCGAGGTAGAGCGCGCCCGAGAGCGAGTAGAGCACGGCGATCAGCGCGAAGAGCGCGGTCGCGAAGCCGTTCATGGCCGCACCTCGGGCTGGAGCGTGGTGGAGCTCATCGCTTCTCCAAGAAGAAGCGGGCGAGCAGATCGAGCTCGCTCTCCTTCGCGACCGTGCCCGTCGTGGCGGCCCCGATCGCGGCGGCGAGATCGCCCGCCGCCGAGGTCGTGCCTGCCGCCGAGGTCGTGCCTGCCGCCGAGGTCGTGCCTGCCGAGGACGTGGCGCCGGGCGAGGTCGCCCCCACCGCCGTGTCGGGGGAGGCCGTGCCCGCGCCGGTGACGCCGGCGAGGTCGCCGGGGGAGCTGACGCCCACGGCGGTCACCAGGTCGGGATCGGTGGTGCGCCCCGTGTTGGGCGGCGGCGCGAGCGACGCGAGGGCGGGGAGCAGATCCTCCTCGTGCATCGCCGTGCCTGCGAAGCCGTCGGTCACCTCGTAGGCCTCCTCGCCCACGATGACCGTGCCCACGCTGTAGTCGCCTCCGAGGGCGGTGATCTGCTCGAGATCCTTCACGCGTCCGAGGAGACCGTGCTTGTCGCCCGACTCCGTGACCTCGCGCTCGAAGAGCACGGCCGTCTTCAGCTCGAACTTGTGCGCGGCCGGCTGGATCGTGAGCGTCTCGCCGGACACGTCGGCCGTGCCGTCCGAGAGCCAGCGATCGAGCACAGACTGGGAGAGGAAGAGCCGCGCAGGCATCGGCGCGGAGGATATCTCGCCGATCCACTCCGCGCCCACCCCGAACGCGGCCCTGCCCCTTCAGGCGCGTCGCGCCACGCTCGAGGCGCCGTGCTCAGGGATCGACAGGCGTGCGCGGCGCTTCGCCCGCAGCCCGCGCCTCGCGCTCGACGTGCTCCATCACGGCGAGCACCACGTCCTCGCGGTAGGGACGCCCCACGATCTGGACGCCGATCGGCAGCCCCGCCGAGCCGCGCTGGATCTGGGCCGCCTTCTTGTCGAGGCGATCGCTGCGCTCGGGGCGCTCGGTCTCGTTGGGCCGCACCGTCGTCGTGCTCACGACGCCGGCGGGCAGGTTCAGCACGTTGTAGCGCGTCGTGTACGCGGCCGCGGGGGTGAAGTCCGCCGTCGATCCGTGCGGAGCCGCCGGCGTGGCGGTCGCCGGGCAGAGCACACAGTCGAGGCTCAGCTCGTTCCACCGATCGAGCTCGCCGCGCTGCATCGCCATGCGGTCGTACGCGAGCTTCCAGTACGACGCGACGTCGCGTCGTCCCACGAGGCCCAGCGTCTTGGCGACTCGCCGCTCACCGAGCGCGCCGAGCGCCTTGCTCAGCCCGCGACGCACCTGACCCGGCGTGTGCGCGAGCCGACGATTGAGGGCGACGGGCGCGATCACGCGGTCCTGCCCGAGCCAGCCGTCGAGCGTGTCGAGGCCGTCGGCGGTCACGGCGCAGGCGAGCACCAGATAGTGCTCGTCGGCGCGAGGCGGCGCGAACGGCACGACGATCGCGCCCGCCCGCTCCAGAGCCTCGGCCGCCTGACGCACCGCGCGTTTGGACGACACGCACGGCGTGAAGAAGCCATCGTCCTCGAACACCCCGACGCGCAGGCCCTTCAGCGAGACCGCGGCCGGATCTCCGATCGGCAGCGGGGGCACCTCCGGATCGAGCTGCGCGTGCAGCGGCGAGTCGAGCGCGCGGAGGAGGAACGCGACGTCCGCGGCGTCGCGCGCGATCGGGCCGATCTGCGAGCGCACGATCTCCTGGCCGAGCAAGAGACCCAGCGAGCCTCGGTTGGACCAGCGATGGAGCGTGGGCTTGATCGTGGCGAGGCCCGAGAAGCCCGCAGGGATGCGGAGCGAGCCACCGATGTCGGTGCCGATGCCCATCACGCTCGCGCCGGACGCGATCGCCGCGGCCTCGCCGCCGCTCGATCCTCCGGGCGTCCGATCGAGCGCCCACGGGTTGTTCGTGGTGCCGAAGAGGAAATTCGTCGTCTCGATCGCGAGCAGCGTCTGCGGGACGTTCGTCTTGCCGATCACGAACGCGCCCGCGCGCTTGGCGAGCGTCACCGTCACCGCGTCGCTCGTCGCGATCGCGTCGCGTCGCTTCTCGACGCCGATCGTCGACGCCGTGCCCGCGATCTCCACGTTCTCCTTCACGGTGATCGGCAGGCCGTGCAGCGGCGGCAGCCGATCGAGCGTGCCGTTCTTCTCGGCCTCGCGACGCTCGACGTCGCAGCGCGCGGCCGCCTCGCGTGCCGCGTCGCCGAGATCGACGACGAACGCGTGCACCTTGCCCTCCACGGCGCGGCGCCGTGCGAGGAGCGCCTCGACGACGTCGACGGAGGTGAGGGTCTTGTCCCGGAGCGCCCGCTTGAGCTCGAGCGCGCTCATCACGTGGATCTTCACTTCGACGTTTATACAGGAGCGCACGAGCACGGTGCGCACTGGAGATCGCGCGACCGGGCGGATAGCGTGATGGGTCGCATGAGACCGTGCGCGCCGTCCGTTCGCTCCGGGCCCTCCGCCTTCGTCGCGGCGTTCTGGCTCACGACGATCGGCTGTGGCCGGGTCGACTACGACGCACGCGACGCGAGCCAGCTGGACGCGCGACGCGACAGCGCAACCGGAAGCGACGCAGCGAGCGACGTCTCCGGCGACGCGGGCCCCGACGCCGACGTGCCGTTCGTGTCCTGCGCGACGCTCCACACCGACGACCCCAGCCTCGGTGATGGCGAGTACACACTGTCGGTCCCGGGCCACGGCACCTTCCGCGCGGAGTGCGACATGAGCACGGACGGCGGCGGCTGGACGCTCGCGGGGCGACACCCGAGCGGCGTCGGCTTCGCGGGCGACACGTGGCGCCTCGGCTCGACGAGCTACGTCGGAGACGGTGTGCTCATGATGCCGCCCGCGCTCGTGCGCGCGCTCGCCGCGGATCGCTACCGGGTTCGCGGCATCGCGACCTTCTGCGAGATCACGCCCGCGCCCGCCTACACGTCCGGGCCGTGCTCGGTGATGAGGACGGTCTACTGGCCTGGCACCTGCGCCTTCGACACGCTCTCGCTCGGCGCCCACTGCACGGAGTCGTTCGACGACGTCGCGCTGACCGTACCGACACCGAGCAACACCACGCCGGAGCTCCCCTGCTCGTGGCACTACGGGCTCGTCGACGCCGACTGTGCTGCGATCAGCGCCATCATCACGCACCACGCGCCCGCGGACACGTTCGACATCTGCGTGGGCGACCCCGCCACCATCGAGCACGCGTGCCCCGGCCGCGCTTCCGAGGACGGATCGCTCGATCTCTGGGTACGCTGACGCGATGCGGCGTTCCTCGATCCTCCTCGCGACGACTCTGCTCACCGCGCTCGCGTCGTGCACGCCCGTCGCCACGACGGACGACGCGAGCGCGCACTTCGACGCCAGCGTGGTGGACGCGCGCGCCGAGGACACCTCGCCGACGGAGCCCGACGGTGGCGAGCCCGACGGTGGCGAGCCCGACGCCGCGATCGCACCGCCCGACGCGGTCTCCGCGATCGCGGGGACGATCACCTCGCCTCGCACCATCGAGGGCCTCGACTACGGCGCCGTCGGCACCGCCGTGCTCACACCGAGCGATGTCCTCAACGTCGTCGTGGTCGGTCGCGCGATCGAGCTCGTCGGCAGCGCGGAGGGCGGCGCTCCCCCGTACACGATGACCTGGCGCTCGAGCCTCGATGGCCCGCTCGGCACAGGCCCGCGCGCCACGGTCATGCCCACCGAGGGCGAGCACGACGTGGTCCTCGAGGTCATGGACGCGACGGGCGCCATCGGCTCGAGCGCGCCGCTGCCCTTGCACGTGCTTCCTGCCACGTTCGACTGGAGCCATGTGCGCCGGCCGGCCGCGCCACCCGCTGCCGGCGACTGGATGACGCCGGTCCGCTCGCAAGGCCGCTGTGGGTCGTGCTGGGCGATGGCTGCGCTCGCGGTGATGGAAGGCCAGATGAACATCGACCGGGGCGATCCGAGCTTCGACGTCGATCTCTCGGAGCAGACGACGATCGACTGCGACATGCACTCCATCGGCTGCGCAGGTGGTGGCTCGGAGCAGTCGCTCTCCGGCTACCTCCACGACGTGGGCGCGGTGGCGGAGAGCTGCAATCCGTTCCTCGGCACCGACGACATGTGCATCGAGGGCTGCCGCGACGGGAGCACTCCGGCTCGCTACCGCGTGGAGGACACACGCGCCGTCGTGGGCGACGGCGGCGCCAACGACGCGATCCGCGCGTGGATGCGCTACCAGCTCGTCCACCACGGCCCGATCGCGCGCACGATCATCAACATGCTCGGCTACGACGGCACGACGCATCTCTGCGCGCCGCTGGGCGGCGATCACTACGTCGCGGTCGTGGGCTACGACGACGTGGCCGGCCTCTGGATCGCGAAGAACAGCTGGGGCGCGCGCTGGAACGGCGACGGCTACATGGAGGTCTCCTATGGCAACTGCGCCATCGACGCGTCCGCCACCATCGTCACCCACGTGATCGAGCCGTGACCGCGAGCGGCGCGCGACGTGCGCCGCACACGCCGCGTGTCACGCCGCTCGCGTGCCAAGCCCGATCAGCTCGGTCGCGCACCCAGCGTGAGCGACACGGTCTCGACGCGTCCCTCGCGCCACAGCGTGAGCGGCACGGCGCTCCCGACGCGATCGGCGCGCAGATAGCGCCACACGTCCTCGACCGTCCGCACGCTGTCGTCGCCGAGGTGCAGCACCGTGTCGCCGTAGCGGACGCCGCTCGCCGCCGCAGGCCCCTGCGCGTCCACGTCGAGCACGAGCAGACCGACCGTCTCTCCGGTCGCATCGATCACGCTGCGCGGCAGCCTCGTCGGGCGGAGCACGAGACCGAGATAGCTCTCGCGCACGCGCCCGTGCTGCGCGAGCTGAGCGACGACGCGCTCCAGCGTCGCGCGCGGCACCTGCACGCTGTGCCCCGGCACGATCGCCGTGCTCGTGAGGCCGAGGAGCACTCCATCGACCGAGACGAGCGCGCCTCCGGAGAAGCCCGGCCGGTGCGCCGCGTCGCACTCGAGGTAGCGATCGATCTCACCGCCTCCGGCCGCGGTGTACGAGGCGTCGCCGAGGGCGCTGACCACTCCGAGGCTCGCCTGCACGGTCCGTCCTGGTCGCGCGAGGCGCACCGCGAGCTGGCCCACGGCAGGCCCGCCTACCTCACGAGCGATCGGCGCGGCCCCGAGCGACGCGAGGCCAGGCTCGACCTCGAGCAACGCGAGGTCGGTGCCCATGTCTCGCCCCTTCACCTTCGCGGCGAGCGTCGCCTCGCCGATCGCCACCTGCACACGCTCCGCCCGCACCGCACGCGCCACGGTGATCACGTGCCGCTCGTCCCACGCGATCCCGCTCGCCGGCCGCGGGCGCCCGCCCTCCACGCGCACCACGCTCGCGCCCACACGCGCCACCAGCTGCGCCAGCTCCTCCGACAGCTCCTTCATCGACATCCGTGCCTCGCTCGTTCTCGCGCCGACCTACGACGCGAGGCTCGAAGCTAGACGCCGAGCACGGAGCGCACTTCGCCCGAATGGCCAGGCCAAGCCCCCACGTTCGGCGCAGTGTCCTCGCCCCGCGCCGAGGAAGACATCGTGCGAGTCCGCGGGAACACCGCGCGCGGCGACACCGTGATCGATGTCGCCGCTCGGTGTTCCCGTCCCCGCCACACCAGCTCGGGACCTCCGGGCCGACTCAACCCTCGCCGATGCTCTGCAGGAACTGCTCGGCCTCGGCGAGCTCCGGATCCTCGATCCGTGCACGTCGCGCCCACAGCACGGCCTTCTGGTGATCGCCCTGCCGCGCGACGATCTGCGCCTGCCGGAGGAACGCCACGGCCTTGCTCATCGGCCCCGGCGTCTTCTGGAGCGTCACGACCTTGAGCGCGTTCATCGCCGTCGCGTCGTCGCCGATCGCGATCGCGAGCTCCGCGAGCTCGGCTGCGATCACGTTGTTGCCCTTGTCGGTGTCGAGCGCGACCTTGAGCCACTCCATCTGCGTGCCCGCGTCGCCCGAGAGGCCCGCGATGCGCGCCATGCGCAGCTGCATGCCCGCGAGCGCGGGGGAGCGCTTGCGGCCCTTCTGGTTGATCGCCTCGTTGAGGAGCTCGACCGCCTCGGCGAGCGCGTCCGAGCCCATGTAGGCGTCGGCGAGCAGCACGATGACGTCGCCGTCCTCGGGGTGCATCCCGAGCGCCTCGCGGATCGGCTCCACCGCGTTCGGGTAGTCGGCCACGCGATGCACGAGGATCTCGCCGACCCGCTTGAGGATCTCGAAGCGCGGCTCACCGGTCTCGGCCTGCGCGTCCGCGAGCAAGAGCCCCGCGAGCTCGGCCCAGCTCTCGGTGCTCTCGTACATCGCGCGGAGCGCGTCGCGGATCGGCTTCTGCGCCGGCTGATCGGCGAAGACGCGCTCGAGGCCCGCGCGCGCGGCGCCTGGATCCCTCGCCTGCTGGGCGATCTCGCTGAGGCGCAGCGCAGCGTCGACCTGCGCGTCCTCGGTCTCGATCTCGACCAGACGCGACGCCGCCCAGAGCGCATCGGCGGGACGGCCCCCGGTGACGTCGAGGTCTCGCAGCGTGCGCAGCGCGACCACGTCGTCCTGCTCCCGCGAGGTCCAGTGCGCGAGCACCTCTCGAGCGCGCGAGGCGTTGCCTGCGCTCGTGAGGACCGCGACCAAGCGGAGCGTGGTGCGCCGCTCTTCGTCTCGATCTCCTGCGTGCTCGAGCGCCTCTCGGTGCGCCTCGAGCGCGCCCATGAGCGCCGTGAGGTGCTCACGAGGCGCGATCTGGAACGCCTCCTCCAGATCGTGCACCGCGACTGCGGTCTGTGCAGCGGTCAGCGCCAGCTTCGCGCGAAGCGCCAGGAGCCGCCCGCGATCCGCGCCCGTGCGCCCCTCGAGGAGCTGGCTCGCGAGCGCGATGCCATCCTCTGCGCGCCCCGAGGCCTCGAGCGCCGTCGCGTACTCCGCGAAGAGCGTGAGATCGTCGGGGCTCGCCGCCACGGCTTCGCCGAGGATCTCGGCCGAGCGCTCGGGGCGCCCGACCTCCTGGAAGAGCGCCGCCGCCTCGCGGAAGCGGGCCTTTCGCTGCGCAGCGTCCACGCGGTGCGCGGCGTCGAACGCCGCGAGCTCCGCGAGGCCATCGCGATCGCCGCGCGCGGTGAGCCACGCGGTCAGACGCGTGAGCAGCGTCGCGTCTCGCGGCGCGCGCTTGAAGCCCGCGTCGAGCACCCGACCCACCGCGTCGTCGTCCTCCGCGCTCGCATAGACGTCGGCGAGCGAGAGCGCGAGCTTGGCGGCCTCGCCCTCGGGGCACACGGCGAGGAGCCGCTCGCCGAGGGCCGCGCGATCGAGCTGATCGTCGTCGGCGCCGTAGAGGCGATAGAGCGCCGCGAGCACACGTGCGTCCTCCGGCGCCCAGTCGAGCGCCGAGCGATACACGTCCATCGCGTCGTCCTTGCGGCTGGCTTCGAGGAGCCCTCCGCGACGAAGGCTGAGCGCGGTGATCGCCTCGACGTCGCTGCGATCGCGTGCGCGATCGAGCTGACGCTCGAGGAGGTCGGCGAGCTGCTCGTTCTCGCCGTTCTTCTGGAAGATGTCGAGCAAGCGCTCCGAGGCCGCGAGGCTGTCGGGGTCGTCGTCGAGCGCCTCCTTGAGCACTGCGACCGCATCGGGCTCCGCGCCGTACGTGCGCTGGAGCTGATCGGCCAGCGCCACGCGCAGCTCGTTGCGATCGGCGCGGTCCACGAGGCCATCCAGCGCCAAGCGCACGGCGATCTCGTATCCGTCTCGGTCGCGGAGCGACGCGTGCACCTCGGCGAGCGGGCCCCAGAGGGTTCGATCGCCGGGGTTCTTCTCGACGAGCTTGGCGTACGCCTGGGCCGCGAGCTTCGGGTCCGCGGCGTCCTGACGCGCGAGCTCGGCGACCTCGCGCAGGAGCTCGAGCGCCTTGTCGGCGTCGCCCGCCGCTTCGGCCGCGTCCGACGCGCGCTGCGTCCACTCGATCGCGCCACGCGTGTCACCCGCCGACGCGCGTCGCTCCGCGAGCGTCGTGGGGATCCACAGCGCGCCGGCGAGACCGCCCAGCGTGCTCTCCGCGGCCTCTGCCCCCTTGAGGAGCATCGGCTCGATGGCGTCGTCCTCTCCGAGCGCCGTGGCGAGCGTCACGCCCTCCTGCACCTCCTCGAGGCTCGCGCCGCCCTTGGCGATGCGGTGCCGGAGGAACGAGAGCAGCAGCGCCGAGTCGCCCGCGTCGCGCGCGGCGCGCTCCCAGAACAGCAAGAGGCCCTCGTGCTCGGGCATCGCCTTGGCCGCGTCCGCTGCGATGCGGGCCGCCCGCGCATGGTCCGCGTCGCGTCGCACCGCGTCGCGCAGCGTGTCGAGGCCGGACTCGAGCGTCTCCGCCGAGCGGAGCTCCACCTCGGCGATCCGGTAGAAGGCGTCGGTGCGCTGCGACTCGTCGAGATCGCCATCGCCCTCCAGGCCCGCCGTGTCCGCCCCAGCGGCCACGAGGCGGCGCAGGACACGGATCTCCTCGACGCGATCACCGCGCTTGCGAGCCACGCGCCCGAGGGCGCGCCACGCATCCACGCTGCGTGCGCCGAGCGCCTCCACGCGCTGATAGAGCTCCGTGGCGCGCACGAGCGACACCCCATCGATGACCTGCGAGCGCGGGCCGTCCTCGCCCTGCGCATCACGCGACGCGGGCGCGGCGCCCACGTCGATGTCCTCCTCCATCGCGAGGCCGGCGCGGAAGAGCAGATCCGACGCGAGGAGCACGTCCTCCTTGCGCCGCAGCTTGTCGGCCATCTGCTCGAGCGCGTCGGCGAAGCGGGTGGTCTGGCCCGCGCGCTTGGCGAGCTCGCGGGTCGCGTCGAGCTCGCGCGGCGCATCGGGCGTGAGCTCGATCGCCGAGAGCCGCGCGGCCAGCGCCGCCTGGAGGTCGTTCTTGCCCTTGTCGAGCAGCGTCGCCTGATCGAAGAGCGCCCGCGCTCGCCGTGGCCCGACGGGCTCCTGCGCGAGGCGCATCGAGATGACCTCCTCGGCCAGCGCCACGTCGTTGCGTGCGAGGAGCACGCGCGTGAAGCGCGCCGCCTCCGCCAGGTGCTGCTTGGCCGTCTCGCGTGCGCTCTCGAGGAGCTCGTCCGCCTGCGCCGCGTGCCCGCGATCACGCGCCAGTCGCGAGAGCTCGTAGAGCACCTCGCTCGCGCCCACCTCGAGCCCCTCGGCATCGACCGGCTGACGTCGCACCACCAGCAGGAGCGCACGGAACGCGCGCTCGGAGCGGTCGATCTGTCCCGCCTCTCGCGCGAGCTGGCCCTGCATGCGGAGGATGCCCGCGTGGCCCATGTCCATGCTCGACGCCTTGTCGAGCTGATCGAGCGCCTCCTTCAGATCGTTGGCGGCGTGAGCGACCTGCGCGAGCTGGTAGTGCACGAGCGCGCGCTCCGGCGAGCGACGTCGACCGAAGTCCGCGACGATGCCCTCGAGGACCTGCTTGGCATCGCCCAGCCGCCCGGCCGCACGGTATGCATCCGCGAGACACGTCCGCGTCTCCTGATCGAGCGTGCCCACCGTGGCCGCGTGCTCGAGCACGGGGAGCGCGCGATCCACGTGGCCCACCTCGTCGCGATAGAGGATCGCGGCTTCCTTCGCGTACGCCAGCGTGCGTGTCGTTGAGTCGGGACCGCTCGCCCGCATGGCGCCGTCGGCGAGGAGCTTGGCGAGGGGCTCGTAGGCCTTCTGCTCGCGATAGAGCGTCGCGAGTCGCTCGCGCACCTCGGCGGCGTCGGGCGCCTCGGTGAGCGCGCGCTCGAGCGCGATGGTCGCGCGATCGTTGCGGCCAGCCGCCAGCCGCGCCTCGGCGAGCTTGACGTGGAGCGCCACGCGATCGGCCCCGGTGGTGGAGTCGAGCAGGCGCTCGAGCCACTCGGCCGCCTGCCCCGCCTCGCCACGCGCGAGGTGCAGGCGCGCGAGCGCCTCGAACGCCGCGGCAGACGGCGTGAGCGTGACCACGCGACGGTGCGCGGCGATGGCCCGCTCCTGATCGCCCAGGCGCTCCTCCGCGACCTTCGCCGCGAGGCCCCAGAGCCGCGCGGCGCGGGCGGCTTCGCCCTCCTCGAGCCTCTTGGCCTGCGAAGAGAGCAGCTCGTAGAGCTCCGCGTTGCGGCCCTTGGACTCGAGCACCGACGAGAGCTCGGCGATCGAGGCCTCGTGACCGGGGAGCTCCGAGAGGTTCGCGCGCAGCACGTCGAGCCGGCCGCCCTTTTCTTCGAGCACGCCGAGCAAACGGGCCACTTCGAGGCGCACTTGGAGCTTGCGCTCGGGCGAGAGCGGGAGCTCGAGCTCGCGGCGTCGGAGCGCGAGGAGCTCGGGCACGCGGGCGCGCGCCTCGTAGATCGCGGCCACGCGATCGACGGCGTCGCCGTCCTCGAGGGTGTCCTCGATGACCTGCTGGTAGAGGCGCAGTGCGCGCGCCTCGTCGTTGAGCTTCTCGCGGGCGATGTCGGCCGCGCGACGCAGCATCGCACGCGACTCGGCAGCGGGGATGGGCAGACGCGAGCCCTCGACCAGCCACTCGATCGCGCGCTCGTAGCGCGACGCGTCGATCTCGAGGCCCACGATCTGGGTGTGCGCGTCGATCGCAGTCCGCTCCGCGGGTCGCTCGCCGCGCGCGCGCTCACCACGTCGCCAGAGCCGCGTCGCCTCGCGGAACAGGCGCTCGAGCACCTCGCGCGCGAGCACGAGGTCGCCCACCGGATCCACGGCGATCCTCGCCGCGTCGTAGAGCGCGTCGAGATCACCCACCAAGCGCTCCGAGAGCGCGAGCAGCGTGTCCACGAGCGGTCGGCCCGGCGCGCGCCACTGCAGGCGCGCCAATTCGCGGAGCGTCTCGGCGTGACCGGGGTCGTGCTCGAGCGCGCGTGAGAGCGCCGCCATGGATCGGGTCTCGTCGCCGCGGCGATCGCGGTGGTACGAGGCGATGCGGTTCTCGATGTCGCGCCCGAGCTCCGCGAGGCCGATGCTGCGGAGGTGCGGCGCGCCCGCCGACGAGAGCGCACGCGAGACCGATGCGGCCACCGCGCTCTCGATCGCCGTCGTGAGCGCGTCCCAGCCGATCGACTCGCCGCTCGCCTCGAGCGCCTCGGTCACCCCGGCATCGATCGCGCGCATCGCGAACGCGTGGAGCGTCCACGCCTCCGCGGCCGCGCCCGCGTCGCCGCCCTCGACACGGCCCGCGAGGCCGATCGCCGAGAGCACCGTCTCTCGATCGCGCGGCACGAGGCGCACCGCCGCCATCGCATCCGAGAGCGCGCCGGCCACGTCGCCAGCCTCGCCGCGCACGCGCGACGCGGTG
>JAIBCE010000216.1 GCA_019694315.1 Sandaracinaceae bacterium
CGCGGCGGGGTCTGCGCAGCAGACCCCTGGAGCGGGAGCGAGGAGGAGTCTTCGACGATCGAGCGACGCGGGGTCCGGGGGCGCTTGAGCCCCCGAGCGCGCGCCGAATGGCGCGCAGAAACTCAGTCCCGAGCCCGGAGCTCCGCGGCGAGGCCGCGCGCCGAGAGCCAACCGCGGGCCACGTCGCGCACGACCTCGAGCAAGCGCGCGCGCGCCTCGCCCGTCGCGCCCGACAGAGGCTGGTAGAGGCCCGTGGCGCCTTGGAATTCAGGGCGATCCACGCGTGCCCAGAACGCGGCCACCTCCGCGGCGTCGAGCGGATCGATCGGCGCGTAGCGGCTCGGATCGTCGAGCTTGCGATCGTCCTCTTCGGGATCGCACTCCTCGACGGAGCGGTGCACCTCACCGCTCGCGAGGTCCACGCAGGAGCGGGCCCCGCCGCGCCGCCGGAGCATGGCGGCCACGAGCTCGACGGGGTCCACGGAGATCGTCTCGGAGGCCATCGGCAGGAGCATATCCGGGCTGCCGATTCCGCGGCGCCTGCCAAGCACACGATTCCGAGACGGGCCCCTCGATCCGCGACCACGGTTCTCAACGGGCCCGAAACACGGCATCCTGGATCGGTTGCGCGAGCGCCGCGCGGAGAATGTGATCATGACGAACGCGAATCGAACCCTCCTCACTCTCGCGTCCCTCGCCCTCGTGCCGCTCGCCGCCTGCAACGCCGGCGGACCCAGCAATCGCATGCGCGATGCGGGTCACGGCGGGCTCGTCGACACGGGCCCGGTGATGGGACCGTGCGACGGAATGGACACCGACGGCGACGGCATCGCCGACGTGCGCGAGGGCAACGGCGATCCCGACGGCGACGGAATCCCCAGCTTCCAGGACGACGACTCCGATGGCGACGGGATCTCCGACGCGATCGAGTCCGGGGGTCGCGGGGCCTGCACGCCGCAGAATTCCGACAGCGACCCGCAGCCCGACGCGCTCGACACCGACAGCGACAACGACGGTGTGCCCGACGCGCAAGAGGTCGCCAACGGCACCAACCCGACGAGCATCGACACCGACGGCGACGGCGTCTCGGATCTGGCGGAAGGCGCCGCAGGTACGAACCCCACCGACCCCGCGAGCACGATCCCCGAGACCGACTTCTTCGTGGTGCTCCCGTACAACGGTGATCACGCGGTCCGCCCGCTTCGCTTCGGCACGAACATCACGCAGGCCGACATCTACTTCCTCATCGACACGACCGGCTCGATGCAGGGCGCGATCGACGACGTCAACTCGTCGCTCATGTCGATCGTCACGACGGTCGCGGGGCTCATACCCGACGCGCAGTTCGGCGTCGGACGCCACGACGACTTCCCCGTCGACCCCTACGGCTGGTCGGCCAGCAATGGCGCGATCTTCGGGCTGCCGCGTGCCGACACGCCCTACGGCCACCTCGTCGACATCACCGCGGACATCGCGAGCGTGAACCGGGCGCTCGGCCTCGTGGTCAACGGCGGCAACGACGAGCCCGAGTCGCAGACAGCGGCCGTGTACCTCACGGCGTCGGGCATGGGCATGACCTACGGTGACGACGACTTCGGGACCTCGTCCATCCCGGCCCGTCACTGCCCCACGATCCCCGACGAGGTCGGCGCGCGCCGCGGCTATCCCTGCTTCCGGCCCGGCTCGCTCCCCATCGTCGTGCTCGTCTCCGACGCGTCGTGGCACAACGGCACGGGCGGCAGCAACGCCTACGGTGGCGTGGCGGGTGCCGTCACGTTCGCGCAGGCGACCGCGGCGATGAACGAGATCGGCGCGCGCTTCATCGGCGCCAACGTCGGCTACGCCAACTCCCTCAACGACATGAACGCCATGGCGCGCGCCACGGGCAGCGTCGATGCGTCGGGCAACCCCCTCGTCTTCACGGGCCCGGCGAGCTCCACCGCCGAGCAGATCATCTCGGGCATCCGCTCGCTCGTCGGAGGCACGCCGCAGGACGTCTCGACCCAGACCGAGAACGTCGCCGGCAACCCCGATGAATTCGACGCCACGCAGTTCATCAAGTCCATCACGCCGGTCGAGGGCTACCGCGACGGCATCCCCGGGCCCAACCCCGGCGTGAGCTACACGAGCCACGACACGACCACGTTCTACGGCGTCATCCCTGGCACCATGGTCGACTTCGACGTGGACTTCTGGAACGACGTGCGCCCACCCGCCACGATCGCGCAGGTCTTCCAGGCCCGCATCATCGTCGTGGGCAACGGCGTCGCCCGCCTCGATCAGCGCCGCGTCTTCATCGTCGTGCCGCCCGATGGCGGCGAGATCCTCCTCTGAGCGTCTCCGCGCGCCGAGACGAAGGTCTGGGCGCGCACCGTCTCTGACAATCGAGCTCCGCACCCGGTCCCCATCCGTCCGATGCCCCCCCACACGAGGCACCGCATGTCCCGACGAACACCCCTCTTGATCGCCTGCACCTCCGCGCTGTCGCTCGCCCCGCTCGCGGCGTGCAACACCGGGCCCAACCCCCGTGGCCACCGCGACGGAGGTCCCGACACGGGCACGGCCGTGCTGATCGACGTCGGCCACATCGTCGACAGCTGCGATCCCTCGGTCGACTCCGATGGAGACGGGATCGCCGACGGGCGCGAGGGCACGGCCGACGCGGACGGTGACGGCACGCCCAACTACCTCGACGACGACTCCGATGGAGACGGAATCCTCGACTCCGTGGAGGCCGGTGGCGGGAGCCCGTGCACGCCCGCGAACTCCGACGGCGATCCGCGCTACGACGCGATCGATCTCGACAGCGACAACGACGGCCTCACCGATCGCGAGGAGGCCATGCTCGGCACCGATCCGACGCAGGCCGACACCGACCGCGACGGCATCGACGATCTCACCGAGCGCGCCGCGGGCTCGAGCCCCACCGACGGCACCTCCGCACCGCCCGAAGGGACGCTCTACGTCGTGCTGCCCTATGGCGAGACGGCCAACCGCGAGTTCGACTTCTCCACGCGCATCCGCGCCGTCGACATCGTCTTCGTCACCGACACGACGGGCTCGATGGGCGGCACGATCTCGCAGGTGCAGTCGACGCTCGAGAGCGTGATCGTCCCCGGTGTCGCCGCGGCCCTCGGAGCCGACGCCGACGCGCGCTACGCGATGACGGCGCACGGCGACTTCCAGGAGGGCGGCTGGAACTACAGCGGCAACCTCGCCGTGATCCAGCCCCTCACGCGCGACGTGGCCGCGGTTCGTCGCGCGACCGCCTCGCTCATGGCCTCGTCGGGTGGCGACTGGTCCGAGTCGCAGGTGCCCGCGATGCACGCGCTCCTCACGGGCGTCGGGTTCCCGACCTACGTCGACGCGACGGGCGATCCGTTCGGAGGCGGCGCGGGTGGTTGTGACGCGACGCTCGCGGCGGCCGTGCAGACGGCGTGGGGCACGGGCAACTCCGACGCGTGCGGCCCCGTGCGCAACATGGATCCCGTGGCCGACTGCCACCAGGGCCCCGACGATCCCGGCACCTACGGCTGGGCCTGCTTCCAGGAGGGCCGCGTCCCGATCATCGTGCTCTTCTCCGATGCCCCCTGGCACAACGGCATCGACGCGATCGACGGTGTGGCGGCCGGTGGCAACTACTACGCGACGAGCACGCCCGGCGCGCCCACGTGGAACGATCTCGTGAGCGCGTTCACCTCGCACGGCGCCTACTTCGTGGGCATCGACGTCGCGGGCGGACAGACCGAGATGAACTCGATGGAGCTCGCGCGCCTCACGGGCACCGTCGATGGCTCCGGCACGCCCATCACGTTCCGCGGCGCGCCGTCGGACGTGGCCACCAACGTGATCGACGCCGTGCAGCGCATCGCGGGCACGACGCGTCAGGACATCACGACGCGCGTGGATCCCGACCTCGCCGAGACGCGCATCGCGGCCCCCAACACCACGGCCTCGTTCATCGATGCAGTCGAGCCGACGCGCGGCATTCCCGACGCGCCCGAGGGCTTCGACAGATTCGATACCACGACCTTCTACAACGTCGCTCCCTCCACGCGCGTGACGTTCCGCGTCGACTTCAACAACGACTTCCAGATGGGCACCGACGTGGCGCAGGTCTTCAAGGCCACCATCGTGGTGCTCGGCCGCGCGGGCTCGGAGGTCGACAGCCGCCAGGTCTTCATCGTCGTCCCCGCCGAGGGTGGCGAAGTGCCGATCTGAGCGCCCGCGGGCCTGCTCCCCGACGACGCCCGGATCGCCCACCGATCCGGGCGTCTTTGCGTCTCTTGCCCGAACGCCGACCGACCCGGTCAGCGCGCGGCGGCGAGCACGACGATCAGCACCACGAACGCGAGCACGAAGAACGAGAGGCCCACCACGAGCGGCAGCGAGCTCCCGCGGCCTGCGCCCGCCTCGATGTTCGGGAGCAGGGGCCGCTCCGGCTCGGGCGCGCCCGAGAGCGCACCGACACGCGCACGGAGCGCTGCGATCGAGAGTCCCGGCGCCTCGACGGCGGCGCTGGCGAGCGCCTCGCGGGCCTCGCGATCGCGGGCCTCGTCGACCTCGACGGCGGCGAGCCTCGCGAGCCACTGCCCGATCGAACGCACCGTCGCAGCGCGCGCCTCGTCCGTCGCGTCCGAGGCGCGATCGAGCCCTCGGACGCGGATCGCGCGATAGCCGTCGAGGACGACCGCGTCCCAGTCGCGCGCGCCGATCGAGAGCCCCGCCTCGTCGAGGGTGCACGCGGCGCCACAGAGCTCCGTCGCCCAGCGCAGGCGCTCCGCCACGCTCGGCGAGGGCGTGTCGGCCAGGGTCTGCTCGAGCGCGCGGGGCGCCTCGATCGGCTCGTTCAGGACGAACGCGTCGTCCTCCCACTCGCCTGCGTCGTGCACCGCGACGAGCGACGGATCGAGCACCGTCGTACGCCGCTTGAGCCGCTCGACGAGCGCGTCTCGCTCCCCGCGCCGCGCCGCGCCGAAGGGCACGCGCTCGAGCTCGAGCTCGCGATCGAGCACGGTGTCGCGTGCGACCAGCGTCGGGCGAGCGTCCGCGTCTGCGCCCGGCGGCGGGTCCTTCCACCGCGGGCGATGGCGTCCGACGAGCAAGCGCGGCAGCTCGGGTCTCGGTTCCTCGGCGCGCGACATGTCGCGTGCGCTCTACCACGAAGTCACGCGCCTCCCAGGCCGTTCGGAGATAGGGTTCGCGGCATGAAGATCGTCTCTGCGGATCAAGCGCTCTCCATCGTCGAGTCGGGTCACCGCGTGTACGTGCACGAGGCCGCCATGGCACCCACCTCGCTCCTCGAGGCGCTCGCTCGGCGCGGCCGCGAGCTCTCCCACGTCGAGGTCGTGCACCTCCACGTGAACGGCCCCGCCCCGCACCTCGCGCCCGATCTCGCCGGCCACATCCGCCACAACGCCCTCTTCGTGGGCCCCAGCGCGCGCGAGGCGGTCAACGACGGACGCGCCGACTTCACGCCCGTCTTCCTCTCGGAGGTCCCGCACCTCTTCCACGACGGCTCGCTGCCGCTCGACGTCGCGCTCGTGCAGGTCTCGCCCCCGAACCGTCACGGCTACTGTCGCCTCGGCGTGTCGGTCGCGGGGGCGCGCAGCGCCGTCGATCACGCGCGCATCGTGATCGCCGAGATCAACAAGAAGGTGCCGCGCACCGACGGTCACACCGCGATCCACATCGACAAGATCCACTTCGGCGTCGAGGTCGATCGCCCGCTGCCCGAGCACCTCGACAGCGAGCCAGGCGAGGTCGAGCGTCGCATCGGCGGGCTGATCGCGGAGCACGTGCCCGACGGCGCGACGCTCCAGATGGGCATCGGCACGATCCCCGACGCCGTGCTCGCGCAGCTCCACCAGCGCAGCGATCTGGGCGTGCACACGGAGATGTTCACCGACGGCCTCGTGCGTCTCGTGAAGTCGGGCGCGATCACGGGCGCACAGAAGACGATGTTCAAGAACCGCATCGTCGCGAGCTTCGCGATGGGCAGTCAGGCGCTCTACGACTACGTCGACCACAACCCGTCGGTGGAATTCCACCCGAGCGACATCGTCAACGACACGGCGGTGATCCGCGAGCAGCACCACATGATCGCCATCAACTCCGCGATCGAGATCGACCTCACCGGTCAGGTCTGCGCGGACTCGATGGGTGAGAAGATCTTCAGCGGCATCGGCGGCCAGATGGACTTCGTCCGCGGCGCGGTGCTGAGCCGGGGCGGCAAGGCCTTCATCGCGCTCCCCTCGAGCGCCCGCGGCGGCAAGCTCTCGCGCATCGTCCCCCGCCTCCAGCCCGGCGCCGGCGTCGTCACGACCCGCGGTCACGTGCAGTGGGTGGTCACCGAGCACGGCGCCGTGAACCTCCGCGGCCGCACGCTTCGCGAGCGCGCCGAGCTGCTCATCTCGATCGCCGATCCCGCCTTCCGCGACGAGCTCCGCGCGGCCGCCGTGGCGCGCAAGATCGTCTGTTAGGGCCCGCGGCAAAGCGATCACCGACCGGTCAGCGGGCGCCCTCCATCTCGGGGTGCGCCTCCATGTAGTCGACCGCCTCGCGGAACGTCGCACAGCGGACGTGATCCATGTGACAGACATGGCGCATGAAGCGCGTGATGGCGTCGCGGAACCCGCCATGCCCGCTGATGAGGAAGGGCGCGCGACCGCGTCGATACCGACGGCGGAACTCGGACTCGATGGCTCGGTAGAACGCGCGATCCATCCACTCGATGATCTCGGCCTCTCCCGTCACGCCCTCGGCCACGGCCGCACGGCGCAGCCGCTCTTCCATGTTGAGATCGTAGAGGAGCGCCGGACGATCCCGCCCGGGGATCATCACGCTCGGGATGCCGAACTGCCAGAGCTGGGTCCCCGGATATCGCATGGGCCAGAGGCGACTGTTGGCCGTCCGCGAGCAGTCGTAGCGGTAGTGGTGCGCGACGAGCGACGTGTAGAGATGCTCGTTCGTGGCGAGGAATGGCGCCCGGAAGCCGTCGGGGCGCGGCAAGTGGACGAGGTCGAGGATGCGCTCGTGATCGGCGATCTCGTGCTCCCACTCCTCGGCTGTCCACTCCCCACCCCGCTCGTGCCGCACCGTGTGCGAGCCGATCTCGACGCCCAGCTCGTGGAGGCGTCGGATGTTCTCGATCTTGCCCTGGATCTGCTCCATCGACTCGGCGTAGTCGAAGACCGGATTGTGTCGGGGAGGCACCCCCTGGAACACGCGCTCTGCCTCGCTGAGGTCACGGCGCGTCTCGTCGAACTGCATGCCTCCAGAGCCGATGAAGAGCGTGTAGCTCGCGGGCCGCTCTCCCTCGGCCGTGCGGGTGTTGAGGTAGTGATAGAGGTCCTCGAAGCCACGTCGCTGCCAGTGCGGCGTCGTGTCCATGCCCATCAGGATGAACTGAGTCCGCTCGGCCGGCGGCAGCGGAGCCACGTGCGGCCGAGGCCCCTCGGCTGCCTGCTCGGGCTCCCCGCGACGAGGTGACTGCGCCGGCGCGCTGACGGGGCGCGCGTCGACCGAGCGCGACCCGAGGCCCTCGCGCCCAGGCGCCGTGGCGCGCGCGCGGAGGGCCCCGACCGAGGCGAGCAGGCTCAGAGCGAGCCCGAGGAGAAGACGCGAGGCGGAGGACATCGACGTCCGGACGCTATCATGAGCCCTCGAGCCGCCCCGCTCGGTCACGGCGCGTCGGGCGCAGCCGCCAGCTCGCTCAGGGCCGCTGCTCGAGCCCCGAGGGGGGCGCATCCACCGGCAGGCCGCTCGGCACCGACCTCGGAATCCCCGCCTCGGGCCCGAGCGCCTGCTCCGTCTGCGAGCTGAGCGTGCCGAGGAAGAACACCACGTCCCAGAGCTCCTCGTCGCTCAACGCGCGGAGCGGCCTCACCTCGGGATCGATCGCGGCAGCGATGAGCGGGCTCAGCTCGAAGTGGATCTGCCCCTGCAGATCGGGCGAGAGCTGCGAGCCATCGTAGGCGGCGAGCGAGCCCTCCGGATCGAGGTGATGGCGCACCGCGTCCTCGAGCCGCACGAACGCCCCGTCGTGCATGTAGGGCGCCGTGAGGCTCACGTTGCGCAGCGAGGGTGTCCGGAACGCGAAGCGATCGGCCGGATCGCGGGTGACCGCGAAGCGGCCCTCGTCCTGGTGCAGCGCGTCTCGCCCGGGGCCGATCTGTGGCACCCCGATCGCGTGGAACGCGCCGTCGCTGAGCAGCGGCCCGGAGTGACAGCGCGCGCAGCCCGCGTCGCCGAAGAAGAGCTCGGCGCCGCGACGCTCGGGCTCCGCCATCGCCCCCTCGTCGGGGGGATTGCTCACCGAGCCGAGGAAACGATCGAACGACGTGTCGGTCAGCTCCCAGAGGTGTGACTCGAACGCGGCGATCGCCCGCGCGAGGTGCACGATGGTGATGTCCTCGATCGTCACGCCGGGAAACGCGCTCGCGAGGAGGGCTCGATAGCCCTCGATCGCGACGATCCGCGCGACGATCGCCGACCAGATCGCCTCGGACGCCTCGTCGTCGAGCATCGCGAGCTCGTTGGCGCGGCCGTCCTCCGCGTGGTCACCGGCCATGCCGCGCATCTCGTGGCGATCGAGCAGCGGAAAGAGCGCCTGCGCCTCGAGCAAGGTCTCGATCCCCTCGGGCAGAGGGAGAGGCGCGACGATCTCTCCGTCTCGCTCTTCGATGCGGCCATCCCAGAACATGCTGGTCGCAAACGACCGATTGAAGGGCTCGATCACGCTGCGCGACAGCCGCGCGCCGTCTTGACCGATGGAGAGGTGTCGCGCGTCGCCCGCGTGGAGCGCGGGCAGATGGCAAGTCGCACAGGCGATGTTGCGACTGCCCGACAGCTCGCGATCGAAGAAGAGCATCTGACCCAGTGTGACGAGGTCGTCCTTTCCGACCTCGAGACTGCGAGGCGAGAACACGCCCGCGGCGACGAGCTCGCCCCGGAGATCCTGGGCACAGCCCGTGACAGCCACACCGAGGATCGCGACGCCGACGAGCCCATGGGCTCGGCCGATGATGGAGAGTGCGTTGGCGCGTACGGACATGTCCTGCCTCCTCTCGCCTCAGCGCTGCTCGCGATACTGCAGCTCGACGTCGACCGAGCCGAGCGCGCTCTCACCGTGCATCACGAGGTGACGCCACTGACCCTGATCGACGAGCTCGAGCTCCACCTCGTCGGTGGAGAACGAGCCACACGTGTTGCCGGCGCACACGAAGATCGAGCGATCCGTGCAGCCGAGCGGCGGCGTGGGGCGAACAGGCTCCCCGCTGGGATCCGGCATCGAGGTGACCGGCGGGCCGCCCGTGGCGCCGTAGGGATCGATGTTGGTGTTGTCGAGCGGGCACGCAGACACCTGCACACTCGTGCCGGGCCCATCGAAGAGGAACGTGCCGTGATCGCCCAGACGCTCCCCCTGAGAGACCGAGTACGTCTCCATCGCGAGGTCGTTGCCCTCGATCGAGCCCGACACGGAGAGCATCTGCACGTCGAGCGAGACGGTCCCGTCACCGCCTTGCCCACACGCGCTCAGGCCGAGCGCACCCGTCATCGACACCGCTCCCACGGCGAGCCACTTCGCTCTCGTCGCGTTCATGTTCATCACCCTTTCCGAGGCGTCGACTGACGCGCTCGAGGGCAAGGAGCCGCGACCTCGTGAAGTCGGCTCACACGATCGATCATCACCAGCTCGAACGAGGGTCCAACATCCGAAGCTTGTCGCGTGTCGACCGAGTCTTCGCGCTGGGCGAGGATCCTCGGAAGTCGTCGATCAGGGCGCGCAGAGCGAGACCTCGACGTCCGTGCCGACAGGCTCGATCAAGATCTCCTGCTCGACGCCGACGAGCGGTCCCTCCCACGTGCTCATCGCGTCGAGCGCCACCGTCTCGAGCGCGCCCGCGAGACAGGCGCAGGGCGTACCGCCACGACGCAAGTGGAACTGCGCGAAGCACTCCCGGCTGCCCGCGTCGCTCGCTCCCGCATCCGTCGAGCACGACGGAGGCGGCGTGAGGACGCGGACCCGCAGGGTCCCGGGCCTGTCCGACGCGCGGAGCCGCACCCACGATCCCGAGAGCTCTCCGAGCCAGTTGCCGCGATCATCCACGATGCTGCAGCCCCACGGACCCGTGGACGTCAGCGTGATGGTGGTGCAGCCGAAGGGAGGCAGATCGAGGATCGGGGCCTCGGCGCACGCGAAGCGTGTGCGATCGTCGCCGATCACCGTCGTATCCGTCACGCAGCCGGTGAGGCTCGCGAGACAGGCCACGGCCACCGAGTGACAGGCCAGGACCGCGGCGACACGGGCACGCACGGAGCGAGGATGCGCGAGAGGCGCCGAGCGGCTCACACTTTTCGCCTCCCCGCCGCTCTTTTTCCTGAGCCGATCCCGGTGGGTCGGGGATCCTCGATTCGAACCGTGAGCCACGCGCTACGCAGCCCCCCCGTCACCGAGCTCCCGACCACGCAGTGGGAGGACGACGCCGAGCTCGTGCGACGTGCCCGCGGCGGCGACCGGTGGGCCGAGGAGGCGCTCTATCGCCGTCACGTCCGCGCGGTGACCAACGCGGTCACGCGGCTGCTCGGCCGCACGGCCGACGCAGACGACGTGGTGCAGGACACCTTCGTGCGTGCGCTCGAGCGCCTCGAGGATCTGCGCGACGGGGCCGCGTTCCGCAGCTGGGTCCAGCGAATCGCCGTCACGCTCTGTCACCGTCGCTTCCGCAAGCGCAAGCTCCTGCGCGCGTTCGGGCTCGATCGCGGCGACGACGACGCGACGCTCGAGGCGCAGGCGACCGAGGGGGCGCGGCCCGATCTCGTGGCGCTCTTGCGCCAGATCGATCGTGAGCTGGATCGCCTCTCGGTGGCGTCACGATCGGCATGGATCCTCCATCGCGTGGAGGGCTGGACGCTCGAGGAGACCGCCGACGCGCTCGAGGTCTCGCTCGCCACCGCCAAGCGCCGCCTCGCCGAGGCCGACGCGAGAATCGCCCCATTTCGTGAGGGATCGAGCGAGGAAGGAGCGCCGCGATGACGACCGATGACGAGCTCCGCGCCTCGCTCCGCGAGCCCCACGACGAGGCCCGCGCGCGCGACAACTGGAACGCCATCGCCGCACGTCGACGCGCGACGCCCGCGGTTCCCTGGCTGGGCATGCCACGCCTCGCGCTGGGCCTCGGCGCGCTGGTCGTGGCGGCCATCATCCTCGGCGTGCTCGCCACGCGCGGTGCGCCGGGCCCGCTCCTCCTCGACGACGGGACCATCGCGCACGGGCTGCTCGTGCCCGAGGAGCTCCCCGATCGCGCGCTCCGCCTCGACGACGGCTCCGAGATCGCGCTCGAGGACGGTACGCGCCTCGAGATCCTCGAGAACGCGGGCGATCACGTGCGCTTCTGGCTACACGAGGGGAGCGCTGGCTTCGACGTCGTGCCCGGCGGACCACGACGCTGGGTGATCGAGACTGGCCTCGTCACGGTGGAGGTCCTCGGCACCTCGTTCCGCGTCACCCACCGACCGCACGAGGTGGAGGTGTCGGTCTCACGCGGCAGCGTGCTCGTGCGCGGGCCGACCGCGCCCGGTGGCATGCAGCGCCTGCACGCGGGCGACTCCATCGTGCTGCCGATGGACGACGAGAGCGCGATCGCGGAGGCCCCTCACGCACAGGTGCACGACGACCTCGTCGGGCCCGAGGTGAGACACGCCGAGGAACCGATCTCGGAGCCCGCGCCCCCGCCGACCACGACGGGCGAGGAGGCCACGTCGTCGAGCGCGCGGCCGACACGCCCGAGCGACGCGCGCACGGAGCCCGAGCTCGAGGCCGCGCCGAGCGCCCCCAGCGCCCAGGCGCGCCTGCGCGAAGCCGACACGCTGCGCGGTGCGGGACGCCTCGACGAGGCGATCATGCTCCTCGCCTCGATCGCCGACGATCCGAGCGCGGGCGCGGACCGCGCGCTCGCCGCCTTCACGCTCGGTCGCATCGAGCTCGATCGTCGCGGCCACCCTCGCGAGGCCGCAGACGCCTTCGAGCGCGCGATCGCGCTCGGTCTCCGCGAGCCGCTCCTCGAGGACGCGCGCGCGCGCCGTGTGCAGGCCCTCGCGCGCGTCGATCACGACGCCGCGGGACGAGCCGCCGACGACTACCTCGCGCATCATCCCGAGGGTCGATGGCGAGCCGAGGTCGAGGCATGGGCGCACACGCCCTGAGTCCTGGGGGAACGGTACGGAGCGGGTGGGCCCACGCGCTCGGGAGCGTCGCGCTCGGGATCGTCGTGGGTCACGCCGCGGCCCAGGAGCGCGTGCGTGTGCTCCTGCCCGACTGTCGACCCGCGCACGTGGACACGCCGCTCCTGGCCGAGCTCCTGCCGATCGAGCTCGAGGACACGGACGCCGACGCGCTCGAGGTCGCGCTCTCGAGCGCGCTCTGCGATCCCACCGCGACGGCGATCGACGTGGTGATCCGCGATCGGGCCCGGGGCCGCGAGGCCCGCGAGACGATCGCGCTGAGCGACGAGCCCGCGGCCGACTCGCGCGCGCGGGCGATCGCCCTCGCGGTGGCGGAGCGCGCACGCCTCGCGCTCGGACGACGTCCGGTGGTGCCGGTGGCCGAGATCGTCGAGCCCGAGGACCCGGAGGCGACGCAGGAGGCGCCAGACACGGCCGACGCGAGCGACTCGGGCGACTCGGTCGACTCGGGCGACTCGAGCGAGCCGAGCCTCGCCCGGGACGGTCGCGTCGATGCCACGGAGAGCCCCAGCCTCGCGAGAGAGACCCTCGGCGCGCCGCGACGCGACGCGCGTTCCGCGCTCGGCCCGACGCTGACGAGCTCGCTCTTCGGCCGCGTCGCGCCCGTGCAGCCCTCGTGGGCCCTCGGGACGAGGGCGATGCTCCGTGCGCACCTCGACGCCTCGTTCGCGCTCGAGGCCGGCGTGGTGCTGACGTGGTCGCACGCCGCGCCCACCGAGGGAAACGTCGACGCGGTGGTGGCCGCGGCCGCCGGGCGTGCGGGCTACGCGCTCGTGCGCACGAGCTCGCTCGATCTCACGCTCCTCGCGTCGATCGAGCTCGGTGTGCTCGTGGCGAACGGCTCGCCTGCGGACGGGACCGGCCACGTGACGGCGCAGCCGTGGTCGAGCCTCGGCGCAGCGCTCGAGCTCGGCCTGTGGCTCGACGAGCGCCTCGCGCTCACCGTCGAGCTCGGGGGCGCCGGCGTCCTCTTCGGCACGCGCGTGTGGACGACGACAGGCACGCAGATCGATCTCTCGTACGCGGTGATCGACGCGCTCGTGGGCCTGCGCTCCCGGCTCGACTGAGGGGCTCCGACTCCCGATCTCCGAATCCCGATCTCCGAATCCCGATCTCCGAATCCCGATCTCCGAATCCCGATCTCCGAATCCCGATCTCCGAATCCCGATCTCCGAATCCCGATCTCCGAATCCCGATCTCCGACATCGGCCTCGATCGAGAGCCGATGTCGGAGACTGCCACGCTCATCGATAGCAGTAGCGCTCGGTGCTGCCGGCGTTGCAGTAGTAGCCAGCGGGGCACGTGAGGAACTCGGGGACGCCGCCCTCGTCGCAGCGGACGAACTGGGTGCGGCCTCGGCGACACGTGAACTCGGTGACACCGCTCCACGGCCCGCAGGTGCTGCGCTCGACCGTGTCACAGTCGGAGGGATCGACCCGATAACCCGATGGACACGGCTCGAGGGCCTCGCCGAACGCCCCGATGCGGATGCCCCGCCCCGTCGCGTCGCACCAGCCGCAGCCCGGGAGCTCGGTCGCCTGAGCGCACGTGGGCTGCTCGCACGCACCGGCGCCG
>JAIBCE010000217.1 GCA_019694315.1 Sandaracinaceae bacterium
GCACCTCCCCTCGGGCCTGCCGGGGGCATTCGTGGAGGCGTGATCGGCGGGAGTGAGGGCAGTGTGCTCGGAGACGGTGCTCGCTGCCTCGCGCCTCTCGGGGCATTGCCTTCCACGTCGGTCGCGTCGAACGAGAGTTGCTCGAGAAGCCCGCTCAGCGGGCTTGATGTCGTGTGCCCCCGACTTTCAGTCGGTGGGCCAAATGGCTAGCCAGGCAGGTGGGGTGTTGTGCTCGAGAAGCCCGCTCGTCGGGCTGCTCGCTCGTCGTGCTCGCACCTCCCCTCGGGCCTGCCGGGGGCATTCGTGGAGGCGTGATCGGCGGGAGTGAGGGCAGTGTGCTCGGAGACGGTGCTCGCTGCCTCGCGCCTCTCGGGGCATTGCCTTCCACGTCCATCGCGTCGAAAGAGAGTTGCTCGAGAAGCCCCCTCGTCGGACTTGCACCGTCGTCCCGCTCGCCGCTCGCGGGCCCTCGTGTGTCGTGAGGTCACCAAGGGCCGCAGGGATCACCAGCCGTGCTACCGGGAGCGCTCTCTGAGCTCCTGCGGCGCTCGGCCGGGATCCGGCATGATCACGACCTCTCCGCTCTCCATCGGATGCCGCAGCTCCGGAAACGGCGAGGTCGCGCTCGCATACCGACGCGTGTCGAACGACCACTGCGCGTTGCCCGCGATCAGATCCTCGAGGCCGCGCACCCAGGCACGCAGCACGGGATCGCGCGCCGACAGCGCGAGGCCGAGGCCCTGATGCTCACGCGTGAGCTCGTTGATCAACGTCACCGCCGCCGCCACGGCGTCCGGAAACGTCATGCCGTGTTGCGTCTGGAGCACGCAGAGGAGGTTGTTCTGACTGCCCTCGCGGAGCTCCTTCTCGTAGGAGACCAGGTCGTTCACGAACGACAGGATGCGCGCGCAGACACGGCGGATCCGTGCCACGTCCACGTCGTCACGGAGTGAGTCGGGGAGCGTGATGTCGCGCGCGAGCTCCACCAAGGCGATCACCGTGTGCGAGGCGCCATCGGCCTCGCGCCGCTGCGCGTACGGCTCGAGTTCCGGCACCGTCCTCGCCGCGCGATCCACCGTGGCCATGAGCACACCGTCGAGCAGGTACTCCTCGACCACGTCGCAGAACGCCCCATGCCGCGCCGCCCCGAAGAGGGGCGCGATCCGCCGGCTCACCGAGGCGGTGAAGGCGGTGAGCCCCGAGGCCCTGCGCGGCGCGAGGCCCGTGCGCAGCACGCGCACCTGTTCCTCCAGCATGCAGTGGAGCGCGCCGAGATCCTGCGAGTGCTCCTCGCCATCGCAGAGGTCGTCGACGAAGAAGAGCCAGTGGACGAAGTAGGTGCACGCCGTCAGGCGCTCTGGGCTCGCATCGGGAAAGAACGCGCCTGCGAGCGGCGCGAACGCCTCGAAGCGGCGCCGCGAGCTCGCCGACGACAAGAGCCCGCGGCGCTCCGCGCTCCCCCTCGATGCCGCGATGGCGTCGTCGGTGAACGGGCTCTTCCGGCTCGGGAAGGGCTGATAGAGGTCCGACAGTCCGAGGCTCGCGCCCATGGCTCCTCCTCTTCCGCGATGGCTCGCACCGACGCGGCGCTGCTCTCCGCGTGATGTCGTCGTGCAGCGTGGACCTCACCGTAGCGGCCGCGTCGTCACGGCTCCTTGGCCCACCCGGACCAATGCCGCGGCCCGCTCGTGGGACCGAGGCGAAGAAAGCCGATGAGAATCCAAGACGACGTTCTGATGGGGGAGCCGGCTGGCGGGGGAGCGAAGCTCCCCCTCGAGGCGCGAGTGCTGGAGTCGCAGAGCGACGACGAACGATGGGGGTGCGGGGGTCGGGCCCCCGCCTCGAGCGCCGGAGGCGCGGGAAATCCTGACGGCGCGTGCAGGGCACAGGCATGCTCGGGCCTCCCCCCTGTTCGAGGTGCGAGTCGTGATGCGATTCCTGAGAGAGCGAGAAACAATCCAAGACGACGCTCTGACGGGGGAGCCGGCCGGCGGGGGAGCGAAGCTCCCCCTTGAGGCGCGAGCCGGTGATCGGACACCGCGCACAGCAACGAAGTTGCGAGCACGGGGAGAACCCGGGAGGAGCGAAGCGACGACGAGCGATGGGGGTGCGGGGGTCGAGCCCCCGCCTCGAGCGCCGGAGGCGCGGGAGATACTGAGGATCTGGACGGTCGTCGGAGTGATCGCGTGTCTCGTGGTCTCGGCCGGCTGCGGCGGCGGGGGTGCCTCGCCCGGCACCACGCCGACCAGCGCTTCGCGCAGCACGCTCGCGAGCTGGCGAGACGAGACAGTGGGACCGCTGCGCCTCGGCATGCGCGAGAGCGAGCTTGTGTCGGCGATCGGAGAGCCCACGCAGCGAGCTGAATTCCGCGAGATGGAGGCCACCGGAGAGCGCCTGGCGGAGTGGTCCTGGCCCGCGCTCGGGGTCGATCTCGTGATGATCGACGACGGCGGCCCGCGCATCGCGTCGATCGCCCTGCATGCGCCCTCGAGCTTCCTCACCGGCCGCGGCGTGGGGCTGGGGACGAGCTACGACGACGTCGTCTCCGCGTATCTCGACGTCCCCACGGAGGCCGACGACGACCCGCGCACCGACGCGACGGATCATGGCTGGGTGCGCCTCGGCAACGCCTACGCGGGGCTCTCGTTCACGCTCGAGAACGGGCGCGTCACGGGCGTCTTTCTGGGCTCGACCGGCGCGGAGTGAGAGCACCTGTCACTCGGCTGGATCGGTGCGACTGGCGCGGGCTCGACTCGGCGGGAGGGAGGCTCTCGCCGATTCACTCGGGGGCAGATCGTGAGTGAATCCAAGCGACTCACGCCCTGACGCGCGCTGGCCTACGATGAGCGTCATGAGTGCTCGCGGCCCCGTCCGATCCCCGTTCTTCGCCCTCGCGCTCGCATCGCTCGCCTCGTGTGACCGCGATCCGAGCGGCGACGACACGGGCTCCAGGACGCCGGACGCGTTCGTCGCGCCGGGCGTCGATGCAGGGCCACTGGCCGATGCCTGGAGCGCCACCGACGCGCCATCGGTGGATCGAGACGCAGGCTCGATCGGCACGGGGGAGCTGCCGTCGGGCGCGACGGGCATCGCCTCGCGCCACCCCGGCGACGAAGGGATCGCGAGCGATCCGGACGTGCTCTTCAGCGACGACTTCGAGTCCTACGCGAGCGTCGACGAGCTCTGGGGGCACTGGACGAACTTCTTCGGTGGGACCTCGCTCACCACGAGCGCCGAGCAGGTGCATGCGGGCCACCAGGCGCTGCAGTTCGAGCTCGAGGCCTCCGACGTGGAGCACAGCGACGGCGTCGAGCACGCGCTGCCCGTCGAGCAAGACACCGTCTTCCTGCGTTGGTATCAGCGCCTCGACCCGAGCTACGACGTGGTGGGCTCCTCACACCAGGGCGGCGGCATCAGCGCGCACTACGAGATGGACGGGCACCCCACACCCGGGATTCCGGCCGACGGCACCAACAAGTACCTCGCGACCATGGAGATGTGGCGCGGCGCCGACACCGACCCGAGCCCCGGCGCGCTCAACGTCTACATCTATCACCCGGCGCAGCGCGACGTGTACGGCGACCACTTCTTCCCCAACGGGGAGGTGCTGCCGAACACGAGCATCCCTGGGGACTTCGGGCCGAGCTTCATGGCGAGGCCCAACGTCACGCCCGAGCTCGGACGCTGGTACTGCTTCGAGCTCATGGTGCACGCGAACACGCCCGGCCTGCGCGACGGGCGCATCGCGATGTGGCTCGATGGCGCCCTCGTGGGCGACTTCCCGAGCCTACGCCTGCGCGACGTGCCGACGCTGACGATCGATCGCGTCAGCGTGATGTTCCACGCGCGCGCGGTCCCCGTGACGACGCACAAGTGGATCGACGACGTCGTCGTCGCGACGGGCTACGTCGGCCCGCGATCCTGAGGAGCTGCATCCCTCGAAGGTCTTGCAAAGCGCCCACGACTACGGCGACAAACGAAGGATGTCGGTCCTCGGGAAGCTCAAGCTGCGCACGGACGCTCGTGAGAGCTCGTCGGCGCGGCGTGAGATCCCGACCACGATGCGCGGCGTCCGCACCGTGACCCGCATCGCCGACCTCCTCGCGCGTGCGCAGGAGGCGGGCATCGTCCCCACCACGCTCGCGCTCACGCTCGCCGACGAGATCGTGCTCTTCGACCACGCGGGCGAGGTGCTCGGCGAGGCCGGCGGGCAAGCCGCCGCTGCAGGCCCCGAGGCGTGGCGCGCGTTCCTCGCGAATTGGGCGCGCGACAAGCTCAAAGTCACCCTCGTGTTCGAGGCGCCCTCCACGACCGTGACCTGACGGCCTCCGTGCGGCGCGTGTCCGCGATCAGCTCTCGGCCTTGCGGCTCCTCATGAACAGGCCCACGGCGCCGGCGACGCCGAGCAGGCCGATGAAGCCGGAGCACGCGGCGCAGCCGGCGCTGCCGTACATGTAGTTCGTGTTCTCGGCGATCGCGCCGTCGTCGATCGCGAGCAGGAGATCCATCTGCCCCGAGGCGATGTCCTCCGATCGCATCCGCTCCCATCGCTCGACCTCGGAGTTGAAGTAGGGGACGCCGCCCGTCGCGACGCAGCTGAGCATGATCGCGAGGAGCGCGGCGCAACCGCTGCACCCCGCGGCGATCTGCGAATTCTGCTTGTTCATGGAGCGCGACCCTAACACGCCGCTTCCACCGCGGGTCGCGGGTGAAAGGCGCACGGGCCCTCGCGCGTAGGGCTGCTACCGTCCCTCGCCATGGCGCCGCCGACCCTGCTCTCCACCGTCCGCGATCTCGATCGGCTCCGGCAGATCGTCGCGGTGCTCGTCCGCCACGGGTTCGGCGAGGTGCTCTCGCGCACGGCGCTCGGCTCTCTCGTCGTGGGCAAGAGCGAGGCGGGAAACCGCTCCGTCGCCGAGCGCGTGCGCCTCGTGGTCACCGAGCTCGGGCCCTCGTTCGTGAAGCTCGGTCAGATCATGTCGACGCGGCCGGATCTCGTGCCCGCCGACGTGATCCTCGAGCTCAAGAAGCTCCAGGATCGCGTGCCGCCGGTGCCCTACGCGGACATCCGGACGCAGATCGAGAGCGAGCTGAACATGCCCATCCAGGACGTGTTCGAGGCCTTCGACGAGAACCCGCTCGCGTCCGCGTCCGTCGGGCAGGTCCACCGCGCGCGCATCCGCCTCGAGGACGGCTCGCCGCGCGACGTGGTGGTCAAGGTCCAGCGCCCCAACATCAAGACCACGATCGAGCGCGATCTCGACCTGCTCTACCTGCTCGCCAGCACGGTGGAGCGCGCGATCCCCGAGTCGCGCATCTACCAGCCGAGCAAGATGGTGAGCGAGTTCGACCGCGCGATCTCGGCCGAGCTCGACTTCGGCCTCGAGGCCGATCACGCGGTGCGCTTCTCGAAGAACTTCGAGGGGCAGCCGCACGTGCGCTTCCCCAAGGTCTACCGGCGCCTCTCGGCCAAGCGCGTGCTCGTGCTCGAGTTCTTCGACGGCATGAAGGTCTACGACGCGGTCAAGCGTGGCTTCGACGGCGAGGACATCACCCGCAACATGCTCTCGATCACCATCAAGAGCATCTTCGAGGACGGCTTCTTCCACGCCGATCCGCACCCCGGGAACATCCTCCTCATGGGCCAGGCCGCCGCGCCCGTGATCGGCATGATCGATCTCGGCCTCGTCGGTCGCCTCACGCCGCAGCTCCGCGACAAGACCATCGACCTCATGGTCGCCGCCGTGCAGGAGGACTACCGCGGCCTCGCCGATGCCCTCTACGCGATCGGGACGCCCACCAAGAAGGTCGATCGCAACGCGTTCGAGGCCGAGGTCACGCAGCTCGCGCAGAAGTACCTCGGCAAGCAGCTCGCCGAGATCGAGGTGAGCGCGCTCATCCGCGACCTCGTCAACGGCGCGCAGAAGTACGGCCTCGAGATCCCGCCCGACTTCCTCATGGTCGGCAAGGCGATCATGACGATGGAGGGCGTGGGCAAGGAGATCTCGCCTCGCTTCGATCTCTACGAGGAGATGAAGCCGTACTTCCTCAAGCTCCTCCAGCAGCGCTACTCGCCGGAGAAGATGCTCCCCGAGATCCTGCGCTCGCTCTCGCGCATCTCGGGCGCGGCCACGGACTTCCCGCTCCAGGCGCAGGAGATCCTCGAGGATCTGCGGCAGGGTCGCCTCGAGCTCCGCACCAAGGACAGCGCGCAGATCGCGCAGTACGACCTCATCGGTCGTCGCATCTACAGCGGCATGGTGGTGGGCGCGCTGCTCGCGGGCAGCGCCTTCCTCGTGGCGGCCAACGCGCTCTGGACGGGCATGCTCTTCTTCGCGATGGCCATGCTCTGGGGCGGTGGCCACACGATGCTCGCGACCTGGATGAACCGGAAGAAGAAGAGCTGACCACGGCGCACGCGTGATCGCGCGTGATCACGCCAGCGCGCTCGTCAGCGCCAGCCAGAGCGGGATCGTGATGAACGACGCGATCGACGTGGTCACGATCGCGCGAGCCACGGCCTCGGGCTCGGCCTTGGCGTGCTCGGCCATCGCGAAGGTGCTGATCGCCGCGGGCACCGACGACAGCAGCACGAGCGTCCGCAGCGTGTCCTGATCGATCGGCACGCTCGCGCGGAGCGCGAGCGCGAAGCCCAGCGTGAGGGCGGGCACGAGAGCGAGGCGGATCAGCGCGAACGCGAGCTGTCCGACGAGGCCCGCGCCAGCCCCCGCGCGCTCGGCCCCGAGAGGTTGGCCCCCGAGAGGTTGGCCCCCGAGGAAGTGGCCCCCGAGAAAGAGACCGAGCACGAAGATGCCGAGAGGCGAGGCGCTCTTTCCGAGCACGTCGAGCGCGTGGAACGCGGCCACCGTCGCAGGATGATCTTCGGCGCCGCCCGCGCGGAGCGCCCATGCAGCGAGCGCCCCGACGATGGGCGACATCGCGAGGGGGCTCTTCAGCACCTTGCCGATCACCGCGCGAGGCTCGAGGCGTCGTCCGCCCTGCGCGTCGAGCAGCGCCGTGCCGAGCATGACCGTGAGCGCGACGTGCACCGAGACGATCACGCTCGCGAGCGCGAGCTGCGCAGGACCGAGCACGGCCTCGACGAGCGGCAGGCCGAGGTACGCGGAGTTTCCGAAGAGCGCGACGAGCGCGAGCGTGCCCCGTGAGGGCAGTGTCTCGCGTCCCACGCGTCGCCCGCCGACGAGGAGCGCCACGCCCACGGCGACGAGCTGCGGCGCCGCCGACAAGAGGAGCAGGGGCCACGCGAGGCTCAGCGTGCGAGATGGATCGAGGAAGCTCGCGACGACGAGCGCGGGGAACGCGACGAGGAGCGCGAAGCGATTGAGGGCGCCCATCGCCTGTGCGCTCGAGACGCTCTCGGTCGCCAGCCACTCGCCGCGTCCGGCGGCGACGCCGAGCACGAGTGGGAGCAAGAGCGAGACGAGCGCACCGAGCACGCCCCGAGCTTGGGGGCCGCCGCGCGCTCTGCAAGCGCGGTGTGTCTCGGCACGTCCAGCGTGAGGAATCCTTCCTCGACGCGACGAGCGCGATGGCCGGCTCACTCCACCGAGCAGCGCGGGCCTGCGCCAGCGACGAGCGTACAGGTCATCTCGAAGGCGTCGCGCTCCATGCCCGTGTCGTCGGCGCAGAGGCCGCGGATGTGATCGGTGCCATCGGGCGCGCGCGTCACCTCGAGCTGCATCGCCTGGATGTAGTTGTGCGCCGCGACGCGCAGCGTCGCGTCCTCGGGGTGCTCGGCCGCGTGCGCGCTCAGCGTGTCGGGCGAGATCCGGAAGCCGCCGCCGCCCGTCGTCACGTAGGCCACCTGGAACGAGTCCGCGCCTGCGCCGTACGGCACGGTGAAGCGCTCGTACGCGTGCATGTGCCCGGCGAGCACGAGCGGGATGCGGTGATCGCGGATGACGGGCTCCATGGTCGCGCGGAGCTCTGCCGAGATCGGGTAGTCGCCCACCGAGTAGATGGGCCGGTGCATGTAGAGCACGGTGAAGCGATAGCCGGGCTCGGCCTCGATGCGCGCGAGCGTCGCGACGAGCCAGTCGTACTGCTCCGAGCCCATCGTGACGTCGTGCTCGGTCGAGAGCGAGACGAAGTGCACACCGCCCGTCTCGTAGTGGTACCAGAACGTCTGATCGGGCTCGTCGCCCGGCGTGGCGAAGAGGCGCTCGTAGATGTCCTCGCGCTCGTGCTCGATCTCTTCTTCGTGGTTGCCGTAACAGGGCAGGAAGGCGTTGGCGCGCAGGAGCGGCTCCATCGCGCCGAACCAGTACTGCTGGGTCTCGAAGAGGGTCGAGTAGTACTGGATGTCGCCCACGTGGACGCTGAACTCGGTCTCGTCCGCGGGCAGCGCCGAGAGCACGCGCAGCGTGCCCATGAAGTACGGGCTCGTGTCGCCGATCGCGTAGAACGTGATCGGCGTGGCCGTGTCGGTGGTCTCGTGCATCGTGCAGAAGCGGCCGGCCGCGTCCGGGTGCTCGTGGATCGAGTACGCGTAGCAGGTGGCCGGCGTGAGCCCCTCGAGGCTCACCTCGTTCACGTAGAACGTGCCCGGCACGTCGGGCTCGTCGATGCGCGGCAGGCCGATGCCGTAGCTCAGCTGCACCTCGGTCTCGGTGCTCGTGCCGGTCGCGCTCTGCATGGTGCCGCTGCCGTCTTCGGGCGCGTAGTCGATCGTCGGCGGCGAGAGCGGCAGGCGCGTCTCCCAGCGAACCACGGCGCGCGTGGTCGTGGGCCGCATCACCCACGGGCCCTTGTACGGCGAGTCCGTGGCGGGGCCGAGCGTGGCGTCGGGCGGGGCGTCGGGCGGCGGCTCGACGAACGCGTCCTCGCTCGCGTCGAGGCCGGCGTCGCTGCCGCTCGAGGCGTCGGGCGTGGGATCGGTGGGGCAGCCCGCGGCGAGCGGCGCGAGGGCGAGGAGCGCGGCGAGCGCGCGGCGGTGATGCGTCACGGCGTGACCGTCGCCGACACGGCCTGCATGCGGAAGCCCGCGCTGATCGCGAGGCACTCGGTGGGATCGGCCTCCGTGGGCTGGAGATCCGCGAACATCGGGAGGATCGCCATGGCCACGTCTCCGAAGCCGTTCGAGGCCGCGAAGGCGACGAGGGCCTCGACCGAGAGGCCACCACCGCCCTCGCCATCGAAGAGCTCGGTCGACGAGATGCGCGCGCTCAGCTGGGAATTGGTGAGATCGGCGGTCTCGGTGCCGCCGAGCACGAGCGGGATCGGGATGCGATCGACGTGCGCGATCACGCGGTTGCCGGTGAGCGTCGCGGGGCCGCTGCCGAGCATCATCGTGCGGCGGAAGCTCTGCCCTGGCGTGAGCAGCCCGGTGCGCGAGTCGGTCGCGGGCGGCGCGCCGCTCACGGTCTGTCCGAGGGCGATCGTGACCATCACGCCGTCGGGGTCGTCGACGAAGTCGTCGATGTCGTCGACCGTGACGAGCAGGAGGAAGGTTCCCTCCGTGATCGCCGTCTCGAGGTTCATGTTGATGTCGACGCCCATCGAGGTGAGCGTCGAGAGCAGGCTGTTCGAGAGCTGGTTGTCGATGCCTGGCAGGCCCGTGACGCTCGAGACGAAATCGGGGCGGCGCTCTTCGCACGTGCCCACGCGACCGCCGCGGCCCGAGTCGCGACCATCCACGTTCACGCCAGCGGTCTCGCCCATCGTCACCGGATCGGCCGCGATCACCGAGACCACGTAGGAGTAGGTGGGCATCGTGGGCGGCGTCGCGTCGACGGAGGCGAATGCGTCGGGCGCGAGGTGCACGGCATCCGGCGCGGCGGGTGCGTCGGTGGGGGAGGGCGCATCGGCGGCGACGAACGCGTCGATCATCGCGCCCGTGTCGGGGCTCGACCCCGCATCGGGGAGCACGGCGGCGTCGTCGGTGCCGGTGCCTCCGCCGCAGGCTGTGAGGAGCGCGAGCGCGGGGACGAGCGTGGTGGAGGTGAGGCTCGAGCGACCGAAGGAAGGAGCGATGCGCATGGCGGCGAAGGTACCGCGTCTGCTCGTGGCCGAAAACGGGCCGCGTTGTGCTATGCGCGCGCCATGCCCTGGATCGTTCGGTCACTTCGAGGACAGAAGGTGCTCGCCCGCTGCGAGGAGGACGGCACGCTGCGCGCCGAGGAGGGGCGCGTGGAGATCCGCTACAAGCCCAACGACGGCAAGGCCTACCGCGCCAACGCTGCGAACCTCGCGCCGAGCGGTGACGCGACGATTCTCCCCGACGCGCACTGCGCGCCTGCGCTCGACGCGCCCAAGAAGGAGGCCACGAGCACCTCGGGCGCCGCGACCACGAGCAAGCCCGCTGCGAAGAAGAGCGGCAAGGCCAAGAGCGAGCATGCCTCGAGCGACCCGCACACGGCCGAGGGCGACACGCTCACCGTGTATGCGGATGGCGCGTGCAGCGGAAACCCCGGCCCTGCGGGCCTCGGCGTGGTGATCTACGAGGCCTCGGGCAAGCGCGAGCTCTCCGAGTATCTCGGGCGCGCGACGAACAACATCGCCGAGCTCACGGCGATCCTCCGCGCGGCCGAGGCGCTCGTCGACGAGTCGCGCCCCATCGTGCTCAAGACCGACAGCCAGTACTCGATCGGCGTGCTCACGAAGGGCTGGAAGGCCAAGGCGAACCCGGATCTCATCGCCGATGTGAAGGCCGCGCTCGCCAAGGTGCCCCACATGAAGATCCGCTACGTGGAAGGCCACGCGGGCCACTCGGGCAACGAGCGCGCCGACGAGCTCGCGCGGGCGGCCGTGAGCACGCAGAAGAACGCAGGCTGGAAGACCTACAAGAAGGCGGCGGACTGACACGACAGCGCCGCAGTTGGCGTCTCCGCGCCGAGCACCCTGAGTCTCAGGCCGTCGTCCTTTCCTCAGCTGGGTCTCCAGCGAGGTCCCAGTCGAAGTCCGGAGTCGCGGCCGCGATTCGCAACGCAGTCGCAGTGAGCTGAGGGAGCTCAGGGACCGAGAAAGAATCGATTCGGGGCGCCACGCGGGGGGTGAGCGCAGCTCACCCCTGGAGCGGGAGCGATGCGAGTCGCGGAGCGACGAAGTGAGCGACGGGGAGCTCGAGGGGCCGGAGGCCCGATTCGAAGTCGGAGATTCTTTCTCCATCTCTCAGTCATCGTCTCACCCGGGCCGCAGTCGTATCCCACCGAGCGCCAAGACGACGATGGCAGTGCCTGGGACCGTGACGAGCACGCCGATCGCGCCGAGGACCATCGCCGCGTCCGCCCAGGGCGTCGCTGTGGAGGCGCGCAAGTGCTGCGGGATCGCAGCGACCTGTTCGACTCCCCACCACACCGCAGATGCCTCGAGTGTCACGAGCAGCACGCCGGCCATCGATGCGGCGACTTGCCATCCGCGGAGCCTCCGCGAGCCCTCGCCAGAACCTGCTCGAAAGGACAGTCGCGTCAAAGTGCCCGCAGGATGCCAGTGTTTTCACGGGGTTACGAGCCATGGAGTGACCCCGTGGAGAGAGGCGGCGGATTCGCTCCGAGGCTGTGAACTGCTTCACCGCTCGACCCGCGTGCGCCGCGTACTTCTGGGGCATGGCCAACGGTGCAGATCATGGACGCGTCTGGAGCAGCCTCTTCCTCGGGCTCGCGGCGGTGCTGGGGCTCGGCTGCGCGCCGCGGGCGAGCGGAGGTGAGGTGGCCACGAGCCAGGCTGCGCTCGTGACCACGGCGGACTCACTGACCGCTCCGACCCGGCTCGGCTCGGTGCGAGCGGGCGAGACGGTGACCGGCGCGTTCGCGCCCGCCACGATGTACCTCTCGTGGACGTTCGAGGTCCGCGCGGCCCACGAGCCGGTCGACGTCTCGGTGGACGCGACGTACCCGGGCCGGCTGCCCATGCTCCTCCAGCTGTGGGTGTACCGCGCGACCGCCGAAGGGAACCCGACGGGGACGCCGCTCGCGCTTCCCACGCGGGGCGAGCCGTGGCGGCCCCACTACGCCGCGGAGCTGCCCCGCGGGCTCTACGTCGTCGTGGTGAGCACGGCCGACCTCGCCACGCACGGATCGGTGAGGGCGACCGTCGTGCTTCCCACGCTCGGGTTGCCCTGCGGCTCGGCCGGCGACGTCACGTGCGATGCGGAGACGCAGTGCGAGCGCCCTGCGTGCGGGGCTCCTGGGATCTGTCGTCCGCTGCCTCGGTGCGAGAGCGCGGACGGCGCGGACGAGTCGGCGTACGTGTGTGGCTGCGACGGCGCCGTCCACTGGAGCGCGTGCCTCGCTCAGCGCGAGGGTGGGGGTGTCGCGTACCCGGGCCTGTGCCGGCCGCTCGTCGGGCCGATCTCCGCGAGCCGTGACACGGCGATGCGACCGACGCCGGTCGGCGTGCTCCGCAACGGTACGCCGCAGCGCGCGTCGTTCTCGCCCACGTCTCGGTTCCTCGCGTGGACGATCGAGAACGTCCGACCGAACACGCACATCAACCTCTCCGTGCGGTATCTCCCCGTGTACCACGAGACCGAGGCTCCCCTGCTCGTGAGCCTCTACCGAGCCACCGAGACGGGGCTGCCCACGGGGACGCCATGGGCCGCACCGGAGCCCGCGAGCCCGGAGATCCTGCGCTACCAGATCGGCGGCACGCTCGCGGAGGTGGGCACCTACGTGGTCGTGATCCGTGGGGGCGTGCTCCGAACCAGCGGCACGGTGGAGGCCTCGCTCGACATCGCGACGCTCGGGCAGGCGTGCGGCACGACCGACTCCGTGGCGTGCGACCAGGACAGCTACTGTGCACGGCCGGACGGAGTCTGCGGGGGCCCTGGCGTGTGCCGGCGCAACCCGAGCTGTCCCGTGCCCACGAGAGCCGCGGCCGTGTGTGGCTGCGATGACGTGACGTATCCGAGCGCGTGCGACGCGCGCCTCTCGGACATGCCGGTCGCGGTCGAAGCCCCGTGCACCGAGGTCTGTCGCGTCGTCGGCTGCGGCACCGGGGAGACGTGCACGTACCGGCCCCTGCGCGATGTGTTCGAGTGCGCGCTCGTCGCGCCGAGGGGCCCGGTCTGCAACAGGTACCGCATGGATCCCGGCTGCGCGGGCCATCCACCGCTCGCCTCGTCGACCGGTGTGTGAGCGAGGCTCGTGGCTCGAGCATGCGCGAGGCCGGGGCCTCGAGCCGCACCCTCGAGGAAGCACATCGACGATCGCGCGCGCGCCACCGCGAGGATCAGCGCTGCGCGTCGAGGAAGGGGGCGAGGGCTTGCCAGTACGCGGGGTGCATCGAGAGATCGTTGTGGCCGCGGCCGGGGATCGTGACGAGGTGCTTGTCGGTGCGAAGCGCTTGGTGCGCGCGCTCGGCCTCTGCGTGGGCGATCACGGCGTCGTCTTCGCCGTGGAGGAGGAGGGTGGGGGCGGTGACCTCGCCGATCTTCGGGAGAGGATCGAGCGCGTCGCGCTCCGCCTGCGTGAGGCTCGCGGGATCGAGACCGCGGCGCCGCGCGAACGCGTCGACGCTGGCGAAGCCACTGTCCACGATCACCGCGCGCACGCACGGCGCGCTCGCCACCTCCCAGCACGGCGCGCTGCCGAGCGAGCGGCCCATGACGATCACGTCCGAGCCCGCGAGGGCGTGCGCGTAGGCGAGCACGATCCACGCGTCGTCGAGCACGCGGCCCATCGTGGGTGCGCCGCCGCTCCGACCGTAGCCGCGGTAGTCGAGCACCGCGAAGCGCACGCCGCGCGCGACGAGCGAGCGCGCGGCCGCGTCCCAGTCGCTCACGATCTCGCCGTTGCCATGAAAGAGCAGGAGCAGCGGGCCGCTCGCGCCGTGCACGCGCAGGTGG
>JAIBCE010000007.1 GCA_019694315.1 Sandaracinaceae bacterium
CAGGGGCGGCTGCGGGCTTGGCGGCGGGCTTGGTCGCCGCCTTGGCCGGGCGACCCGGCTTGCGACCCGGCTTGCCCTTGGCGGGGGCCGCGGCCGGCGCGCCGAGGGCCGAGGTCACGGCCTCGAGCGCTGCGCTCCGAACGAGCTTCTCGAGGTCGGCGACGAAGTCCTTCACGCGCGCGTCGATGGCGTCACGGCTGCTCATGGATGTCTCTCCTTCTGGCTGGGGCCCTGATCCGCCTCGGGGCGCGATCGTCGGTCTGTCAGGATGAATCGACCGAGTGAGACGATGGGAAGCTCGTCACCGAGTCGGCCGACTCGACCGGTGGCGATTACCCTGCTCGCGAAGTGATTGTCAATCGAGGTACCGACTCTCGAGGCGACAGTGCCATGGACGTTGGGGTGGACTCCCCAGAGCGCCACGACCACCCTACGGCCATGCCCGAGGCCTTTTCCAACGGGATCACGCTGCACTACGACGAGCACGGCGCGAAGGACGCGCCGCCGATCCTGCTCATCATGGGTTTGTCTCTCCAGATGATCGCGTGGCCCGAGGCCTTGTGTGCAGATCTGGCCGCGCGGGGATTTCGGGTGATCCGCTTCGACAACCGCGATGTCGGACTCTCCACGAAGCTCTTCGGGGCCCCCTCGCCGACGGCGACCGACTTCGCGGGACTGTTCCTCCTCGGCCGTCGGCTTCCTGCCGCGCGCGTGGCCTACCGCCTCACCGATCTCGCCGACGACGCGCTCGGTCTGCTCGATGCGCTGGGCCTGGAGAGCGCGCACGTGGTCGGCCTTTCGATGGGCGGCATGGTCGCCCAGGAGATGCTGCTCCGCGCCCCTGGACGCGTCCGCTCCCTCGTGTCGATGCACAGCTCGACGCTCGAGCCGGGCCTACCCATGCCCACGGCCGACGCGCGCAAGGTATTGTTCCAGAGCCCGCCCCGCTCCCGCGAAGAGGCCATCGAGCGCGGCGTGGAGGTCTTTCGCGTGATCGGCAGTCCGTCGCACTTCGATGCCGCCCGCACGCGCGCACGCACCGAGCATGCGCACGACCGATCGAGCTATCGCCTCGGTGTGCCGCGACAGCTCGCCGCGATTCTCTCCAGCGAGCCGCGGCACGATCGACTGCGACGGACCGAGGTCCCCGCCGCCGTGGTCCACGGACGACTCGATCCGCTCCTGCCCGTCGCGCACGGTGAGTCCACCGCCAGGGCCCTGCGCGGCGCGAGCCTGCACGTGCTCGACGATCTCGGACACGACCTACCCGAGGCACACCTGCCACGCTTCGCCGAGATCATCGCCGACACCGCGCATCGCGGCGAGCGAGGTCAGCCTCCAGGAAATTCAATTCAACGACACCGGTAGCTCGAGGGCGAATGCGGCGATCTCCGCATCGAATTGCGAGCCATCGTCACGAAGCATCTGGTACTCACCGCGCATCGTCCCACGCGAGGTCTGGAGCACGCAGCCACTCGTGTACTGGAACGACTTTCCTGGCTCGATGCGAGGTTGCTCTCCCACCACGCCCGGGCCGCGCACCTCTTCGGTCTTGTCGGCGGCGTCGACGATCACCCAGTGTCGGCTGACGAGCTTGGCCGGGACCTGGGACTCGTTCGTGATCCGGATCGTGTACGCCCACACGAAGCGCTTGAGTCGCGGCACGGACTGCTCGGGGATGTAGCGACTCGTCACCGTGACACGGATGCCATCGGTGATCGCGCTCGAGGACGTCGTGGGGCGGATCATGTCTCCTCACCGCGGAAATCGAACGAGGGGCCGCAGCGTACGTCGTCGCGTGACCACGCGCGAGCCTGCGTCCGCAAAGCGATACGGTGCATCGCGATCGAGCGGCGCGGCGTAGTCGACGCCCACGCGCGGCCCCACGAGCACCTCGCGGACCGGCTCGCCGCCGTGCACCTCGAGCCCGCCCGGCACGAACACCGAGCGACCGCTGAAGCCGGGATCGAGCGCGAGCGCCGCGCACACCTTCCCGGGGCCCGCCAGGAGCGCCACCTCATCGGCGCTGCGCACGCCGCGCCGCGCGTGGACGATCTCTGCCCCGCGCTCGAGCTCCGCGCTCCGGATCAGCACGGCCGCACCCTCGCCTTCGTCATCCGTCACGAGGTTCAGGAGCGAGTGGATGCCGTAGCAGAGGTACACGTACACGTGACCAGGCGGCCCCCACATCGGCGCCGTGCGAGCCGTGAAGCCCGGGCGGCAGTGGCTCGCGGTGTCGTGCGGATGCCGGTACGCCTCGGTCTCGGTGATGCGGAGCGCCACCTCGCCGTGGACCAAGACGCAGCCGATCAGATCGCGCGCCACCACGAGCGCATCGCGAGCGAAGAAGGACTGCCGCAGCAGCTCGGTCACCAGGCCTCTGCTCCTCACGCGTCGATCACGTGCGACGTGCGCACGGCGGTTCGGGCGAGAAGGGCCGCTCCCGCGATCACGCGCCCGAAACGACACGAGGCCGCCTCTCGGCGACCTCGCGTGGGCTCGTGTCTCACACGACGAGCCTTCCTGACGACCCCACGGGGACTCGAACCCCGGTTACCGGCGTGAGAGGCCGATGTCCTAACCGCTAGACGATGGGGCCAAATGGCCAGAAGGAAGAGTGGGTGACGAAGAGAAGTGGGAGTTCCGGGACTAGGATTCGAACCTAGATAAACGGAGCCAGAATCCGTTGTCCTGCCGTTAGACGATCCCGGAGCTGGACAGGCGACTTGATTGACAGCTCCGCTGGCGTCGTCCGCCGAGCGGGCGCGGTTCCTAGCCCGCCTCGAGACCGTCGTCAAGGAAGATCCGACCTCACCCGGCGTCGAGCTGCGCACGGCAGAATTCTACACAATGCAGCCGTAGAAACACCGGCTCGTAGACCTTGGCCTTGAAACGGACGGCATTGCACGCCCACGCGATTCTCGCTACAACCACGCAAGAATCAGCATGGCCGCCACACGCCTCCAATTCCTCGTGTCCGCGAGCCGCCTGTCCGACGGCGGCGTGGTCTACCTCCACCGGGATCGGCGATGGGTCGAGTCGTTCGACGAAGGCTGGCGACACGACGACGCGGCGAGCCGTGACGGCGAGCTCGTGTTCGCGAAGAGCGACGAGGCCCACGTGTGCAACGCGCACGTCGTCGAGGTCGGGGTCGCGGAAGACGGCGCGCTGCGGCTGTCGGCACGCGAGCGCTTTCGGCGCGAGGGTGCCGCGAAGGTCCGCGTGCGCCTCGGCTACGAGCGGCCGGCCGATCACTGAGGAGCGCCATGTACCGATACGACGAGCACGATCTCCGTCTGGTCCAGGAACGCGCACGCCAGTTTCGGGACCAGGTCGCGCGCCGGCTCTCGGGCGCGCTGTCCGAGGAGGAGTTCCGACCGCTGCGGCTGCAGAACGGCCTCTACATCCAGCTCCACGCGTACATGCTGCGGATCGCGATCCCGTATGGGCTCCTCAGCAGCGCGCAGCTCCGCAAGCTGGCCCACATCACACGAACCTACGACCGCGGCTACGGGCACTTCACCACGCGCCAGAACCTCCAGCTCAACTGGGTGCGCCTCGAGGACGTGCCCACCATCCTCGACGAGCTCGCGAGCGTGGAGATGCACGCCATCCAGACGAGCGGCAACTGCGTCCGCAACGTGACGAGCGATCCCTTTGCGGGAGTCGCGCGCGATGAGGACGTCGACCCGCGGCCCTACTGCGAGCTGCTTCGTCAGTACTCCACGTTCCACCCCGAGTTCGCCTACCTGCCGCGCAAGTTCAAGATCGCGGTCACGGGCTCGCGTCACGATCGGGCAGCCATCGCTGTGCACGACATCGGCCTGCGCGCGGTACGCGACGCGACGGGCGGCATCGGCTTCGAGGTCTTCGTGGGCGGCGGCCAGGGACGCACACCGGTGCTCGCGACGTGCATCCGCACGTTCCTGCCCGAGCGTCACCTGCTCTCGTACACCGAGGCGATCCTCCGCGTGTACAACCAGCTCGGGCGGCGCGACAACATCTACAAGGCGCGCATCAAGATCCTGCTGAACGAGCTGGGCGCGGCCGAGCTCACGCGACGCGTGGAAGAGGAGCACGCGCGCATCGCCGACGACGAAGGTCTCGTGCTCACCGACGACGAGATCCAGCGCGTCGCCAGACACTTCGAGCCAGCGGTGTACGAGCAGCTCGAGGCCTCACCGACGATCGACGGGCTCGTGCTCGGCAAGGATCGGACGCTCGCGCGCTGGGTCGAGGCGAACGTCGTCGGGCACCGCACCCCTGGCTACGCCATCGTGCAGATCTCGCTCAAGAGCGAGCGCCTTCCGCCGGGGGACGCGACGCACGCGCAGCTCGACGCCGTGGCGGACCTCGCCGATCGCTACTCGTTCGGGCGCGCTGTGGTCACGCATCGCCAGAACCTCGTGCTCACCGACGTGAAGATCTCCGATCTCGCCGCGCTGCACGCGGATCTCGCCCGCGTCGAGCTCGCGTCGCCCAACGTGGGCCGCGTGACGGACATCGTCGCGTGCCCCGGGCTCGACTACTGCGATCTCGCCAACGCGCGCTCGATCCCGGTCGCCCAGGACGTGGCCGCGCGGCTGCGCTCGCTCGAGACCGAGCAGGATCTCGGGCCCATCACGCTCAACATCTCCGGGTGCATCAACGCGTGCGGCCACCACCACGTGGGCAACCTCGGCATCCTCGGGATCGACAAGCTCGGCGAGGAGTTCTACCAGCTCACGCTCGGGGGCGATCACACCGAGACCGCCGCGATCGGAAAGATCCTCGGGCCGTCGTTCGCGGCCACCGAGATCGCGGGCGCGGTAGAGCGCGCCGTCCGTGCGTATCTCGCGCTGCGGACCGATCGCAGCGAGACCTTCCTCGCGGTCGTGCGCCGCGTCGGACCCGCACCCTTCAAGGAGGCCGTGTATGGCGCTCATTCGACGCCGACTCAGCGCACCGCTGCGTGAGCCGCGGAGCAGCGACTACGAGGTCGTCGACACCGACGCGTGGCTCGCGATCGCCGATGACGCCGCGCTCCCCGCCGGCGACGTGATCGTCTCGCTGTCTCGCTTCCGGGCGGAGCGTGAGCTCCTGGCGCAGCGCGGGGCTCGCATCGGCGTGCGCATTCCGAACGACACGGCGCCCGACGTGCTCGCCGAGCTGGCGAGCAGCGTGTCGCTCCTCGCGATCGAGCTGCCGACACAGCGCGATGGTCGGGCCTACACGGTCGCGCGGTGGCTCCGGCAGCGCTTCGGCTTTCGAGGCGAGCTGCGCGCCGTGGGCAAGGTCGTCCGCGATCAGCTGAGCTACCTCGCGCGCGTCGGCTTCGACGCGTTCGAGCTCTCGCGAGGCTCGGCCCACGACGCGCTCGCGAGCTTCGACGAGCTCAGCGTGCACTATCAGGCCTCGAGCGATCAGCCCCTGCCGCTCTGGAAGCGCGCGGCGAGGGGCTGAGGCCACTCGGCTCGCTCGTCAGGCCACCCAGGCGCCGCGCTCGAGCTTCGCGAGCAGCTTCGCGTCAGGGGGCGGAAGCTCATAGCGGCGCAGCTCGGTCGCACGCACCCAGACATGGTCGGCGACCTCCTTGTGCTGCACGTCGCGCCGCGCGCCTAGCTCGCAGGCGTAGAACAGCAGGAGCACGTCCTTGGTCGGGTAGCGATGGAAGGTCACGTCGAGGATGTCGCGCGGGACCACGTCGATCCCGCACTCCTCCATGCACTCGCGCACCAAGGCGACCTCGGGCGACTCGCCCGCCTCGAGCTTGCCGCCCGGGAACTCCCAATAGCCAGCGAGGTGCCCCTTGGACGGTCGCTTCGTGAGGAGGAAGCGCTCGCCGTCACGGACGACGGCAGCGGCGACGACGATGGTCGGCATGCGGAGCATCTTGTCCGCTCCCGTGTCGGCCGCCATCGCGCGCGCTCAGCGCGCCAGATCGTACGGGCCGTCGGCGCCGATCGCGCGAACGAGCTGGGTGTGGGCGATGCGCGCGTCGATCGCAGCGCTCACCAGATCGAGCTGAGCGCGTGCGAGGTCCGCGGTGGCAGCCATCAGCTCCGTGATGAGGCCCGCGCCGGCGCGATACTGCTCCGTGCGCACGCGGACGCCTTCCTCCGCAGCCTCGATCCCCGCGTGCGCGGCGTCGAGCGAGAGGCGAGCCGCCCGGTAGGCCTCGTACGACTGCGTGACCTGGATCCGGATCCCGTCGTGCAGCTGATCGAGCTGTGCCTCGCTCTCCGCGCGCTGCGCCCTCGCCTGGCGCGCGCGCTCCTCACCCGCGAAGAGATCGTTCGGCGACCACGTGAGGATGACGCTCAGCGTGTAGTTCTCGACGAAGCGCTGTTGGGCCGGGAAGAGGCGCTGGTTGGGGTTGTCGAACGAGAACTGCCCGTCGAGCACGAGGTGCGGATAGCGGCTGCCTTCGGCCGCCTCGATCTGTCGATCGCGCGCGCGGAGCAGATGCGCGATCGCCCTCGACTCAGGGCGCTCCGAGTAGGCGCGCAGGATCAGATCCTCGCGCGAGCCCTCGAGCTCGGGCAGACCGGCGAGGAGGTCCTCGGCCACCGGGATCTCCCCCCTGCCGTCTTCGTGCATGAGCGCGCGAAGGGCCTCCGCCGCCGTGGCCGTGCCCCCTCGTGCGCGCTCCACCGCGACGCGCGCGGCCGCCAGCTGAGCCCGCAGCCGCATGAGATCGACGCGCGGCGTGACCCCGGCATCCACCGCCGACTGGACCACGCGCTCCTGCGCTTCGATCGTCCGCACCGTCGACTCCGCCACCGCCGTGGCCGCTCGCGCTCGCGCGTAGGTGTAGAAGGCCTCGCGCGCTTGCTGCGACACGGCAGACGCCGTCGCCTGCATCTGCGTCTCCTGCGCGTCGACGGCGCGCTCCGCACCCTCGTACGACGGGAGCACCTGGAAGAACACGTCGCTCACTGGGTAGCGGATCTCGGCGCCGAGCGAGACCGAGTCGAGCAGCACGGGAAACGTGAAGTTGGCGAGCGCGAGCTGCGACTCGAGGTTCACCGTGAAGAGGGCCTGCGCCGACGGATCCGCGACGTTGCCGATCAGCGTCCGGAGCATGTCCTCCTGCTCCGGCGTGATGGAGCTGTTGCCCAGCGTGCCCTGCGTGATGGGGCTCAGCCGCGTGTAGCGTGCCGTGAGGTCGAGGCGCGGGAAGAACGCGAGGTACGCCTGCGCCGCCCCGGCGCGCGCCTGCTCGAGCTGCGCCCTCCCCTGCGCGATGGTGGGCGCCGTCGCGACGGCACGGCGCGCGACCTCGTCGGCGGTGAGCCCTTGTCCCTCGCCGCGGAGCACGCGCTCGAGATCGAGCGGCTCCACGATGGACGTGGCAGGCGACGTGGGCGGCCGCGACGTGACCTCCACCGCGGGCGGGAGCGGCGACGGGAGCGAGACCGAGTCGCGCGCTTGGGCGAGGGCCCCGGCGGGCGCCAGCGTCGAGAGCGCGAGGGTCACGACGAGACCGGCGCCTGCCTGCTGCGCGGCGGCGACGCTGTTTCTCCACCGTCCGCCACGAACTCGACCCATGCGTACCTCCGGGCCGCTATGTGTGCGCGGTTGCGCGCGCATGCAACAGCGGGACGAAACGTCGCAGCCGAACGCGCCTCGTGATATGGCGCGAGCCATGGTCACCGAGCCCTCGCGAACGGATCGTCGGTTTCGTGTTGCCGTCCTCGGCGCCACGGGCGCCGTCGGTCGCAAGATGCTGGAGGTGCTCGCCGAGCGCCGCCTCGCCGCCAGCGAGGTGCGCGCGCTCGCGTCACCTCGCAGCGCAGGCAGCACCGTCGCCTACGGCGATCGCACGCTCGTCGTCGCGCCCGTCTCCGAGGCTGCCTTCGACGGAGTCGACGTGGCCCTCTTCTCCGCGGGCTCGGGTCCCAGCAAGGAATGGGGCCCGATCGCCGCCGCCAAGGGCGCGCTCGTGATCGACAACTCGTCCGCGTGGCGGATGGACGCCGACGTGCCGCTCTGCGTGCCCGAGGTGAACCTGGACGCGGCGCGGGTCAGGCCTCGCGGCATCGTCGCGAACCCGAACTGCTCGACGATCCAGATGCTCGTCGCCCTCGGCCCGCTGCACAGGGTCGCGCGCATCCGTCGAATCGTCGTCTCCACGTATCAGGCGATCTCGGGGGCGGGCGCGCAGGCGGTCGATCACTTCCGTGCTCAGTCGCGCGCATTCGCGGCCGGCGACCCCATGCCGAAGGGCGCGATCTCGAAGCAGCTCGCGGGCAGTCTCCTCATGGAGTGGAAGCGCGACGTCAACGTCGGCTACCAGGAGGAGGAGCTGAAGATGATCCACGAGACACGCAAGATCCTCTGCGATCCCGAGATCCGCGTCTCGCCGACCACCGTCCGTGTGCCCGTCGTCAACGGACACTCCGAGTCGATCGCAATCGAGCTCGAGCGCCCGATGTCGGCGACCGAAGCCCGCGCGATCCTCGAGCGAGCGCCCGGCGTCCGCGTGGTCGACGACTTCGCGAGCGGGGTGTACCCGACGCCGCTCGATGCCGATGGCGAGGATGACGTGCTCGTGGGCCGGATCCGCGAGGATCTCGGACACCCCGGCGGTCTGCTCCTCTGGGTGGTCGGGGACAACCTCCGCAAGGGCGCCGCGACGAACGCCGTGCAGATCGCCGAGGGTCTCCTCTCGCACTGAGGTCAACGTGTCCGAGGACGAGCGGCGCGACCCCGTTCTCGTGACAAACTGTCGGCTCGTCGTACGCCCGTGGTGTGCCTGGCCACGCGTTCTCCTACGATCCCTTCACGGCACACGCATTGCTGGCCTGACGACGGCACTCATCGCCCGCGAATCGAGCACCGATGCATCGACGATTCTCACCGCTGTCCCTCGCCGCGCTCCTCGCCATCGCCGTGGCCTGGCAGGCCTCCGAGGCGCACGCCCAGATCACCTACACCTACCAGACCTACGGCGACCGCGGAACGCCGAGCTCGGGGGCCACGAACTACCTCGTGAGCTGGCCGCTCTCGTTCGCCGAGTGTGAGGCGAACGAGCCGATCCGCATGGTGATCACGAACGCTCCGTACGACGCCACGGGCGTGACGCGGCTCGAGTGGGACCTCTGGCAGGGCGGCACTGGCACCGCGGGTGCGAACTGCCAGACGGCCACCAACCGCCGCGCGACCACGTCGGCCGCCGTCTGCGCGCACCGAACGGCGTGGAGCGGTGGGCAGATCACGACGACGATGCCGACGCTGGAGTTCCGCCCGCAGGAGCTCTTCCCCGATGGGTGTAACGGCACCGCCCAGGGCACCTACGTCTTCTACGTGCTCGCCGTGAGCGCGCCGGGCGACACCACGACGGACGTGACGGCCAACCACCACTTCGCGTTCAACGTGGCGCTCGACTTCGAAGCGCCCGAAGCGCCGACGGTCGAAGACGCGGCCGGCGACCGGCAGATCGCCGTCGAGTGGACCAACGCGGCCACCGAGACGCTCGCTGGCGCGCGCGTGTACGTCGACACGTCCGCAGCGTGTGGCGCGAGCACGTTGCTCGTCGAAGGCTCCGCCGCGCCCTCCTCGCTCACGCCCGCGGCCACGGTCACTGGCAGCGCGCCGACCACGGCAGACATCGATGGCGCCGACCTCGGCCTCGCGGTCGGCGAGAGCGCACCCATGGCGGTGACGGTGCTCGACACCGCGCGAAACGAGTCCGTCCTCTCCAACGTCGCGTGCCTCGAGCGCGTGCCGGTGGAGGGCTTCTGGGACGGCTACTGCCGCGAGCACATGCTGAGCACCGACGAGTGCCGTCAGCGCTATTCTGGCTGCACGGCGATGCCTGGCCTGCCGAGCCAGCGGCAGCTCGCGCTGCTCGCGCTCGCCGCACTCGGCCTCGTCGTGGCCCGACGCCGCGTTGGGCGCGGAGGTGCGCGATGAGCCGCCTCGTTGCGAGCACAGCGGCGTTCTTCGCCCTCGTGTCCCTCACGGCCAGTACGCGAGCGCTCGCCGACGACTCCAGCGACCCGGGCCAGCAGGGGGCGCGGCCCATCGGTGAGTGGTCGGAAGAGCCGCTCTTCGTCCCGTCGAGCGAGAACTTCACGGTGGAGCTTCGCGTGGGCGCCTACCGCCCCGATCTCGGGTCGTCGTTCTCCTCGTATTTCGGGGGAGATCTCGGCCCGCTGATCGCCATCGAGCTCGACTACCACCTGCTGCAGATCCCCTACGTCGGTCCCCTTCAGGTGGGCGCACGCGTCGGCTGGGTCGAGTGGAACGGTCAGGCCACCACGACGTCGAGCTCCACCAACGTCGGTGGGACCGGGATGAGCATGATCCCCGTCACCGTCTTGGCCTCGCTCCGCATCGACGGCCTCGCACGCCACCTCTCTCTCCCGCTCATCCTCACGCCGAAGCTCGGCCTCGATTTCGCCTATTTCCAGACCGGGACCAGCGGCTACACCCAGGCCGACGGCTGGAGCGTGGGCCTCGACTGGGGCGCCCAGATCGCGCTCGAGCTCGACTTCCTCGACCGCCGCTCTGCGCGCCGCCTCGACGAAGAGTGGGGGCTCAACCACTCCGAGATCTTCTTCGAGATCTTCGGCTCGACGATGGGCTCCTTCTCCGATCGACAGCTGCCGCTCGGGACCTCGCTCGCCTGGGCCGCGGGCCTCGGCTTCACGTTCTGACCGAGCGGCGAGCGAGCGTGACCACGGGGATTCGACTGCTCGTCGCCTACGACGGTACCGACTTCCACGGCTGGGCGCGGCAGCCCGGTACGCGCACGGTGCAGGGCGTTCTCGAGAGCGCCGTGGCATGCATGGCCGGCCACGAGGCCGTGGTGCGAGGCGCGGGGCGCACCGACCGCGGCGTGCACGCGCTCGGCCAGGTCGCCGCGTTCGACAGCGAGCGCTCCATCCCGCCCCACGGCTGGCTCCGCGGACTCAACCAGACCCTGCCCGACGACGTCAGCGTCCGCCAGGCCGACGCGTGCGAGCCGGGCTACCAGCCACGCTTCGACGCGATCGACAAGACCTACCGCTACGTTGTCCTCACGGACGCCGAGCGCTGTCCCCTCCTGCGGCACCGCGCGTGGCGCCTCCCCCCGCGGCTCTGGCACCCGAGCCGCACCGCCGCGCTCACGGCGGCCGACGCCCTCGACGTCGCGGCCATGCGAGGGGCGGCCGCGCGCCTCCTCGGCACCCACGACTTCCGAGCCTTTCGCGCCGCCGACGACGAGCGTGAGCAGACCACGCGCACCCTCCACGGCCTCGAGATCTCTCCAGGCTGGGCAGATGACCCTCGGCAGATCGCGTTCACGGTTCGCGGTAGCGCCTTCATGAAGAACATGGTGCGCATCCTGGTCGGCACGCTGATCGAGGTCGGCAGGGGCCGCTTCGACGCAGATCGCGTGTCGGCGCTGCTCGGTCCCCAAGGCCGCCGAGAAGACGCGGGGCCCACCGCGCCGCCCGAGGGCCTGACCCTCGTCGAGGTGCGACTGGGGCGGAATGCGGTCCACGCTGTCGAAGATCCTTGACGACGAGTGGTCCCTCAATAGACTGCCGCTCCCTTTGTTCCTGGGGGCGTCGGGCCCTCACCCGCCCGCGCCGACGTTCGAGGCGAGAGCACTCGAGTAGAGAGCATCATGAACACGCATCCCGGCCTGATCGGCAAGAAGCTCGGAAACACGCAGATCTTCGAAGACGACGGCAACGTCCGCCGCGTCACGGTGATCGAGGTCGGCCCCGTCACGGTGCTCGGCAAGCGCACCGCCGAGAAGGACGGCTACTCGGCGCTCATCGTCGGCATGGGCGAGAAGCGCGAGAAGCTCGTGAACAAGGCCGAGGGCGGCTTCTTCAAGAAGACCGGCCAGAAGCCGGCGCGCGTGGTGCGGGAGCTCCGCCTCGCGGCCGACGAGGTCGCGAAGTACGAGGTCGGCGCGGTGGTCAAGCCGTCGGACGTGTTCGCCACGGGCCAGCTCGTCGACGTCTCGGGTCAGACCAAGGGTCGCGGCTTCACTGGCGTCATGACCCGCTGGAACTTCCGCGGCTCGGGCACCAAGACGCACGGCACGCACGAGTACCAGCGTCACGGCGGCGCCATCGGCACGAACATGACCCCCGGCCGCACGCTGCCGAACCTCAAGATGCCCGGTCAGTACGGCGACGAGAAGGTGACGATCCAGAACCTTCGCATCGCGCGCGTGCTCGACGACAAGTTCATGCTGCTCGTCGAGGGCTCGGTCCCCGGACACCGCAACGCGGTCGTCACGGTGCGCGGCGCCATCAAGCGCGGCGGCGGCAAGCGCTGAGATCTCGCGCGGCGCCCGCCGCACAGGTCGCAGATCGCGAGGCCGGTCTCTTCGTGAGATCGGCCTCGTCCGCTTTTTCGCGTCCGCATGGAGTCTTGCCCGCGTCGCTCCCCTGCCGCGCGACCGGAGATACCGCATCACGGTGCGTCGTGGTATCGAGCCGCGGTCATGACGAAGCGAGTGAAGATCGACGAGCTGGGCGGCCACGTGGGAGAGCGCGTCACGCTCGAGGGCTGGCTCTACAACAAGCGCTCGAGCGGCAAGCTGCACTTCCTCGAGGTGCGCGACGGCTCGGGTATCTGTCAGTGCGTCGTCTTCAAGGGCGACGTCAGCGCCGAGCTCTTCCAGGCCGCCGATCACCTGGCGCAGGAGACCAGCCTGAGGCTCAGCGGTGTCGTGCGCGAGCACGCGAAGCTCAAGGGCACGTTCGAGGTGGGCGTGACCGAGCTCGAGATGCTCTCGGCGCCGACGCGAGAGTTCCCGATCAGCCCCAAGGAGCACGGGACCGACTTCCTCATGGACCACCGTCACCTGTGGCTCCGGAGCAAGCGACAGCACGCGATCCTCCGCGTGCGCGCCGAGATCATCGCGGCCGTGCGCGACTACTTCGACGGCCACGGCTTCACGCTCGTCGACGCCCCGATCTTCACGCCCAACGCGTGCGAGGGCACCTCGACGCTCTTCGAGACCGAATACCACGGTGAGCCCGCGTACCTGACGCAGAGCGGGCAGCTCTACATGGAGGCCGCCGCGGCCGCCGTCGGGAAGGCCTACTGCTTCGGCCCGACGTTCCGCGCCGAGAAGTCCAAGACGCGCCGCCACCTCGCCGAGTTCTGGATGGTCGAGCCCGAGGTCGCGTTCATGGATCTCGATGGCGACATGGACCTCGCCGAGGACTTCCTCGTCTCCGTCGTCGCGCGTGTGCTCGACAGGCGACGCAAGGAGCTCGAGTCGCTCGAGCGCGACACGAGCAAGCTCGAGACGATCAAGAAGCCGTTCCCGCGCATCACCTACGCGCAGGCGATCGAGACCCTCCAGAAGGCCGGCCACGACGCGAAATTCGGCGACGACTTCGGCGGCGACGAAGAGACGGTGATCTCGCAGGGCTTCGATCGCCCCGTCATCGTCCATCGCTACCCGATCGAGATGAAGGCCTTCTACTTCAAGAAGGATCCGACGGACGCCAAGCTCGCGCTCAACATGGACGTGCTCGCGCCCGAGGGCTACGGCGAGGTGATCGGCGGAGGTCAGCGCGAGGACGATCTCGCCACGCTCGAGGCAGCCATCACGCACCACAAGCTGCCGATGGAGGCGTTCGAGTGGTACCTCGATCTGCGTCGCTACGGCTCGTTCCCGCACGCGGGCTTCGGCCTCGGCATCGAGCGCACGGTGGCGTGGCTCTGCGGTCTGCCACACGTGCGTGAGACCATCCCCTTCCCGCGCATGCTGAACCGCCTGCACCCCTGAGGGCCGAGCGCTGGAGCGTCGATGAATCGGGCTGAGCGACGACGAAGTCTCCGGGAGGACGCAGTCAACCTGCCGAACCTCCTGACGATGCTGCGCATCGTGCTCATCCCCGTCGCGCTCTACCTGATCATCGAGGGCACGCCGCGCGCGAGCTTCTACGCCGCGATGGTCTACGCCATCTCCGCGATCACCGATTTCCTCGATGGGTGGATCGCGCGGCGCCAAGGCCTCGTGAGCGTGCTCGGAAAATTCCTCGACCCGCTCGCGGACAAGCTCCTCGTGGCCTCGTCGCTGATCGCGATGGTCGCGATGCACCGGGTGCCAGCGTGGGCCGTCATCATCATCATCGCGCGCGAGCTCTCGATCACGAGCCTGCGCGTGATCGCGATGTCCGAGGGCGTCACGATCGCAGCGGGCCAGGGTGGCAAGGAGAAGGCGGCCCTCCAGATGGTCGCGGTCTTCATGCTGATGATCCACCACCGCTTCGACGTGGACTTCGGGGTCTTCCGCCTCGAGCAGGTGGACTTCAACGCGATCGGCCTCGCCCTCCTCTACCTGAGCGTCGTGTTCGCCATCACGAGCGCGGGCGAGTACCTGAAGCTCTTCGCCGACGCCGTCGAGAACAAGGAGAAGCGCCTCTCCGAGTCCGAGAGCGACTCGCCGCTCGACTGACCTCGCTCACCAAGCCGCGCTCGCCGCAAGGCGGAAGTTGCGTCACGCGAGGAGGAGCGTGCCCTCGCCGCCGAGCGACAGGAGCCCAGAGGTGGAGCTCTGACTGGGGAAGAGGTTGCCTGCCCACCCCACGATGCGCGCCGCGGACGCCAGCACCTGCTCCCCTCGTGTCGGCAGCGCCACTGGTCGGCGCGCGCACGCGACGGCGACGCTCGCGCGTCCCCGCAGGGCCGCCACGCGCATCGAGACGCCGCCCACCTCGATGGCGCGCGTCTCGCCACCGCCGGCCACATCGTAGGCGAGAAGATAGCGCTCCACGACGTAGAGACGATCCTGCTCCTCGAGGTGAAGGACGTAGATCTGCTGTCCTTCGGGGGCTGCGAGGAGGGCTTGCTGACCGGGCGCGAGCGTCACGAGGCCCGTCCGCGCATTCGTGCCACCGCGGACCGCCAGCGCGTGCTCGCGCATCACGACGACCTCACCCGCGTGAGGGGTCACCGCCAACGTGGGGCCGTCGCTCGCGAGACTCACGCTGTCGGAAACGCGCGGGGCCCACTGCTCGAGGCTCGCGCGAAGGCTCGACGGGCGCGTGGCGCGCGGCGGCTCGATCGGCACGTCCATCCGCCCCTCGCTCACCACCCACGGCATCGAGAGCGCTGGGGCGTCTTCCCCGTCGGTTGGGGGAGGCGGCAGCACGCTGAGCGACGGCGCGGGATGACCGACGAGCGACACGCCGAGCATTTCCTCCATACGTCTCGCCATCGACGCCTGACCGCCGCGCGAGAAGGCCTCCCGCGCGCGGTCGAGCCGGCCCTCTCGCCACAGCGCGAGCCCCAGATACCCCCACGCACGCGCGTGCGTCTCGTCGAGCGTGGTCGCGCGCGTGAGGTGCATGACCGCGTCCTCGAGCTGCGCTGTCTTCAGCAACGCGAGCCCGAGGTTCACACGCAGCGGCACGTCGTCAGGATGCTGCTCCACCAGCGCGCTCCAAAGCTCGATCGCGCGTGGGTACACGCCGAGCCGGAAGTACACGCCCGCCAAGAGGTCCTGTCCCTTGGCGTCTCGGGGCTGGAACACGAGCGCGCGCTCGAGCTCCTCCTTCGCCTCCCCGACCCGATTCGCGATGAGGAATTCGCTACCGCGCGAGAGGTGGTAGAGAAACTCCTCGTCGTACGGCAGCGGCTCGTCCATCGCGCTCCCGCGGCTCGACATCGTGACAGCGTAGATCGTCCGTCCCGAGCGCGTCGAGTTCAGCGCGTCGAGCGAGGCCACAGCGCGCGGGGTCTCAAGGCGCCCGCCACCCCATCGCCGCGCACGCGTCGAGCGCTTCACCGATGCGCCCCGCCCAGGCCGCTTCGTTGTGAGGCGCGTCTGGCTCCCACGCGCGCTCGAGCGTCCTACCAGGTTCGTAGCCAGCGCGCTCGAGCACGCCCAGGAACTGCTGGTTCACGCAGTAGTTGTCCGCGTCGTCGCCGTCGTCCTCGAGACCGTCTGCGTCAGCGTCGAGACAGCTCCCGTTCACCCCGCCCCCCGTGTCGAGGTAGAGCGGCGCATGAAGGCCGGTCCACGTCTCGACGAGCGACGTGTGAGAACGAGCGGAGGGATCGATCGAGCCCCACCCCACCGTCGACGAGAGCGCCGCGCCACAGCCCATCGCCGCGAAGTCGCGCTCGGCCGCAACGAGTGTGATCAACCCTCCGAGCGAGCTCCCCGCGACCATCAGCGACGCTCCACGCGCGACGATGCCGTAACGCGCGCGGAAGAAAGGCAACGCCTCGTCCTCGAGCAGCGCGAGGTAGTCGTCCGCGCGTCCACCGATCGTCCCCGAGCCGATGTCGTCGACGACCTGCGTGTACGCGTCCATCCGATCCGACGCGTTGTCGACGGCGATCGCGATCACATCGTCGCCCCGCGCTCTCAGCGCGTCGTCCACGTGCCAACCACCAAAGAACGCGTCGGGATGAAAGACGTTCTGACCGTCGTGGAGAAGCAGCGTGCGCGCGTGCGCTGCGCCTGAGCTGCCCGCGACGAAGCCCGTCGGCACGAAGGCCCTGAACGCTCGCGGCTCCGCGAGGTGGGCGGACCGGAAGTCCGGGAACTGCTCGAGGTGCGGTTGATCGAGGGGCGCGCGCACCCAGCCGAAGCGGCCGAACCCGTCGAAACCGTACTGCGTCGCCTCCGCGGGTGCGCGGTAGCTTCCGTCGTCGGCCACGTACCACTTGTACTTCGATCCTGTCGCGGTCGTGACGTCTGCGGCGTCGACCACCACGAACCACCGAGTCGCGTCACAGCGCGTGGCGGGGAGCCTGCTCTCATCCCAGCCCTCGAAGTCGCCCACGACGCTGACGCTCCTCGCGCCTTCGTCGAGCCTCGTGGCGAAGAGCCATCGACCATCGCCCGCTCCTGCGTCGAGCGGCCAGCCTCGGTCCCACGCAACCGCGTGCAACGCAGCATCGAAGCGAGCGGCGTCGCAGCTCGCGATCTCGTCGAGCACCTCATCGAACGAGGCGCGCGAGGCATCGAGCCTGGAAGCGTCCTCCGCAGCGTCGTCGATCACACCCACATCGATCGAAACGTCGGAAAGCACCATCGCATCGACGCCTGTATCGCGCGCCAACGGCCATGCGTCGCGTTCGCTGTGCTCGGAAGGGCAGCCCACGAGCAGGAACGAGACCCCAACGGCCATGCGCAGACGACTCACGGCGTTCCTCTCGGATCGGCAGGCCCCTCGCGCGGCACGGGCGAGGGCATTGGCGTGTGTACCAGCGCCGCAGGGCGCATGCCCGCCATGTCCCCGACGACGACGTCGTTGTCATCGGCGAAGATCGGCTCCCGCCCGTAGATCGTGTACACGCGCACGTGCCCCATCTCGGGATCATCGCGGTCCTCGTAGCGCGTCAGCGTCACGTCTCGGATCACCTCGATCGGCTCGCGGATGTCGACCGCCGCCTCGCGCACACGGCCGCCAACGGCGAGGTGCGCACGCCGCAGCCACACGCTGATGAGCCCGCGGCCCGGACCGATCACGACGGGCGGCGGCGCTTGACGGAAGCGCCAGAGCTCGAGCTCGTCCAAGCCACCACGTCTCCGCATCATCAGGCGCTCGCCGCGGAAGTCGTACGAGCGGATGTCGGTGCGGCGCCGCGCCTCGAGCGGGCCTGGGCTCGTCCCCCGCTTCCACGCCCGAATCGGCCGGAGCTCCTGGTCATAGACGACCTCGACGTCGGTCGCACCGAGATCCCAGTCGAGCACCCCCGTGAAGACGATGTGACAGCCTCGCCGGATCAGCGAGAAGGTCTCGACGACGCTCGACTCGCGCATCACGGGCCCCGCACGGAGCTCTCCCTCCGCGAGGGTCGTGACGGCCGCGTCCTCCTCGGGGCACGTTGGGTACGGCGTGTCTGGTCCCATCTCGACCCGCTCGCGCGGCGGCGCCACGCAGGCCCCGACGGCGAGCGCGAAGGCGAGCGCGCCGAAGCGCCGCGAGGCGCGTGCCCGAAAGCCCGCGCCTCGCGTCTGCTCCGACGAGCGAGTCATCTCAGTGCTCGGCCGGAGCCTCGCCCTCGGCGGCCGCTCCGTGCGGCTCGCCCTCGGCGGCGCCGCCGTGCTCGCCCTCGGCGGCAGCGCCGTGCTCCCCCCCGGCTGCGCCCTCGTGGTGCACCGGTACGTACTCCACGCAGCGACCGCCCTGACACGCGTAGCTCAGGCAGTTCGCCGGAACCTCGCAGGACCCCCCGATGTCGGAGAGCCCCCCCGGCGCACGCTCACCAGTCGACGGGTGAACCAGGACGCCCTGGAAGCGGTCCTCGTGCTGGCGGTAGTAGGTGTCGTTCAGCGTGTAGGCGAGGAAGACCGCCGCGAAGAGCACGCCCCCCACGAAGATCAACGCGTTGAAGCGCGCGTCCTCCTTGAGGTGCATGAACCACACGCAGACGAAGGTGGCCTTCGCCGTCGCGATCGCCATCGCGAGGAGGAAGTTCATGCCGCCTGCGCCATGAGGCGTCCCTGGCCGCACGAAACCGTCGATGTCGAGATATGACGTCGCGACCGTGACGACGGTGAAGAAGATCAGGGCGCCGAAGACCTTGAGGTACAGCGACACGTCATGGACGTGGACGTGGACCGCGCCGTCGGAGTGCGAGTGATCGTGGGAGTGGTCGGACATGTGGTTCTCCGAGAATCAGTGACGACGCGGAATCAGACCAGGTAGAGCAGCGGGAAGAGGTAGATCCAGACCAGGTCGACGAGGTGCCAGTAGAGCGCCGCGAGGTCGACGGGGGTCCAGTACTCCTTCGAGAACTCGCCCTTGTTGTTGCGGATCAGGATCCACGTGAGGATTCCGATGCCCACGAGGACGTGCACGCCGTGTAGCCCCGTCAGCATGAAGTAGATGCCGAAGAACACGTGCATGTGCTCGACCGGCGCATCGATACCAACCAGGTGGGTCGGATTCCAGTACTGCCCCGGCAAGAGGCCGTGCTCGAACTTGGCCGTGTACTCGAAGTACTTGATCACCATGAACGCGAAGGCGCAGAGGATGGTGATGACGATGTAGCGCGAGACCTCGTCTCGCTTGCCGAGCTGCGCACTGCGCACTGCGAGGGCGGCCGTGAGCGACGAGAAGAGGAGGACGATGGTGTTCGCACCGCCCATGATTTTGTTCAGCTGCATCGAGCCGGCGGCGAACGCCTCCGGATACTCGATGCGCACCACTCCGTACGCCACGAAGAGGCCGCTGAAGAACAGGATCTCCTGCGCCAGGAACACCCACATCCCGAGCTTCGCAGACTCGAACTGCTGGATGGGGGTCTCGAAGTGGTGCTGGAGCCACTTCGGGCCATGCGATGCGTGCGCGTTCTCTGCGCTCATGTCTCGATTCCTTCCGGCCTGCGGGGTCGTTGCGGATCGGCTCGTCGGAGCTCAGCTCATTCCTCGGCGGAGGCCGCGGGTGCCTCCTCCGGGAAGCCGTCGAAGAGCTCCTCGTCGGTCGCGAGGTGATAGTCGTAGGGGCCACGCTTCATCACGGGCTGCTCGTGGAAGTTGTGCTCGATCGGCGGCGACGCGGTGGCCCACTCGTATCCCGCGGAGCCCCACGGGTTCGGCGGCGCCTTCTTTCCGCTCGTCAGCGAGCGGACGAACATGAACGCCATCACGACGAACCCGACGCCGAGCACGAGTGCGCCCGCGGACGAGAAGCCGTGCAGGGGCTGGAAGTGCGGGAGGTAGTCGTAGTAGCGGCGCGGCATGCCCTGCGAGCCCAGCACGAACTGGGTGAAGAAGGTCATGTTGAAGCCGACGAACACGAGCGCGAACGCGACGCGCGCGAGGTTCTCGTCGTACATCCGGCCGAACATCTTGGGCCACCAGTAGTGAAGGCCCGCGAGGAAGCCGAACACGGTGCCACCCACCATCGTGTAGTGGAAGTGAGCCACAACGAAGTACGTGTCGTGCAGGTGGACGTCGGTGGCCAGCGTCCCGAGGAAGAGGCCAGTCAGACCGCCGATCGAGAAGAGCACCATGAAGCTCAGCGCGTACAGCATGGGCGACTCGAACGAGATCGATCCCTTGTAGAGGGTGGCGATCCAGTTGAAGATCTTGACGCCGGACGGGATGGCGACGAGGAACGTGAGGCCGGAGAACACCAAGGTCGCGTACTCGCTCATGCCCGCCACGAACATGTGGTGGCCCCACACGAGGAAGCCGACGAGCGCGAGGCCCACCGAGCTCATGGCCACGAACATGTATCCGAAGATCTTGCGACGGCTGAAGGTCGCCAGGACCTCGTTCACCACCGCCATGCCCGGGAGGATCATGATGTAGACGGCGGGGTGCGAGTAGAACCAGAAGAAGTGCTGGAACAGCACCGGATCGCCCCCGAGCTGCGGGTTGAAGATGCCCAGCGTGAGCACGTTCTCCATGATGAGCAGGAAGAGCGTGATCGCGAGCACCGGCGTCGCGAGGATCTGGATGACGCTCGTCGCGTACATGCCCCACACGAAGAGCGGCATGCGCTTCCAATGCAGGCCCGGCGCCCGGAGCTTGTGCACCGTGGCGATGAAGTTCACGCCCGTGAGGATCGACGAGAAGCCGAGGATGAACGCGGCCATCGTGACCCACACCACGGCGGTGTCGGTGCGCGTCGAGTACGGCGTGTAGAACGTCCAGCCCGTGTCGACCGCGTTCACCACGATCGAGATGACGGCGATGGTCGCGCCGACGACGTAGATGTAGAAGCTCAGGAGGTTGAGCCGCGGGAACGCGACGTCCTTCGCGCCCAGCATGATCGGCAGGAAGAAGTTCCCCAGCGCTCCCGGGATGGACGGGATGATGAAGAGGAACACCATGATGGCGCCGTGGAGCGTGAACGCCTTGTTGTACATGGTCGGCGACATGATCGTCTCGCCGGGGGTCGCCAACTCCGCGCGCACGAGGAGCGCGAAGAAGCCGCCGACGGCGAAGAAGAACAGCACCGACGCCAGGTACATGATGCCCAGGCGCTTGTGATCGACCGTGTAGAGCCACGACCCGATCCCCGTCTTGGAGTTCAGGTAGTCCGGCTCGTGCGCGTGTGTTGCCGTTGCGGTGGCCATTGAAACCTCAGCGAGTCAGTTCCTGAACGAGGTCACTGGTTGCCCAGCGAGCGGATGTAGGCGATGAGCGCATTCATCTCGGGCTGCGTGAGGGGGATCTGCGGCATGACCGGCGAGAAGCCCTGGGCGACCTGAGAGCGCGGGTCGAGGATGGACTGGCGGATGAAGTCGTCGTCGACAGTGACGGAGGACCCGTCCGCGAGCGCCTGCTGCGTGCCGTAGAGACCCGGGAACGAGGGGCCAGCGAGCTGGGGACCGCCGGCCTGACGCTGGTGGCATGCTCCACAGCCCTTGGCACCGAAGAGGAACTCGCCGTGCTGCTCGTCCGTGCACTCCGTTCCGCCATCGGGGCAGCCGATAGGCCGCGGCGTGCTGAGGAAGGCACGGTAGTCCTGCTCGCGCTGGACGTGCACCAAGGCGTACATCGTCGCGTGGCCGTTGTTCGGGCCCCACGCGCCGCCCGCGCCGCAGTACTCGGCGCAGTACACCTGCGACGTGTAGAGGATGCGGTTGGGGTCGGTCTCCGCGTCGTCGGGCACCGAGCCGGGGTCGCGCTCGACGGCCTGGAACCAGAGGCTCGTGAACATGCCCGGCACCACGTCTCGCTTCACGCGGAAGTCCGGCACGTAGAACGAGTGCAGCACGTCCGTCGACGACATGACGAGCCGAACAGGCACGCCCACTGGTACGTGGACCTCATTGTCCTCCGTCAGGCCGTTGGGCTGTTCGAAGCCCCACGCCCATTGCCGAGCGCGCACGCGGATGATCACCGCGTCGTCCGGCGCCTCAGCCATCTGCATGAATCCCGCCCAACCCCAATAGAACATGAGGAAGAGGATCACCAGCGGCGAGAACGTCCAGAAGAGCTCGAGCGCGTTGTGGTGGCCAGTCGGCTCCGCCTTCACACCAGGGCGACGGCGGTACTTCACGAGGAAGTACAGCGTCGAGCCGACGATCCCCACGAAGAAGACGACGCTCACCCAGAAGATGAATTGGAAGAGCCAGTCCACGTCGGGCGCGAACGTCGAAAGTTGCGCCGGAAGCTGAAGGCTGGGCTCGGTCTGGTTCTCCATGTGTCCTCGACTCGCGAAGGCACCCCCGGCAGCGGGGGACTCGACTCAACGTGCGACCGACTCCGGGCGCGAGTTCGCGCTGGTCGTGTCGCTGCCGCGACGAGCGCGGAGCTCGTTGCGCCAGAACATCAGTAGGACGCTCACGAGGATCAGGGCGGTGAGACCGCCTCCGATCCGCATGATGCGCCACGCCATGACTACGTAACGTCCCTGCTGGGCGTCATACTGGAAGCAATAGAGGAGCGCCGCCTCGGCCGCATCCACCGTGCGGCCGTCTGCGGCCTCGGCCAGGCCGATGCGAACGTCATTGGGCGACTGCTCGATGCCGTACAGGTACCGGCCGACGCGGGCCTGGGGTCCTGCCCGCAAGATCATCATCAGTGCGGGGTGGGCGAACTGCTGCGAGGCCTCGTCCCAGCGATAGCGGTAGCCCACTGCCGCCGCCACGCGCTGGATCTGGGCCTCGTCGCCGACGAGGAAGTGCCAGCCGTCCGCGGCCTCCGCGCGTCCGTAGCGACCCAGCGCGCGGCCGCGCGCATCGGCCGCCGCCGCAGGGGTGTCGCGGGGATCCATGCTGATCGTGTAGACGTCGACGTCGATGCCGACGCTGCGAGGCTGCTGGATGAGCACGGACGTGGTGCCGAGGAGCACCACGTCACACGTGGTCGCGCACTGGTAGTAGACGAACTGCAGGATCGCGGGCCGATCGCTGCGCCACAGCTCACCGAAGGTGACCGTTTGCCCCGTGTGGTCACGGAACGTTGCATCGGCGGGGATCGGCGTCTCGTAGGTCTCGGCCACTCCGACGTCCCGCAAGATCATCTCCGCCCCACCCGTCCCCGGCGTGATCACCGGCCGGATCCCAGCCTGCGCGCGCACGACAGTGGCGCCCACCGACAAGGTGAGCGCCACGAGGGCCGCAAGCAGCGTGGCGGAGACAGCGCGCATCGATCAGCGGCTCGTCGCCTCGGAGGGCTCGGGCGTCGCCGTCGGCTGCGCGGGCGCGCGACGGTTCCAACCCTCGCGGGCCCCGTTGTCCGTCGACGGATAGGGGCGGATCTGCGGGAACGCACCACGACCTCGCTCGGCCAACTGGCTCATCGCGTCGTCGATGGAGCGCTCGCCGTGCAGCGCCTCGTGCACCTCGTCTCGATGCGCCGCGAGCGCGTCGCTCGTCACGCTGTGGGCGAGGCGCTCTTCACGCACTGCCCGCCGCGTGCTCTCGAGATACGAGTCGAACACGAACTTCAACCCGATGAGGGCGCAGACCACGATCACGCCGTATACGAAGATCAGCGTGTTCTGGGGAGGGGTGGCGTCCGGAAGCGGCCGACCGCCGTGACCGCTCTCGTGCTCCACGTCCTCGTTGTGCTCGTCAGACATCACACCACCTCATGGCGCAGAGAGCGCTGAAGGCGCGGGTCGCCCACGGGGATCAGCGGGAGCTGAGTCATCCGGAAGAAGACCACCGCCAGGTAGCAGCCACCAACCGCGAGAACGGAGGCCACATCCATCCAGTGGAGCTCGAGCCCACCGCCCTCGTTGGCGTACGGCATCACGAGCCAGAAGCACTCGAGGACGTGCATCACGAGGAGCCAGGCTGCGCCGAAGGCCAACAGGGAAACGCGCCGCTTGATGTTCCGCGACATCAGGAAGAAGAACGGGAAGATGAAGTGGCCGAGCGCCAGCGCGAGCGTGAACGTCTGCCAGCCACCGTTCCAGCGCATGTGGTAGTAGGTCGTCTCCTCGGGAATCGAGGCGTACCAGATCAGCATGAACTGCGAGAACGAGATGTAGGCCCAGAAGACCAGGAAGCCGAACATCAGCTTCCCGAGGTCGTGGTAGTGCTCGGTCTGGACGGCCTCACCCAGGATGCCGGCGTTCTTGAGGGCGTACGTCACCGCGATGATCGTCGCGAGGCTGGAGACAGCCGCGACGGAGAAGTACTGCACACCGAAGATGGTGGAGTACCAGGCCGGCTCGAGCGACATCATCCAGTCGAACGCGGCGAACGTGAGCGTCAACGCGAACGCAAACGTGGAGAGCGGAGCCCAGCTCTGCATCGACTTCGTGGTCTCGAAGTCACGCTTGGTGTCCTGGCTCGTGGAGCGGCTCACGAAGAACCACGACAGGAGCGCCCACACCGCGAAGTAGAGGAGCGCACGGCCATAGAAAAAGCCGGGGTTGAGGAACGCGACCTTTGCCTCAATCGTCTCGGCATGCTGGGCGTGCTGCGGCGTGTGCTCGTGGCCGCCGACCGCGTGCCCCTCGCCCTCCGCCGCCTCGCCGTGCTCCTGCGCCAGGGCGGTCGATGCACCGAGAATGCTCTCCCCGCTCGCGTGCTCTCCACCCTCCTGCTCGGTCGCCTGCTCGTGGGCGTCGTGCTGGCCCTGGTGCTCCATCCACGGATAGAGCTCGTCGACCGAGAAGGCGATCGGAAGGAACAGCAGCGCGAACACCGGAAGGCCTGACGCGAAGATCTCCGGCACGCGACGCCAGCTGACACTCCAGCTCGCGCCCGCCATGTGCTGGATGATCACGAAGAACAGGCAGCCAAGCGCGATGGCGAGCACCGTCATGAACGCGAACAACCACGAGAACGCAAAGCGGTGCGGGTCGCCCGACCACGCCACGCCCGCGAGCGCCAAGCCGACCACACCCATCCCCGCCGCGAGCTTCCAGGCGTTGGCCCAGGCGGCTTCGCGCGGAATGCGGTAGCGCTCGGGCGCTGCCTTCTTCTCGCTCTTGGTCTCGGAAGCCATCTCACACTCCTCCCGGGCCAGCGGCCGCCGCAGGAACTTCCGTCGCCGGAGGCGGCAGGACACGCAGCTCGACGCGTCGGTTGGCCTGACGCCCCTCCGGCGTTCCGTTGTCGGAACGCGGATGGGTCGAGCCGAAGCCGGCGCTCTGGAGACGCTCGCCCGCGACGCCGTGCTCGACGAGCCACTGCAGCACCACGCGAGCCCGACGCTCGCTCAGCGTCTGGTTCACGCTGGCGGCCCCGCGGTCGTCTGTATGCCCTTCGATCGACACACGGACGACCTCGGGGTGCGCGACGAGGAACGCACGGATCTCGTCGAGAATCGCGATCGACGTGTCCTTGAGCGTATCGCGCCCGTTCTCGAACTTGATGGTGGCGCCGAGGCGCACGATCGTTGGGTCGGTCGCGTCGAGGCTCACGCGCCCCGCACAGCCACCGTGGGCCGCGTCGCCCGCAGAGAGCGGACACGCGTCAGTCGCGTCGGCGAGGCCGTCCTCGTCGTTGTCCGCGTCCGGACAGCCGTCCAGATCCGCGAACCCATCGCGGTCCTCGGCCTGATCGGGGCACCCGTCGGCGCCAGCGGGAAGCTGATCGTTGTCCGCGTCCGCCGTCGCGCCCGCCGCATCGCCACGCGCCACCTGGAGCGCGCGGACGTACGCGACGATCGCCCAGCGATCCTGCACGGGGATCTGCGCGCGGTAGGCCGGCATCGTGCGAACGCCGTTGGCGATCGTGAGGTAGAGACGTCCATCGGGCATGTGCTGGAAGCCCGGGTCGGTCAAATTCGCCGCCTGGAAAGTCACACCGAGCGCTGCGGCACGCTGCGACACCATGCCGTTGCCGTCACCGAGCTCGCTGTGGCAAGGAGCACAGTAGATGTCGTAGCGCTGCTGGCCGCGGCGAAGCAGCGCCTCGAGCCCGCCGCCCCGCTCCACGACAGCCGTGGGAACGCTCAGCACGTAGTTGCCTTCGGGATCGAGCCCGGTGTCGATCTGCGAGTCGACCTCCATCTCGCGCGCGACGGTTCCTTCGATCTCGGGACGCATCGTGCGCCCGTCCTCGAAGTAGCCGCCTCGCTCCTGCACGTCGTAGCGGGGCATCTCGTGCATGCCACGGAACGGCACGATCGGCGGCTCCGACGAGGTCTGGCCTCGACAGCCCGCGAGCGCGACCACCGCAGCGAGGATGACGCAACTAGACAGCCTCACGACTCCTCCTGGATCAACTCGAGGTGCGAGGGCGAGAGCGACTCGAGCAGGACGCGGGTCTCGTCCAGATCGAACTTGTCGTCCGAGGCCTCGACCGAGATGAAGAAGCGATCGTCCGTGCCCCGCTCGAAGCGCGACGAGTAGAAGACAGGGTGGTGATGCCTCGGCAACTGGTTGAGCCCCAGCATTCCGAGCACGGCGCCGAAGGCGCTGAGGAGGATCGTGAGCTCGAACATGACCGGAACCGACGAGGGGAAGGAGAACGGCGGCTTGCCACCGATCACGAGCGGGTAGTCGATGCCGTTGGTCCACCAGATCAGGCCGAGCGCCAACGAGCAGCCCGTCAGGCCGCACGCAAGGACGATCCATCCGAGGCGGCTATCCGACAGGCCCATCGCCCCATCCATGCCGTGGACGGGAAACGGAGTGTGGACATCCCAGCGACGGTAGCCGGCGTCACGAACCTTCTCGGCCGCGGTGAACACCTGGCCCGGAGTCTCGAACTCCGCGAGGTAGAGGACGGGGCGCTTCTGCTTGGGGCGCGCAGGCTTGACGTGCTCTTCGTCGGACATCTCAAGCCTCCTTCGCGACGGCGGGCTCGGCGTGACCGTGGTCATCGTCGTGCGCGTGGTCGTGGTGCTCGTCGTGGCCAAAGTGCGGATCGGCCTCCGGAAGGACCATCTTCACCTCTGCCACCGCGATCATCGGCACCCAGCGGATGAACAGCAGGAAGAGGGTCATGAAGAGACCAATGGAGCCGACATAGATGAGGATGTCGACGAGCGTCGGGCTGAAGTTGCCCCACGCCGAGACCATGTAGTCGCGGTGCAGCGTCGTGACGATGATGACGAAGCGCTCGAACCACATGCCGATGTTGATGAGGATCGAGGCGATGAACATCCACGGCAGGCTGGTGCGCATGCTCTTGAACCAGAAGGTCTGGGGCACGAGCACGTTGCACGTGATCATCGACCAGTACGCCCACCAGTAGTCGCCGAACGCGCGGTTGATGAAGCAGAAGCGCTCGTAGGGGTTGCCCGAGTACCACGCGATGAAGAACTCCATCGCGTACGCGTACCCGACGATCGAGCCCGTCGTGAGCATGATCTGATTCATCAGGTCGAGGTGACGGAGCTGCACGAGGTCGTGGAGCTTGAAGACCGTCCTCGCGATGAGGAGCAGCGTCATGACCATCGCGAAGCCGGAGAACACGGCGCCCGCAACGAAGTACGGCGGGAAGATCGTCGTGTGCCAGCCGGGCTCCACAGAGGTCGCGAAGTCGAACGAAACCACCGAGTGAACGGACAGCACGAGCGGCGTAGAGAGCGCCGCGAGGATGAGGTAGGCGCGCTCGTAGTTCTGCCAGTGACGGTGGGAGCTTCGCCAACCAAGGGCGAGCCCGCCGTAGACCGCCGCGCGCAACTGGAGCAACGTGCTCGGCGGGCCGCCCTCCATGGAGAGCACACCCATCTCGCGAAGGCGCTTCGTGGTGCGATCGCGGAGCGTCGCAAGATCGGGAATCAAGCCGACGTACCAGAAGAGCAGCGACACCGTGAAGTACGTGCTGACGGCGAACACGTCCCACAGCAGCGGGGACTTGAAGTTCGGCCACAGGTTCATCGCGTTCGGGATCGGCAGCGGATAGTAGATGTGCCACGGGCGACCGGTGTGGATCGTCGGGAACATCAGGGCGCAGATGACGGCGAAGATCGTCATCGCTTCTGCGAAGCGGTTGATGGCCGTGCGCCAGTACTGGCGGAAGAGGTGAAGGACGGCCGAGATCAGCGTGCCGGCGTGTCCGATGCCGATCCACCAGACGAAGTTGGTGATGTCCCAGGCCCAGCCCACAGGGCTGTTGTTGCCCCACGTGCCGATACCCATCCAGAGAAGCCACGCCAGCGTGAGACCGAGGATGCCAGTCGTCGTCGCCGAGGCGAGGAGGAGGATCCACCAGCCGCGCGGCGCGGCATTCTCGGTGACGCGACTGACGATCTCGGTCACGTCGTGGAACGAGGTGCCCGGCTTGGCGAGGTACGTCTCGCCGAGCTCGGAGATGGGCTTGTTCGCCATCAGACCGCCTCCGGGTTCGAGCCCATCTCAGGGTTCGGATTGCGCACGCGTGCGAGGTAGGTGGTTCGGGGCTGCGTGCCAATCAGTGCGAGCAACTTGTAGTGCCGATCGGTCCGAGCCAGACGCGCGACCCGCGACTGCTCGTCGTTGAGGTCGCCGAAGGTGAGCGCCTGCGACGGGCAAGCCTCCGCGCACGCGGGAACGATGGCGCCGTCGGCCGGCCGGCGGTTGCCGTCGTTTCGCGCGGCGATCTTGGCCGCCTGGATCCGCTGGACGCAGTAGTTGCACTTCTCCATGACGCCGCGCATGCGGATGCTGACGTTGGGATTGAACTGCATCCGCTGGAGCTCGGTGGGGTGCCCCTGGTACGCGAGATAGTTGAACCGACGCACCTTGTAGGGGCAGTTGTTCATGCAATACCGCGTGCCGATGCAGCGGTTGTAGGCCATCTCGTTGATGCCTTCGGGGCTGTGCTCGGTCGCATTGACCGGACAGACGTTCTCGCAGGGCGCCTCTTCGCAGTGCTGGCAGCCGACCGGCTGAAACGCGACGGCCGGATTGTCCACGTCGTCCCCGACGAAGTACCGGTCCAGTCGCAGCCAGTGCATCTCGCGACCACGTGCCACCTGAGCCTTGCCGACCGAGGCAACATTGTTCTCCGCCGTGCACGCCACGATGCATGCCGAGCACCCAGTGCATGTGGTCAGGTCGATCACCATGCCCCACGCGTGACGGATCGGAGCGTCTTCCGCGGCAGGCCGAGGATCGGGCACGAGCGACCAACTCGTACCGCCCTGGGCGGGCTCCTGCGGCGTCTGGTAGTCCACCTCTCGCCAGAGCGGCCCGACGTTCGGCGTGGGCTCGCGCCACTGCGCGAAGTCGGGCTGGGCGCGGTATTGCTCGAGCGTGCCGACGATCGCGAGCGGACGCTCGGGCATGTCGACCCTTCCGATGCCCGGCACGACCGGGTCCGTGTCCATCGAGTGATGCTGTTGCGTCACCACGAGGTCGAACGAACCCCCGGCCGCCACCTCGAATCCCCGACCGAAGCCGAACGTCGCGGCCGTGCGCAGCGGGTGCACGTCCACGCCGCAGCCCTCCGCGAAATGTCCCGCCAGGACGCGACCCCAACCCAACGTGAGGGTGATGGAGCGATCCGCGTGGCCGGGCACCACCACGGCCGGCACCTCCACGCTGCGCTCGCCCGACGTGATGCGGAGCATGCGACCCGTCTGGACGCCGAGCTCCTCGGCCGACGCCGGGGAAATCATCGCGGCGTTGTCCCAGACCACCTTCGTGATGGGGTCGGGTAGCTCGAGGAGCCACGGGTTGTTCGAGTAGCGGCCATCGAACATCTTCGGGCAGGGAGCGAACACCACCTCCCACTCGCCCTCGGAGCTCGTCGCCTCCGACACGAGCCGCGTCACGGCGGCCGCATCGACGGCGCCCGCAAACGCTTGCGCGTCGGTACGACCGAAGGTCCCGCGATGAAGGGCTTCGCGCCACGCGCGCTCGAACGCAGCCACATCACCGACGAGGTTCGCGATCGTCTGTCGAACTGCGAAGTAGCCGCGCCACGACGGCTCCCCGGACAGCATCCCGACGATCTCGATCGCGGAGCGACCGTTGCGCAGCGGCGCGATCAGCGGCTGCTGGATGGCGATCGTACCGTCGATCGAACGCTGGTCACCCCAGCTCTCGAGCGCGTGCGCCATCGGCAGGTGCCACGTGCAGTGTTGGCTGGTCTCGTCCTCGTGCGAGGCGAGGTGCACGGACAGCGCGGCGCGGCCGAGCGCTGCGCCGACGTCCACGTCAGCAGGCGCGTCGTAGACCGGGTTCGTGCCGAGGAGGACCACGGTCGCGCCCTCGGCGCGCTCGACGAAGGCGGCGAGATCGGCGAGCGGCTCCCCTTCGTCCGCGTCGACGACGTCGACGTACTGGAGGACGGCTCCGTTGGCGCCGAGCGCGGCGTTCATCGCGGCCACCAGCGCGTGCACGGCCGCCGGCTGCCGCGAGCCCGCGACGACGACGGCGCGGCCGCGGTGGTTTGCGAGGTCCTCTGCGACCTTCTCGAGCCACTCACTCGGAACTTCCACCGCGGTAGCCTCGCTCGCGACCGCGCTCAGCTCGGGGAGCCCCTTGCTCACGAGCTCGTGGGCGAGCGCCTTCGCGTACGCGAGCACATCGCTCGAGGCGATGCGGAGGCGATGATCGGCGTTGGCCCCCGTGACCGAGAGGGTCGACTCCGCGACGTACAGACGATTCATCTCGGACGTCGAGCTCTCGAGCCGACGCCCTGCGGCGAAGAGGCGCGCTGCCCGAACGGATCCGGGCTCGGTCTGGAGGAAGTCCGCGTCGAGAGAGACGATGACCTGCGCCACCGAATAGTCGATCAGGGGGCGCGCACGGCGCCCAGTCGCCGCACGAATGCCCGCCCGGACGTTGGCGTCGCTCACCGAGGCCCAGCTGTAGAAGCGGGCCTGCGGGAAACGGCGCTGGAGGTCGCGCTTCACGCGGAGCAGCGTGGGCGACGTGATCGGCTCGTGGAGCACCGCGAGCGAGGCGCCATCGCCCAGCGTCGCGACATGCGCCGTGATCGCCTCGTCGAACTCGGCCCAACTGGACTCGGTGCGAGCCTCGCCCTCACGACGCACGACGTGCGCCGAGCGGTCCTGGTCGTAGAGCCCCAAGATGGCGGCCTGCGTCGCGATGTCCGAGCCGCCCTCGGCGCCCAGGCGTCCGGGGTTGCTCGCAGAGTGCTCGCTGTTGCCTTCGATCTTGGTTGGCCGCCCCTCGTGCTGCTCCACGAGCACACCGAGGGCCTCGCCGTTGTGCGCGATCGTCGACGCGAAGTGAAGCGCGATGCCCGGCAGTGCGTACTCGGGCGCCCGCGTGTGGGGGAGGATCTGCTCGGCCGGGCGGCGGATGCACCCCGACGCGGTGACGGCAGCCGTGGCGGAGGCGGCCACCAGGAACCCGCGGCGGCCGACGGAGGCGTCAGGCTTCTTGACCAGAGCGGACGGCGCGACCAGGTCGACCTGGACGCCGGTCTCTTCCTTCGCGAGGTCGCGATAGCGCTCTGGATCGTTCTTCTCGTCGATGCTGCGCCAGACACGCGGCGTGCTTGGCGTACCGGACGGGCGGTACGCGAGGGACTGTCGCTTGGTCATCGGTGACACCCACCACAGTTCTCGGGCGGAACCACGTAGCGCTGGCCATTCTCGACGAGCGTCGCAGCGTACTCCGCAGGGTCGCTATCTTCGGGGCGCTCCCAGGCCATGTTCGTGATCTCCGACGTGGGCCGGAGGTTCGGCTCGGGGTTGCGATGGCAGTCCAGGCACCACGCCATCGACAGAGGCTGGTCCTGTCGCACGACCTCCATCTGGTCGATGCGCCCGTGGCAGGACACACAACCGACGCCAGCGCTGAGGTGCACGCTGTGGTCGAAGTAGGCGTGGTCCGGCAGGTTGTGCACGCGCACCCACTCCATCGGCTCGTTGTTCGCCCACGAGTCGAAGAGAGGCTGGAGGGACCGGCGCGTCGCGAGGTTCGGATCGCTCGGGTCCGTGTGCAGCGCCGAGTGGCAGCCCATGCAGGTCTGCGTCGGCGGCACCATGGCCTCAAACGACCGCTCCACGTTGGCATGGCAATATCGGCAATCCATGCCCAGCTGGCCCGCGTGCAGCCGATGGCTGAACGGGACGGGCTGCGTGGGCGCGTAGCCGACCTGCGTGTTCCAGGGCGAGAAGTAGTAGGCGACCACGAAGGTCACGACGCCACCCCCCACCGCCAACGCCAGTGCCGCGACGAGCGGCAGCAAATTCAGGGTCCTGGGGAATATCTGCATGTCGCGCTCGTTCGTAACGCGGTTACGAAGCGGGCGCGTGTATACGCGGGGCGCCGGGGATGATCAACCCCGAACTCCGCGATTCAACCTCCAAGCCTGCGGAAGGGCCTCCGGACCGGATCTTCCTCATCGATCGACGCGATCGACGAGGGCGTTGGCGGCCTCCGCGTGGGTGGGGCAGGTGCGCGAGACGAGGCGTACCCGGATCCGTCCACCCACGGGCTCACGCACGAGCACACTGGCGTCGCTGAGCTCGAACGGAGGGCCCTCGCCGTCGGCCGGCAGCACGAGGGCGTCGACCGCGACCAGCAGTCCCTCGTGGAAAGAGTAGCGCTCCTCACCGCGCGCGATCTCCAGATCGCCCGTGGCGTCGACCCGGGTGGTCCACTCGCCCGCGCCGCGCACCGCGCGCACCTCGTCCACCGTCGAGCCCAAGCGCAGCCCGAGCGCGGTCGGAACGGGCGCGCTCAGCGCCTCGAGCCGATGGAGCACCACCGCCACCGCCGCGGCGCCAGAAAGCGCGATCGACACGAGAATCGCCGCGCGGACCGCCCAGATCTTCGACCGGGTGTCCCTCATGCAGGCATCCGCCCGACGAGCAGGCCATCGGGCGTGGGAATCAGGGCTGTGTCGAGGCTCGCCGCGGCTCTGCTGTGGAAGCGGCGCATCGCCGCCGCCTCGGGCGTGTCGTCGAGCAAGCGGCCGAAGAGGAACACGTTGTCGGCGATGAACATGCCTCCAGGGGCGAGGTTGGCGAGTGCCCAGCGGAGGTACTGGTCGTAGCCCGCCTTGTCGGCATCCACGAAGACCGCGTCGAAGGGCCCGCGGGACCTCAGGATCGCCAGCGACGCCGAGGCATCGCCGAGCATCACCTCCGTTCGATCCGCCACCTCGGCAGCCCGGAAGCTCTCACGCGCAATCTTCGCGTGGACGGGATCGATCTCGAGCGTGAAGAGCGTGCCGCCGGCGCGTAGGGCGCGAGCGATATGGATGCCTGAGAATCCGGCCAGCGTCCCGATCTCGACGACCTTCGCCGGGCGGATCCCACGGAGCAGCCATCCGAGCAGCGCGCCCTCGTGAACGCCGAGCTGAATCGCGGGTATCGTGTGGGTATCGGCGGCGCGGAAGGCGGCGTCGAGCGCAGGGTCGTGGACCGCATGCAGGCTGGCGAGGTGCTCGAGGATCGCAGGTGTCGCGTAGCTCGAGCCGGTTCGAGAGACGTGATCGGACATTGTCCGAGAATAGGACACCCGGTCGGCGTGGGAAGGCGCTACCCTGCGACGGGTGCGGGTCACGAGCCCTCCAAGCCCTCCCCCTCCGCCGGGTCCCAACGCGCACTTCGGGCCCTATCTGATCATCGAGCGGATCGCCGTCGGCGGCATGGCAGAGGTGTTTCGCGCCGCCGAGCCAAGGACGGCGGGCGAGCCTCGCACCGTGGTGATCAAGCGCATGCTGCCAGCCCTCGCCAGCGAGGCGCCGGCGCGTGCGATGTTCGACGCCGAGGCCAGGCTTGGCGGGCTCGTCGACCACGCGAACGTCGTGCGCGTCCTCGGGCGCGGCGAGCAGGATGGCCTGCCGTATCTGGTGCTCGAGCACGTCCCTGGCATGGACCTCTGGCGACTCACGCGGTGGCTGAGCCGGGAGCGGCGCGTGCTCGGCCCCGAGCTCGCGATCTTCGTCGTGCGAGAGCTGCTGGCCGCCCTGCACGCCGTCCATACGGCGGCCGACGAGAGCGGCCGGGCGCTCGGCCTCGTGCATCGCGACGTGAGCCCCAGCAACGTCCTCTTGTCGATGCACGGGCATGTGAAGCTCAGCGACTTCGGTATCGCTCGCGCCCTCTTGAGCGAGTCGTACCCGCAGGCGGCCGCAGGAGCGCGAGGCAAGGGCAAGCTCGGCTACCTGAGCCCCGAGCAGGTGGCGGGTCAGCCCACGGACCCGCGCTCCGACGTGTTCGCCGCCGCGGTCATCGCAGCAGAGTTGCTCACCGGGAGGCCTCTCTTTTCCGGGGCCTCGGAGCTCGCCGTCCTGCTCGCGATTCGCGACGGCGATCTCGCGGCTCTCGAGGCCGCGGCGCCGACCCTGCCCCGCCCCTTGGTCGATGCGATCCGTGAGGGCCTCGCGCGCGAGCCCTCCGCGCGCACCCCCACGGCACAGGATCTGGCGACACTACTTCGCAACGCGGAGCGCGAGAGTGGATTGAGCGCAGGCGAAGAAGCGGCACGTCGCGCCGCGCTCGCGGGCATCGTCTCGGAGGCCATGCGGACGCGCAGCGCTTCGGGCCTCGTGCCCGCGCAGACCGCGGAGGCCGAGGCGCGAACGACGGACCATCCGGAGGTCTTCTACCAAGCACGCACGGCCGATGGTCGCGTGCTCGGGCCGTGGACCTACGCGCGCCTGGTCGAGGCAGTCGCCACCGGCGACTTGAGCCCAGCCGACCAAGTCGCGTTGGGCGGAGAGCCCTTCCGCGCGCTGCGTGATCTCCCGGATCTGTTCCGTCATGTGCCGGCATCCGGCCTCGACGAGCGAACCCAGCGCTACGCGACGCCCGCGGCACCCGACCACGACTACGACGTGGCCACCGGCGGCGTGGGTCGCGCGCTCGCGCAAGCGCTCCTCGAACGCGAGACGGGCTTGCTGCTGTTCGCACAGGGCTCGGTGCGCAAAGAGGTCTACGTCGTCGAAGGCACGCCCGAGTTCGTCTCGTCGAATCTCGCGAGCGAGCTCCTCGGCGAGTTCTTGGTCGCGCGCGGCGTGATCTCTCGCGGAGAGCTCGACATGGCGCTCGCGGTGATGCCGCGCTTCGACGGGAGACTCGGCGACACGCTGACGGCGCTCGGCCTCGTAGAGCCGGTCCACCTGTTCCAGCAGATCGCGAACCAGGTCCAGGAGAAGCTGCTCGAGCTCTTCTCGTGGAGCCACGGTCGCGCATCGTTCTTCCGTGGGGTTGCACGGCCACCGAGCGGCTTCCCACTCGGCCTCGATCCGTGGCGTGTGCTCGAAGAGGGGCTGGAACGCCGGATCGCTGCTGGGCTCGAGCCCGACCTCAGTCTCGCAACGCTCCAAGCAACCCGTCCGGCACCACGAGGGCTCGTCGCGGCGCCACTGAGCGCGTTCGCGCGGCAGGTGCTCGACCGCTCGACCCGCCCTGCCGCCTACGCATCGCTGGTGGGCTTGCTCGATCCGTCACGTCGCGATCCTCGGCGCGCACACCGCGAGATCTCGCTCCTGCTCGCGCTCGACGCGATCCGCGTGACGGGCAGCGCGCCTCGCGGTTCTTGACCAGCCCATGGGCCGCTGGTAGGCAGCCCGCGTGCGGACGTCGAGCACGCTCGGATCAAGCTTGGGCCGAGTCCTCGCACCGCCCGTCGGCACTCGCGATCTTCTGCCGCCCGAAGCCGCCGCCCGGCGCCGCCTGGTGCGCCAGGTCGCCGAGGTGCTCGAGCTGCGAGGGTATTCGCTCGTCATCACGCCGCCCTTCGAGCTGGTGGAGACCGTCGAGCGCGGCCTCGGTGGTGATCCACGAGAGACGCTGCGGTTCGTGGATCCCGAAACAGGCGAGGTCTCGGTGTTCCGCCCGGATCTCACCGTGCAGGTCGCGCGCCTCGTCGCGACGAGCTTGCGCGATCGCCCCCCGCCCCATCGTCTCTACTACGAAGGTCACGTGCTTCGCGCCCGCCGCGGCCGCGCGCGGCGACAGCGCCAGATCGCTCAGATCGGCGCCGAGTGCATCGGCATCGGCGGCGCGGTCGGCGACGCCGAGATCATCGAGACCGCGTCGCGCGCCCTCGAGGAGGTGGGCTTGGATCATCGCGTCGAGCTCGCGGTAGTGCCGCTGGTGCGCGCGCTGTCCAGCGAACTCGCCCCCGACGTGCGGGCCCGGGTCACGGAGGCGCTCGGTCGCAAGGATCGGAAGGCGGTGGAGACGGCTCTCGCGGACGCCCATGCCCCTCGCCCGATCGCGCGCGGGCTGGCCGACCTCGAAGGCCTCACCGGGGGCGCCGAGGTGATCGCACGCGCGCGCGCGGTCCTCGGTCCGCTCGCTGCCCGCCATCTGGACGATCTCGAAGCACTCCTCGACGCGCTCTCCGCGCGCGGCCTCTCGCAGCGCATCCAGATCGATCTCGGAGAGGTGCGCGGGTTCGAGTACTACACCGGTCCGAGCTTCTCGCTCCTCGCGGAGGGGCCGGGCGAGCCGCTCGGCGGTGGTGGTCGCTACGACGACCTCCTCGAGCGCTTCGGGGCGCCCATGCCCGCCAGTGGGTTCGCGATCGACCTCGATCATCTCGCGCGCGCCCATGAGCGACAGCACCCGGAGGCGTCGTTCGCCGAACGTCCGCGCGTGTGTGTGCGCGGCGAAAATGCGGCCTCGATCCTCGATGCACTGCGCGCCCACAGCGTGCCTGCGGCGTGGTTTCCAGGCACTCGCGACGAGGCGATCGCGTACGCGCGGGAGTGGGGGCTCGATGCGGTCATCGAGCGTGTCGGCGACCGCGCCACGATCCTGTGGCAGGAACGCGCCGAGGCCTGCTCGGTCGGTGAGATCCCAGAGCGAGTGCGTGCGCGCAAGGCCGCCCCGCATGCGGAGGACGGACGATGACTGTGAACGTGGTCGTGGGCGCCCAATGGGGCGACGAAGGCAAGGGCAAGGTCGTCGACATGCTCACGGAGCACGCCGATGTCGTCGCGCGCTACGGAGGTGGCGCCAACGCAGGCCACACCCTCGTCGTGAATGGACGCAAGACGGTGATTCGTCTCGTCCCGTCCGGCATCCTCCAGGACAAGCCGCTCTGCGTGCTCGGAAGCGGCATGGTGATCGATCCTGCTGTGCTGCGCACCGAGCTCGAGACCTTGGCGAGCTACGGGGTGGACACGAGCGCCAAGCGAGTGCTGGTCTCCGAGCACGCGCACGTCGTGCTCCCGTACCACGTCTTGATCGACCAACTCCGCGAGGCCGGCGCGAACGCCATCGGTACGACCAAGCGCGGCATCGGCCCGGCCTACGAGGACAAGGTCGGGCGGCGCGGGGTGCGCATGATCGATCTGCTCGACGGCGCGCGGCTCCGGGCCCGTGTGCAGCACGCCGTCGAGGCCTGGGCGCCCACCATCCTGAATCTAGGAGGCGAAGTCCCCGCGATCGAGCCGATCCTCGAGGCGTACTCGGCGCATGGGCAGGCGCTCCGGCCATTGATCGGCGATGCCACCGAGCGACTCCATCAAGCCGTGGAGCGCGGAGAGAGCGTTGTCGCAGAGGGCGCGCAAGGCTCGCTCCTCGACATCGATCACGGGACGTACCCGTACGTGACGAGCTCGACCGTGCTCGCCAGCGGTGCCGCGTCCGGATTGGGCATCGGCCCTACCGCAATCTCCAAGGTCATCGGAATCACCAAGGCGTACGCCACACGCGTGGGCTCGGGCCCTTTCCCCACCGAGCTCCACGACGCGCTCGGAGAGCGCATCCGCCAGCGCGGCGGTGAGTTCGGCTCCGTGACCGGACGGCCGCGTCGGTGCGGGTGGATCGATCTGGTCGCGCTGAGGCACGCCACACGCCTCAATGGCATGACCGAGTTGGTCATGACCAAGGCCGACGTGCTGGAGGGGCTCGAGACGATCCGCGTGTGTGTGGCGTACGAGGCCGGCGGTCAGCGCGTGCAGCGCCTCCCAGCGGCCCTGGATGGGCTCAGCGCGGTGTACGAGGACCTTCCCGGCTTCAGCGGCAACCTCAGCGGGTGTCGCGGGTTGGCGGATCTGCCAGAGGGTCTGCGCCGCCTCGTCGCCCTGACGGAGGCCGCGACCGGCGTGCCGATCACGTGGCTCAGCGTGGGCCCTGAGCGCGAGCAGTCCATTCGTCTACGGTGACCCACCGAGCGACACGCGCCGCCGAAAAAACGAAGCGAGGCACTTGCGTGCCTCGCTTCGTTTGATTCGTGTGGGAGCGGTGCGTCAGTAGAAAACGCGGACGCCGCCGAACACCTCGAACTTGTTGTACTGCGCCGGGTCCACGAACGACACGTTCGTGAACTGATAGGAAGTGAACTGGCCCTGGTAGCGGAACGTCGCGTTCACGCCGAGCCACTCCGTGAAGCGATATTCCGCGAAGAGACCACCGCCGACGCGAATGTCGTTTCGCAGGCCCGCGGTCGTGTCGATGATCGGCATCGCCGCCGTGCCACCACGGATGAGGCCGAAGTCCATGTAGCCAACATCGAAGTCGAGGGCGAGCAGGAACGCACCACCGAGCAACATCTGGAAGTTCAAGTAACCGCGGTCGCGCGAGTAGTAGTTGCCGACATAGGAAGGGAAGAAGTCGCGGTCGTAGCCGATACCGAGACGCATCCCTTCCATGATCGTCCACCCGAGCTCGACCTGGGCGACGATGGAGTCGTAGTCCTGTCGGTAGGGCGTCCCACCGACGGTGAGCTGCGGGTAGAAGCCCGCCGCATACCCGACCATGGCCTGGGCGGTGATGCTCTCCGTGATCGCGCCGTTGAGTCCCAGGCGGGAGCGCAGGCGGACGTTGTCGAGCACGAGCGTGGGATCCGCAGCGCTCGTCGAGAAGTAGTCCTGCACTGCCACGACCGTGTCGTGAATCAGGGCCGTCTGGGGGAGGAAGCGGAAGCTCTCCTGCAGCGTGACGGTGTGCGTGAAGGAGTTGCCGTACTGAAAGCGGCTGTCCTCGAAGAAGTCGAGGCCGAACGTGTACCCCGCCCGGACCTGGACCATGCCGCCATCGGTCTGGAACTGGAGGTCGAGCCCCGCCTGGTTGCTGATGCGGGCCTGGGAGGCCCCGATCATGTTGAAGTTCTCGGTGAAGGGACGGATGCCGCGCGTGAAGTTGTCCCAGATCGAGAAGGAGAACGGGCGCTCGGGAAGCACCTGGAGGCGCAGCGAGCCGTTGATGTCGAGGTTCCGGCGCTCCGGCGCGGCGAAGAACTCGTAGTAGGCCGCGGAGATGCCACCACGGAACGCAACAGTGGGCGGCGACGCGGAGGCGGTGTCATCGCGACCAGAGCCCTCCTGGCGACGCGCGGGACCGATCGTCGAAAACAAGAAGTGCGGCGTGATTCGAAGAATGCCGGTGTCCACGCGGTGACGACCGGCCGTGGGGTTGTCCTCGGTGAAGTAGAGGTTCGAGTCCCAACCGACTTCGGCGCCGATGCCAGGGTGAAGCTCGAAGTCACCGACGCGGAACCCCGGCCCCTCCGTCCGCGCGCGATCGGCCAGCCACGCGTTCTGCGCGAGTGCCGACGCTGGCATGACGGTCGCCAGCGCGACCAAGAGCCCGAGCAGTCTTCGCATGAGCAAGCTTGTCCTCAGCGGCGCACCGCGCCGGAAGGGGATTCGAACAATCGGTTGTGTTGAGCGGCCACGCCCGCTACCGCGCACAGAGGCCGATGGCGGGGCGAGTATATCGAGGGGGTCAGGGGTGTCAACGCAGAGAACGGCCGCCGAAACACCAGCGCTTGGTTTGGTGGCGCGCCACTCGCCAAGCGTTCACGCCACGAGCATACGGTTCCCACCCGACAGGCCTACCACCCGCCCCCAGGCGACGCCGAGCGATCGCCGACCGGGAGGAGTCGGGATCCCGAGCTGGAACGCCACCACAGGCCCCAACGGATCGATCGCCAACACGGCGCAATCCCAAGCCGCCCGCGTCGGGGCGTGAATGGAGCGTGGTCTCCCCCGCGGAGGTCAGTTCTGCGGCTCGAAGACGAATGGGAAGGTGTAGCTAACGCTGCCACCCTCCGGGCCAGGGTTGAAACGGAAGCCCTGGACCACGCGCACCACGCACGACGCCACGGCGTCGCTCCCGGTGCTGTTTTCGGCCGCCCGCACGTTCGAGACCGATCCCGACTCCTGAATCGTCATCGAGATGGCCACGCGCCCCTGGAGCGTTGGGTTCTGGCGAAGCTCACGCTCGTAGCACGCCTGGATGGCCGAACGGCGGGTCGTGATCATCCGGACGACCACCGATTGATCGAAGTCGCCGGAGCCGCCCTCGTCCTCCACGTCTCCACCGCTGAAGCGCATGCGGGCGCGTGGCGCGCGCTCCTCGAGTTGCCCGCCTTCTTGGCGCGCCTGCGTGGCGGTGCCATCGCCAGCGCGGCGAAGGCCGCCGAGCTCCGCGCCCGAGCCACCGACCTGACCACCGCCGCCGCGCTCACGCAACACGCCACCCGCGCTGCCCTGGGCGACGTTGACGCCTTCAGCCTGAGCCATGACCTCCTCAGCGCTGCCCGTCACGGCGCCACCGCGCAGGACGTCTGCAAATGCGCCCTCCCCGCTCCCCATCGCGCCGAGAAGAAGGGTCTCGACCTGCTGCGCAGCATCGCTCGCCGCCATGCGCGCGTCCGAGTCCGCAGCCGCCTGACGCTCCGACGGAGTCCCATCGCTCGACGACGCGGTCGACTCCTCGTGCCGCGGGGTCGCTTCGGCCTCAGCCGTCTCGGTCTCGGTCTCGGTCTCGGTCGTGTCCGCGGTGTCCGTGGGCTCGGGCTCGGGCTCCGGGGCCGGCGGCTCCTGGAAGATGAGGTCCGCGACCTGATCGGGGATCGTGGCGAGCGTGGGCTGCATGGGCCAGTCTGCGTTCTCGAGGAAAATCACGAACCCGAAGTGGGTCATGAACGAGAACATGACGAAGGCCGTGAACAACCAGTCGATGCCGGCGGCGAAGCCACCGACGACCGCGGCCGGGAGCTGAGGTCGGGGCTGAACCGGAGGCGCGTCGATGAACTGGAACAGGAGCGTCGTGTCGCCGATCGTCACGCGTCCCCGCGACGTGTCCGACAGCTTCACTTGCCAGTACGGCCCGGCATTGCGCGCCGCACCGCTGGCACGGAGATTCTCGAGCTTCTCCACGCCGCCCGCGAGGCCCACACGCCCGCGCATCGCGTCGGTGAAATTCAGGATGTAGTCCGCGCCCACGAGCTGAAAAAGCTCGAACGAGCCCGCCAGCCCCGCGACGATGAAGTGGTTCTTCTCGGACGCGCCGACGGTCACCGTCTCGCGCCGTCGAATGATCCGCTCCTCCACCATCTTGTCGCCCTGAATCACTCCGATCCGGAGGACCTTCGGGCCCGCAGGCCGTGTCGACACGGCCTGCATCGCCATCGTCATCGCACCGGGACGACCGCCTCCAGCGCGCTGCTGAGGTCCCTGCGGTCCCTGCTGTGTCGGTGTGCTCATGTCGTTCCTGGGCTGGTCCTGCGCGGAGCTCGAAGCTGCGGAGCTCGGGGGTGCGGGGCTCGAGGAGACGGAGCCTCGCGCTCACACAGACCTTGGCGGAGAGAGAAAGTTCCGGCGGAAGCTAACATTTTCTTTCGACGGGGGTCCAGCGAGGAAGCTGGCGATCGATGAGATCCCGAATGGCACCCACCCCCGCCAGTGTTCGTCTTCCGCCGGTTCGTACGGCGCTGCCGAGCGCCACCGTGGTTCCCGAGGCGGCGACAGCGAGGGCGAGCGAGATCGCGGCCCGCTGGGAGGCCATCCGGCCGACAGCCACCGGGTCCAGGTCCAGCAGACCGTGGTCGGCGTGGAGCCAGCTGATCTGGTAGGCCACCGCGACGAAGCCGAGCGCAGACGCTGTCAGCCCCAAGATCCGCAGCCACGGGAGCCCTCCCGTGCAGAGCCGCTCCGCGCGAGCCCACTGCTCGGCGAGCCTCAGGCTGGCCTCGTCGGGGTCGTCGGCGACGAGCACGGGACCGAGCAGAGCCACGGCACCGCGGCATCGGGCCAAGATGTCCCCCTGCTCACGTCGCGGCAGGCCCCGAAGCACTCGAGCCAGCTTCGAGCCGTCCACGCCGGCGAGCTGCCGGCGCAAGAGCGACGCGCCCCAAGCGGCTCCGACCAGCCAGATGGACACTTGTGCGACGAGGAGCGCGTCCGCCATCGTTCAGAACGGCTCGTCCTGAACAGTGCGGAGGATCTCTCGTGTGAAGCTGGTCCGGAGGTCGAGCACTTCGTAGCCGATGCTCGAGCGGTTGAGGATGTAGAAGGCGTTGGGCTTCTGCACCCGTCCCTCGATGCGAATCTCGTCGAGCTGGATCACGCGGGGCGCACCGCGCGGGCGGGCCTGCGCCTCTGCCGATCCCGCGCTCCCGAGAAGCAGGGTGCCACACACGGCCGCCAACCAGCCGAGGGTCTCGAGCTTCGTCATTGTGCTCCTCCGCTCCCAGAATCTCCGCTGGCAGAGTCTGTGGTGCCCTCGGCCTGCTGTCGAGCAGCGCGAGCCGCTTCACGCTCGGCGCGAGCACGGTCACGCTCGATCGCGCGGCGTGTGCGGTCGATCTGGCGATTCAGATCGTCGATGAAGGTGCTCGACTGGTCATCGCGCGGCAGCCGCGCCCCCATGCCCGTGCGGTACTGCGTGAGCTCCTGTTGGGCGCGCTGGAGCATGTCGAGCTGCTCCTGCCCCGTCAGATCGGTGGATTGGGCCCAATACATCAAGCCAATGTTGTAGTGGACCTCGACGGTGCTCGGGCTGCGAGAGATGACGCGATCGAACTCGGCCTTGGCCTTGGTCCACTGCTTGGTCGAGCGATAGGCATCGCCGAGGTTCAGGTGAACCGCCACGAGATCGGGGACGAGCCGCGACACTGCCTCGAACTGCGTGACCGCCTCATCGTAGTTGGCACCACCGAGCATGAGGATACCCAGCCGCATGCGCGCATCGGCGTAGTCACGATCGATCTCGATGGCGCGGCGGTACTCGGTGATCGCATTCGCAAGCCGCTGCTCGCCCTCGTACATCTGGCCCCGGAGGAAGTGCCCCTCCGCGTTGTTGCCGTCGATGCCGAGCGCCTGTTCGAGGATCGACTGAGCGAGCTCCGTGCGACCGAGCCTCAGGTTCGCCTTCGCGAGCACGATCATCGCGGGAACGAAACGCTCGTCGCGTCGGAGCGCCGCGCGAGCCGTGTTCACGGCGTCCTGCGCGCGATTCGCTGCCACGAGAGAATCCGCGTAGACGGCCTGCACCGACAGGTTGCGGACCCAGCGCTGAGCGATGGGCTGTGCAAACGAGACGGCGTCCCCTGCCCTGCCTTGTCGGATGTAGATGCGAACGATCCCTTCGAGCGCACGCTCATAGTCGGGCTGGATTCGAAGGGCCTGGCGGTAGTAGCTGAGCGCCTCGTCGGTCTGCCCCATGCGGTCGGCGAGTACGCCCAGGTTGAAGGCCGCCCGGAACGCGTTGGAGTCGGAGCTCAGGGCGGACTGGAACTCACGCTGAGCAGTCTCCGTGTCGCCCCGACCCGCGGCTGCAATGGCTCGGTCGTAGGCCTCGCGGGCGGAGCCGGTCATCGGTCGGCGCTGGGGAAGCGCTTCACCCGTGTCGGACTCCGGACGGCCCCAGGGGCTCTCTTGAGGCGTCTGCGCTGCCGCACTGCCTGAACCGCTTCCGGTGGACGATGTGGAGCCCGACCCCGTCTCGCTCCCGAACGGAGCCCCCGAGCTGCCCGAGCTGGCCGTCGCCGCCCCGCTGGATCCGCTCGAACCGGTGGAGCCGCTGGAGGAACCGCCGGACCCCGTGGAGCCCGATGTGCCCGAACCGCTGGACCCGCTCGACCCGCCCGACCCGGCCGACCCATCGTCGTCGGGCTGAACGGATCCGGGCGGGCTCACGAGGTCCCCGCTTCGCGAGCCTGCGCTCGACGACCCTGAGCTCGACGGCCCCGAGCTGGAACCTCCTCGACGAACCGTGCCGGACGAGCCGCTGCCGCTGCTGCTTCCAGAAGAGCCGCATGCGGTCAGTGCCACGACAATCGACAAGACCACGAGCCGTGTGCTGGTCATGAACACTCCGACGTTCGACGGGCCCATCGGATCACTCGTCCGCTCCGGCGAGCTCCGGCGCCGCCAAGCCCGCGTCCATCGGGAGCGTCTGGCCAGGACGCGCGCGCTGGAATTCGCCAGTCGTGTAGGCGCCGAACGTGGCGTCCTGCGCCTGCGCCTGCGCGATGCACTCGGCGATGCGCTCGTCACCGTAGCTCTGGAGCCGTGCGATCGCCGTGCGCGTGTATTCGTTGTCGATCGCGCCCGCGCGGGCCGCACGGGCGGCGAGCGCGTAGCGTGCGACTGCGAAGCACTCGACCGGCCGGATCTGCGATTCGAGGACCTGACGAACCTGATCCTGGAACTGCAGCTCGACCTCGGAACGCACGTCCGCAGACGCGCCCCGCATACGACGCTGGACCTCGTCGGGCAGCGGCGTGAGGGTGGCGTTGATGATGGCGCTCGCCAGGATCTCGTAGGCCTGGCCCTGCTGCACGAACGCGGCGATCGTCCACGTGGGGCGGCGATAGCCAAGGACGGGCGCGTAGCCGTCGACCACTCCTCGCACCTGGCGAGCGTCCTCGTCGATCTGCGTGCGAATGGCCTGGACGAAGGACTGAACGGTGGCCTGCCGCCCCGGTGCCACTCGGATGGTCTCCCGCAGCGGGGGCAGCGCCTCGTTCGCGATGGTGAACCGTGCCTGCGCCGCATACTCCGCCGCGAGGGAGCCAGGCTGCTGTCCAGAGCGCTCGTAGGTAGAGACCACGGTCTGCAAGGCCGTGCGGTAGTCCCGCTCCTGACGAAGCGCCTGTCGCGCCTCCGAGATGCGCCACGCAGCGGTCACGAGGAGCTCACCAGCCCCTGCGTCGCTGCGATAGCGATCCATGAATGCCTGCATCTCACGCACGGTGCCCGCCCAGTCGTGCCGCCGATAGGACATCTCCGCGACGCGGAAGTGCGCGACGCGACGAGTCTCGATGTCCGGCACCGCCTCGGCCGCGCGTCGGTAGTACTCGGCCGCCTGCGGGTAGTTCTGCTGGTACTCGAAGATGCGTGCCGCGTTGATGAGCGCGTCCGTACGCTGGGTCACGTAGTCGGTGCCCGAGAAGCGGCGATCGTCGGCCAGGATGCGGTAGTTCTGGATGGCGCTGTCGTAGTCGAAGTTCCGGTTCGCGCTGTACGCGAGCCGGAAGTACGCTGTGGCCAGAATGCCCGTGAGGCGTGTCTGCTCCGCGTCGTCTGCCGCGTGGCGGGCACCGACTTCGTCGATGACGCGGCTGTAGAGGCGCATCGCCGAGTCATTGCGCCCCGTGCACTCGAGGGCGATGGCCGCTTGGATCAGGGCACGCGGCGCCTCGGGGTGGTCTGGCGTCGCGTTCACTGCGTTCATCATCTCCGTGGCCGACTGCTCGTACAGGCGGACGGACTCCTCGGAGACCTGTGCAGCGCAGAGCTGATCGTCAGGGGTGTGGCTCGCGGAGCGCGCCTGGTTGTAGAGCTCCATCGCGCGACGGAACCCGACATCCGTGATCGTGCGCTCTGCGTCACAGATCGGATCGTTGCGCCCTTCTTCGCTTCGGCAGAACTCTTGAGTGCGCTCCACGCGCGTGCCGTCCGGGGTGAACGAGCAGCCCCGCTCGCGAATGTCACGCGCAAGCCGCTCCACCTCGTCCGCGTCGCCGAGCGCCACGGCCATGTTGTGGAGATTGTCGTACGCGATGCGTCCTTCGGGCGCGCCGAGGGGGCCCGAGCAACGCTCGCCGTAGATGCGGGTGAAGCGCTCGCGTGCCTGCGGCCAGTAGCCGTACGCGTAGAGAAGTAGGGCGTTGTTGAAGTCGTACGCGGGGCGCACGTGCTCCGAGTCCGCACGCTCGTCGACACGCGCCAGGTAGATCTCGCGGGCCTGTGCGACGCGCTGAACGAGCTCCGGCATCTGAACCGGAGCGACGCGCGGGGGGGTACCCGCCGGCTCGGGCGGATCTGTCTGAACAGTGATCTCCCCACGCTCGACTGCGGCATCGAGGAGTCGTTTCAGCGACTCGACCACGCGTCGAGCGGAGATGCTGAGGAACTGATCGTCGAGGTTCGAGTCGCGAACCGCAGCGTAGGCCTGAGCGGCCTCCTCGTACTGCTCGGACCAGAACAAGCATTCTGCGAGGTTGTACTGGAGCTCGTAGGCGTCAGGACGGTTGGGATAGAGCTCGATGTAGCGGCGGTACATGCCGGCCGCCGCGTTGTACTCGGCGATGGCCTGCTGGAGCATCGCCTCGTCCCGGTTCTGGACGGCGCGACGACGGAGCACCGTGGCCTGCTGGTGGTGCTGGATGGCCTGCTGGATGAGGATCTGCTCCGCCATCTCCTCGGCCTGGCGCTGCTCCCGTGGATGATCGGCGTTGTGGTCGTACCACTCGCCGCCGGGGAGGTAGTCGGCCGCGGCCTCGCTGATCCGGAGCTCGCCCTCGCGGTCGTTCAGGCGACGGTAGGCCCGCGCGATCTGCATCGCGATCTCGGGATTTCGGTGGTGGAGCGGGAAGCGCTGCAGCGCGAGCTCCCAGACCTGGATCGCCAGCTCGTACTGGGCCTGATCGAAGAAGACCTGACCCGTGTGGAAGTAGACCTCGGCGGTCCACGGTCGATCCTGCGGAAGGAGACTCGGATCCTGCAGACGCTGGATCGCCGACGGCAGTCCCTCCTCGACGTCGGGACGCTGGTTCTCGTTCCAGTCGTCGTACGCGAAGGTGATGCCCAGGTACTGAATGGCCTCGGCGCGCAGCTCGGAGCCAGCGCGGCCCGTGCGTTCCTGCTCGCGATCGGACCACTCCACCAACTGTGCGAAGTGCGCGATCGCCTCGGGATAGCGGCTGGCGCGGTAGTACGCCCAAGCGACCTTGTAGAGCGCGAGGTTGTAGTTGCGATCCTCGGGATTCGCGAGGACGTGCGAGTAGGCGGCGATCGCTCGCTCGAGGAAGTGGGGCTCGAAGTCGAAGTCGAAGTGGTACTCGCCGATGCGGAGCCACGTCTCGCTGACGAACTCCGCCTCTGCGGTGATGGGGCGACAATCGGCATACGGATCGACGAACGGGACCTCGGCTTCTGGGGTCGTCGGGGCGAGGATCTCTGCCGCCGGGTGCGCCGCGTTCGGGTCTTCGACGGGTGGCGCCTCTTCCGTGGGCGCGGGGGGCGGGGCGCCCGTGTACGTGAAGTGGTTCGCGCACACGAGGTTGAGCCACGCCAGACGCGCTTCCTCCATGTTCCCCATCTCGTTCAGGCAGTACCCGATGAGGTAGTACACGCCGTCGATGCGGCGGTAGTTGGGGAAGCGAGCGACGAGGTCGCGGTACAAGTTGATGGTCGGCGAGAAATCGGGGTGCCCCGTCGTGGCGCTGGGATCCACCTCGGTGGCCTCCGCGAACGCGATCGCCGAGCGCTCGTAGTAGAGCTCGCCCAAGCGGAACATCGCGTCGGCCGTGTAGGTGGGGTCGGCCGGATAGCGGCGAATGAACCGCTCGAAGGCGCGAATCGCGGCCTCACGAGCATCGTTCTGGAGCCGCTCTTCCTCGCGAATCTGTCGCGAGTAACCCTGCTCGCGATCGCGTCGGCGCTGCCCGTACTCGCGACGAAGGATGGAGACGATCGCGCTGCGATACGAGTGGCCGGCCTGCGAGAAGCGATCGACCTCCGCTTCCATCTCGCGCAGCGCGGCCACCTGCTCCGCCGTCGGCGGCGGCCGGTCGTCGTGAATGCGGCGATCGGTGGTGTCGAGGAAAGCGGGAGGCGCGACGTCCACGGTGCTCGACCAGGGTGTGGACGAGTCCGCGGTCCCGTCCGTGGCCCCCGTCGCGACCGTACCATCGGTGGTCGCGGTTCCATCGGTCACGGTCGCGTCTGTCGTGACCGTCCCGTCAGCGCCGCTGACCGTCCCGTCGGTGGTCCCGGTGCTGACCGTTCCGTCCGTCACGGTTCCGTCCGTCGTCTGCGCGTGGGCGCGGCCAGCGAGCACGAGACCGAGTAGGCACAGGAGGCTGCCGCTGAACCGGGTCGCGCGGAGGGCGAAACGCGTGTCGCTCATGGCGTCGTCCCTTCGCTAGAGGGTGCAGCCGACTCGCCGCCCGAGGTGCCACCGCTCGCGGTGCCCTCGGAGGAGCCGCTGCTGCCAGACGAGCCGGGCGCGCTCTCGTCCATGATCTCGCGGAAGTCGTCGTCGAGCGCCTGGATCTCGCGCTGCCGCTCACGAGTCAGGAGCTCGACACGCATGCGGTGCTCCTCGCGGACTGCCCACGCCACGTCGATACGGCCGACGTCCGCGCGCAGCACGAGGTCGTAGAAGCGATGCTGGACGAGCCGGAAGTTGTGATAGGTCACCGCGCCGACCACGTCCTCGGCCTCCGTATCGAGCGCGGCGAGCTCCTGCTGGTAGCCCACGATTCGCTGACTCTCTTCGTCGACCTGTCGACGGATCTCGGTGGAGCGCTCGTTCGCGACACGCTCGAGCTCGCCGTCCCGCTGATCGAGGCGTCGCTCCGCAGCGGACAGACGACGAAGCAGATCCTCCGAGCGCGAGTCGCCGCCGCCGAGCGCCTGCTCGCGGGCGATGAGACGGTTGTACTCCTCACGGATCCGACCTTGGCGGCGGTAGCGATCATCGCCTACGCCAACCTGGAGGCGAGCGGACTCGAGGGCCACGCGCAGTTCCTCGATCTGCCGGCGATACTCGCGCACCGATGCACGATGGTTCGCGGCCTCTGCGCGCACCGCGGCGTCGGCGTCGGGGACGGGCGTGCGGTTGGGCGAGTCGAGATAGTGCTCGATGCCCGTGACGCGCGCTTCGATGCCGAGGAGCTCGACCTCGAGCCGCGCGAGCTCGCGTTCGAGCCGGCGGACCTGACCGAGGATCTCGTCGTCCTGGGCGGCGATGCCCTCGTCCGTCGTGGGCATGTCGTCGAGGTAGCGCTCGAGCTCCCGCCGCTGCCGACGCACGTCGGCGAGCTCGCCTGTCCCACCCTCGGTGGCGAGGAGTCGGCGGCGGGTCTGCGTGATGCGGTTGTGGAGCTGCGTGGAGCGCTCGAGCTGTCGTCGCAGATCGGCGAACACGGCCACGCGGTTCGGCGCAGCGAGCGCCGCCGTGAGACGCTCGACCAGCTGGCTCGTCTCGTTGACCAGCTGCCGCGCCTGCGCGAGATCGGCGAGCGTGTCGAGCGCGCGGTCCATGTCCCCCTCCAGGCGACCCCAGCGCTGCGCGGCGGGCGGGAGGAACGCGTTCGCGTCGAAGACCTCGAGGTTGTCGTGGACGAGGCTTCGGAAGTAGGCGAGCGGATCCGTATCGTGCGCACGGAGCATCTCGTCGAGATCACGGCGCACGGGATTGAACTCGCGGTAGACCTCCTGGAAGACTCGCTCGGCCTCCTCGAGGCGGCCGTTGCGGAGCAGGAGATTGCCGCGGAGGAGCTTGCCGTCGGGAATGTACCGGGAGTCGGGCGACGCGAGGGTCAGCACCTCGAGCGCACGCTCGGCGCGAACGGAATCGCCGCGACGGATGTGCACCCACGCGAGCTCGTAGAGGGCGACGTCGAAGCGCGACGACGTGCGCGAGACGGCCTGGTACGCCTCCACTGCCTGCGCGAGCTGGTCGGTCTCGTAGTAGAGGCGACCCAGAGCGAGGTGGGAGAGCTCCGCGACCTCTTCGTGCTCGGGCGTGGTCGCCTCGGTGCGGAGCACACGTGTGAAAGCGTCAATCGCTTGCGGGTACTGCTCGCGTACCGTGTAGATGACGCCAATGAAGTAAAGGGCCTGCGGGTAGTAGGGGCTTCCCGCGGTCACGGCCTCGAATGCAGCGCGCGCTTGATCGAGCTGGGCGGTGTCGATGCGCGCGCGCGCCGCGGGATCTCGCAGCACGTCTTCGGTGGGAACCGCGCGATTGAACAGATACTTGGCCCGGAAGTAGCTCGTGGCGGCTTCCACCTCGGCAGGCGGCAGGCTGGAGAGCTGTCGGAAGACTTCCTCGACGCCATCGAAGTTTCGCGTGTGGATGGCGATCTCGATGAGCCTGCCCAGCGCGCGCTGCACGTAGGGTCGGAAGCGCGGATCGTTCGACCGCGAGATCACCTCGCGGAAGCGCGTGCGCGCACCGAGGTAGTCGCCTGCGCGGAACAACGAGTCCGCCAGCAGGAACAGGGCGTCGGAGTACGCTTCGTGCTGCGGGTAGTTGTCGACGATGTCCGTGAAGATGATCGACGAGCGGACGTAGTCCTGGAGGCGATAGAACAGTTCGCCGTCCGTCAGCCGCTCCTCGACGTGCGTGGGGCTGCGACGGCCCTGCTCCTCGAGCGGCTCGCGCACCAGGGCATCGACCTGCCCCTCGATCGTCGTGGTCTCGCGCGTGATCGCGTCCAGGTCCTGAGCACTGGCCGCGCTCGCGAACGACGCCATCGAGCACGCCGCCGCGAACAGCCACCACGCGGAGGGCTGTCGTGCGATCGGGATCCTTGCCGAGGGGGGCTGCCCCTCACGGGCGAGCCGCTGGGTCACTCGCCGCTCTCCCCACCGCTGCCGCCGCTATCGCTGCCGCTGCTGGCCTCGCCCTCACTCGAGTCGGATCGCGCTGCGCGCCCCTCTGTGCGCTCCATGTACCGCACTGCCGGGCGCTCCTCGAGGGGCGCCGTCGGCCCACCCTTTTCGTAACCAACGACGCGGATCGTGACGGCCTTGCCCTCGGGCGCGTTGAAGGTGTAGCTCGAGCGAACGCGGAAGCGGTAGCCCTTGAGGTACGAGAAGATGCCGTAGCCGTTGCCCCGGTACTCGAGGTTGACGGTGATGTTGTGGTCACCCGGGACGATCGAGCCGTTGTAGACCTCGAACTCGGTCTGGTCGCCGAGCGGGCCTTCTTCGTCGGCCTTGTTGAAGATCCGGGCGCCATCGAGGGCGTACTGGACCTTCACGAGGCGGTACGAGGAAGACATGCGGTTCTCGTGGATGATCACGGCCTGCGCGCCAGCCACCACGCCCTGGAGCACGGTCTCCGCGAGGAGCGAGAGGCGCGCCTTCGAGCGGAAGATCTGCTCCTTCAGCGCGTCGATGCGTTGCTCCAGGTCCCGGAGGCGAGTGGCGTACGTGCCAGCGTCCATCTCCTGATCCGCCTGCTGAACGGCGGCAGAGGTGCTGCTCGTCACGACCTCTTCGCTCGGCGCGGCAGTCGCGGTCGTCGTGGCCTCCCCCGTCGGGGCAGGCTCCGTGGCCGTTTCCTGGGCCACGGCGAGACCGCCAGCCAACGTTGCAAGGGCCACCGAGAGCCAGAGGGCCATCACCCTGCGCATGCGAACTCCTTTGGGGCCGCGACAAGCACGCGGCGTGCTGGGGCGGCGACGAGTCGATCCGCCTCGGAGCGACGAGAAGACGCACGACACCCACCGAGGCGAGGAGGCTTATACCAACCGAGATACCAGGGGTCAACGACCGCCCCCAGCGAGAACCCAACGAAGCGGGGCAGATAGGCGAAGCGTCCGGTCGATAAGGCGCGCGTCGGCGGCCAGGCTGGATAGAATCCGCGCCGTGCGAGGCGTCCCCTCCAGATCGAACCGCGCCGTGGTGCGTCTGGGGCACCATGAACCGCGGGTCACATCGCGCCGCCTTGGCTCAAACCGAATCGCTCGGGGGCCGGGAGCACGCCCGTGGTGATGGACCCGCGCGACGGTGTGTCGGACGAGGAGCTCCTCCGCCGATTCAATCAGGGGGACGACACCTCGTTCGAGGTCCTGGTGCGCCGCTTCGAGCGGCCCCTCTACAACTTCATCCTGCGATCCACCCGCGACTCGGAGCAGGCCGCGGAGCTGTTGCAGGAGGTCTTTCTGCGTGTGGTCCAGCGTGCCCACGAGTTCCAGGGCCAGTCCAAGGTCGGCACGTGGCTCTATACGATCGCGCGGAACCTCTGCATCGACACGTCCCGAAAGATGGCCTTCCGGCGGCACCGCTCGCTCGACGCGCCGAGCGGGGGGAGCGAAGACGGCGAGGGGCAGGCGCTGCTCGATCGGATCGCCAGCCCGGTGGCAGCGAGCGACCGGAGCGTGATCGCCCAGGATCTGTCGAGCCGGATCACGATGGCGGTCGAGGCGCTGCCCGAAGAGCAGCGCGAGGTCTTCCTGATGCGAGAAGTGCAGAACATGCCCTTCAAGGACATCGCGGAGGTCCTCGGCGTGCCGGAGAACACGGTCAAGAGCCGCATGAGGTACGCGCTCGAGCGCCTGCAGCGTGCGCTCGCGGAGTACGAGGACTACGTCAAGGAGCTGGGGGGCGAGTGAGCCCCTCACGAGGGTGAACGCGTGGCGAGCGAGGCCGGTATGGATTGCGAGCTGTGCAACAAAGGGCTTCTGGATCTCCTCTACGGGGAGATCGAGGAGAGCGTGGCGGTGCAGATGCGAGCGCACCTGGAAGGGTGTGCCTCGTGTCGGGGCGCGTTCGAGAAGCTCGAGGCGGGGCGAGGCTTCGCGCGTAAGCTCGAGATCGCCGCTGCACCGTCGATGGCGAAGGTGCTGGAGGCCGCACGAGAGCAGGCCGCCGCGAATCGTCGCGCCCGGGAGTCGAGCGCCGAGCCTGCGCCGGTCGAGGTGCCGTCGCGGCGCGAGCCCGAAGCGCGCGAGGATGGGCTCGCGGGCTGGCTTCGGTGGCTCGGCGCGGTGGTGATGGGACCGCAGCTCGGTGTCGCGACCGTGCTCATGCTCGTGGTCGGCATCGGCCTCTGGTACTTGCCCCAGCTCTCGGGAGCGGGGGGGCACTCCACCGCGCCGTTGCTCGAGCCCGAGCCGATGCAGACGAGCGAAGCATCCGCGCTCGAGCCCGCAGAGCCTCTTCAGCTCACGCATGATCCCCGTACCGGGCGCGTGACGGTCGAGACGGCCGGCTCGTCGGCGCAGCCGCCGGGCACGTCGACGGAAACGCCTGGCGAGGTAGCGCACGCCGAGAGCGTTCGTCCCTCGACGGAGCCGCGCGACGTGCGAACGGAGGCGACGCGCGACGAGCTCGCAGCCCCGCCTCCCGTTCCAGACGACTCGGCGGAGACCGAGCTGGCCCTCGCCGTCGAGCAGCAGGTTCCCGCGGAGGGGCCGGTGGCCGGACGCGTGCAGACAGACTCGCTCCCGGAGCTGAGCAGCGCCGCGGGCTCGCTCGAGACAGGACCGTTGCCGACCGCAGGAATGGGAGTCCCAGCGCCCTCCACGCAGCCGTCCGCGCAGCTGCGGCCTTCGACACCCTCGTTCGACCTCGACGTGCCATCGGGCCCTGCGGCCGACGATCTCGGTGCCGCCGCGCTACACGGACAGGCGCGACAGCTCGCCGCTGCAGGACGGTGCCAGGACTCGGTGGCGCGGTACCAGCAGCTGCAGTCGCGCTACCCGAGCTATCCCGAGGGCGGTCGCGCATCGATGGAGATGGCGGACTGTCTCCGTCGGCTCGGACGCACACGCGAGGCTCGTTCCAGCCTCGAGCGGGCGACACACTCCCCCGTGGGCACCGTGGCCGCGGCAGCGCGTCGCGAGCTCCTCGAGATGGACACCGCCGAGCGTGCGGCCGAAGCAGCGACGCCGACGGCCGAGGCCGCGACGCAGTGACGCTGCCTCCTCAAACGCCCAGGCGCTTGAGGAGCCCTGCGACCCGCGCCCGAACGGCTTCGGCGGGGCTTGCGTTCGCGAGGCTGATCGCCTCCGACACCGCCGCCGCCACGTCGTCGGTAACGATGCTCGCGCGCTCGCCGAGCCTGCTTCGCAGTGGGGCGGCCGCCGAGCTCGCGCCCACGAAGATCACCCGCGCACCGACGACGCCCGCGACATCGACCATCGACGCGAGCTCCGCGATCGCACCATCGGCGATGTCGCCATCGAGGTGCACCACCACGACCACGGCGCGCGCGTCGGCGCCGAGGAGCAGGGGACCGAGCCCCTCGGTGGCGCCCGCGATCCAGTCGGGATCGCCGCGTCCCTGGAGAACGAGCGCGACGCAGCGCGGGGCCAGCACGAACGGGCGCGTCGCGCGGATCCGCGCGTCGAGCTCCTGCTCGCGGTCGTGCTCGAGGAGCCCCCGCGTGTAGCCCTCGATGAGCAGCCCGCGGAGGCTCTGCCGATCCCTCGACGACAACGACTCGCCAACGGCATCGAGGAGCGCCTCGGAGATCGCGGCGAGCTCGACGGCGGAGGACCCGAGCTCTGCGGCACGCCGGCCCAGGAGACCCACGAGGGCCATCGCTTCTCGCACACCCACCGGATCGGCGGCCCGCGCGAACGCGTCGAGCACGGTGGTCGACTCGGTCACGATCTCGCTGCGAAGCGAGGCGTCGATCGCGAAGGGCGACAAGCGATCCAGCGTGGCGGCGAACGACTCCGCCGCGACCGCGAGCGCGTGTGCCGTGACGTCGGACGTGGTGTGCAGCTCGCCTTCCATCGAGTCGTCGATCGTAGCGAGCGTGGGCCTCGCAGGCGAGATCCCCGCCGTCGGCAGGAAAGCAGACGGACACGCGGGAGCGTGTTATCCGCGGATCGAGGCGAGTCTCGCTTCGATCTCGGAGGCACGCGATGGCCACGGTCGTTCAGAAGTACGGCGGCAGCTCGGTCGCAGACGTGGACAAGCTCGGACGGGTGGCGGACAAGGTCGTCGCCGCACGTCGCGAGGGGCACTCGGTCGTCGTCGTGGTGTCCGCCATGGGCAAGACCACCGACCAACTCCTCGCGCTCGCGAAGCAAGTCGACCCGAACCCGCCACGCCGTGAGCTCGACATGCTGCTCACCACCGGCGAGCGCGTCTCGATGGCGCTGCTGGCGATGGCCATCCAGAAGCGTGGTCTCGAGGCCATCTCGTTCACCGGATCGCAGAGCGGGATCATCACCAACGATCGACACTTCGACGCGCGCATCATCGAGGTGCGCCCGCACCGCATCGAGGACGAGCTGGCACGAGGCCGGATCGTGATCGTCGCGGGCTATCAGGGCATGAGCTACCGGCGGGAGATCACGACCCTCGGTCGTGGCGGCAGCGACACGACGGCGATCGCGCTCGCGGCCGCGCTCGACGCCGAGCGCGCCGAGATCTACAGCGACGTCGACGGAGTCTACAGCGCCGATCCGCGCGTGGTGCCCGAGGCGAAGCACCTGCCGGAGCTGACGTACGAGGCCATGCAAGAGATGGCCGACGTGGGAGCCAAGGTACTGAACGCGACGGCCGTGGAGCTCGCGAAGAAGGCCAAGATCGCGATCCATGCGCGCTCCACGTTCGAGCCGGGGCGCGAGACGCTGGTGCGAGAAGATGCCGCCCGCGATGCCCGCAGTGTGGTGGGCCAGAAGGGCGTGGTGCTCGTGACGACGCGAGGCGAGCGTGCCCTGGATCGCGCCACGGAGATCCTGGCCGAGGCCTCCGTCCCCACGCGTGACGTCGAGGCGCGTCCTGACGGCGACGGCATGTCCTCCACGATGACCGTGGCGACCTCGCTGACGCCCGACTGGGAGGTCGTCCGCGGCAGGCTGCTCGACGAGCTCTCGGGCGCGATCCACATCGAGCCAGGGCTCGCGGCCGCGTCGATCGTCGGTGTCGATCCGACCGCCACCGCGACGGCAGTGGCGATGGCGCGCGCAGCGGGCGCGAGGATCCGCAGCGTGGTGGCGAGCGGTACGCGCGTCTCGGTCGTCCTCGACGAGCCCTCCGTGGACGCGGTGGTGCGCGCGCTCCACGCCGAGCTCGTGGCCTGAGCTCCGCATCGTCGCGAGGCTGACGCGCTAGCCGCGCGTCGGCCTATAGTCGCGGGATGACCAGCACGGTGCTCGTCGTCGACGACGAGAAGAACATTCGACGCACCATCCGGATGGTGCTCGAGGGCGAGGACGTCGAGGTGCTGGAGGCGGGCAGCGCCGAGGAAGCGCTGGGGCTCGTGTCCCAGGAAGAGCTCGACGCCGTGATCCTCGACGTGCGGCTGCCGGGCATGACCGGCGTCGAGGCGCTCAAGAAGCTGCGCGCGCAGAAGGAGCTCGTCCCGGTCGTCATGATCTCCGGGCACGCGTCCATCAGCGAGGCGGTGGAGGCCGTGCTCCAGGGGGCGACCGACTTCCTCGAGAAGCCGCTCGATCGCGATCGACTGCTCGTCAGCGTCCGCAACGCGCTCCGCACCGGCGCCCTCGAGAAGGAGGTGCGCGCACTCAAGCGCAATGGTCGCAAGCGCTACGAGATGGTGGGCGAGAGCGCGGTGATGAAGCGCATCTTCTCGGAGATCGAGAAGGTCGCGCCGACGAAGGGGCGCGTGCTCATCACTGGCGAGAGCGGCACGGGCAAAGAGCTCATCGCACGCGCGATCCATCGCCTCTCGCCCCGCGCGGAGAAGCCCTTCGTCAAGGTCAATTGCGCGGCGATCCCCGCCGAGCTCATCGAGAGCGAGCTCTTCGGGCACGAGCGCGGGAGCTTCACCGGCGCCGTGGGACGCAAGAAGGGACTCTTCGAGATCGCGCACACCGGCACGCTCTTCCTCGACGAGATCGGCGACATGGCACCGAGCGCGCAGGCCAAGGTGCTACGGGCCCTCCAGAGCGGCGAGATCACCCGGGTGGGCGGCGAGCAGACGATCGCGGTCGACGTGCGTGTGGTTGCGGCGACGAACAAGGATCTCGAGGCGGCCGTGGCCGCGGGCGAATTCCGCGAGGATCTCTTCTTCCGGCTCAACGTGATCCCGCTTCGAAGCCCCTCGCTTCGCGAGCGCCCCGAGGATGTGCCGCTCCTGGCGAAGGCGTTTCTCGTCGAGTTCTGCGAGGAGAACGGGCTCCGACCCAAGCCCTTCGAGCCCGACGTGCTCGAGGCGCTCTCGGAGCGGAGCTGGCCCGGCAACGTCCGCGAGCTCCGCAACGTCGTCGAGCGCATGGCGATCCTCAGCGACGACGCGATCACGCTCGATGACCTCCCCGAGCTACCCCGGCGGGAGCTCAAGGCCGCGGAGAACGCAGCCGCCCTCCCCGCCCCGCTCGGCGGCGACAGCGGGACGCGCGAGACGCTCCGCGAGTATCGCGAGCGTGCGGAGCGACAGTTCGTCGTCGACACGCTCGAGCGCTTCGAGTGGAACATCTCGCGTGCAGCGGTCGTGCTCGGCGTCGAGCGCACCAACCTCCACAAGAAGATGCGATCGCTCGGCATCAAGCGAGAGTGACGACTGGCGCCGAGCACGGCTCGTCCTCGCTCGGCGGCTCGCTCTCGGTCAGCCCTGGATGTTGAGGCGCTTCATCTTGCGCCAGAGCGTCGTGCCCGAGAGGCCCAGCACCTCGGCGGCGCGCTCCTTGTTGCCTTCGACCTCGCGCAACACCTTCGCGATCGCCTCGCGCTCGGCGTCGTCCACCACCTCGGTCAGGCGACGGCCCGCGACGCTTCCGGGTGTGGGCGTGACGCGCTGCTGGATCTCGGGAGGGACGATGTCGTCGAGGCGGATGCGGCCATCGACGGCCAGCGCCACCCCCTGCTCGATCATGTTCTCGAGCTCGCGGATGTTGCCCGGGAAGTCGTAGCGCACGAGGTAGTCGATCACGCCCTCGCCCAGCTCGACGCGCCGACGCATCTTGCGCGCGTACTTGTCGACGAAGTGCTCGACGAGGAGCGGGATGTCCTCGCGGCGCTCTCGCAGCGGCGGCAGCACGAAGCGCGCGACGTTCAGTCGGTAGTAGAGGTCGAGCCGGAAGCGCTTGTCGGCGATCGCCTCCTGCAGATCCTGGTTCGTGGCTGCGATGATGCGGACGTCGACCGTCACGGCCTTGTTGTCGCCGAGCCGACGGATCTCGCCCTCCTGAATGGCGCGCAGGAGCTTCGCCTGGAAAGCGGGCTGCGTCTCGGCGATCTCGTCGAAGAAGAACGTGCCCCCGTTGGCCTCCTCGAAGAGGCCACGACGTGCGGTGACCGCGCCTGTGTAGGCGCCACGCACGTGGCCGAAGAGCTCGCTCTCGAGGAGCGTCTCGCTGACAGCCGCGCAGTTCACCGTGACGAAGGGTTTGTCCGCGCGCAGCGAATTCGCGTGGATCGCGCGGGCCACGAGCTCCTTGCCCGTCCCGCTCTCGCCCGTGATCAGCACCGTCGTGTCGGTGGGCGCGATGCGCACGATGCGCGCGAGCACGTCGCGGATCGCAGCGGAGCGACCGATGATGTTCGAGAAGCCGTAGCGCTCGCGGAAGCTCGCCGTCATCGCGCTCATCGCACCGGCGAGCTTGCGCTTCTCGATCGCGCGCTCGATCTTCACCAGCAGCTCTTCCTCGGCGAAGGGCTTCTGGATGTAGTCGTAGGCGCCGATGCGCATGGCCTCGACGGCGCTCTCGATCGTGCCGTAGGCCGTCATGACCAGCACCTCGGTCATCGGCGTGGTCTCTTTCACGTGCCGGAGCACGTCGAGGCCATCCTTGCCCGCCATGCGGAGGTCGGTGAGGACGAGATCGAACGCGTCACCGTCGACGCGCTGGCAGGCCTCCTCGCCATCGGCGGCCTCCGTCACGTCGTGCCCCGCGCCTCGCAGCATCAGCGAGAGCGTGGTGCGCATGTTGCGCTGATCATCGACGACGAGGATCTTCGCCATGGTCCCGGCGCATAGTCGCAAGCCCGAGGGGCAGGGGCAACCGTTGTTCTTGGGTTCGTGTGTTCACGGCTCCTCTCCTGGATCGAGCTCGAGCGACGGGCGGCCGCTGCCGTGTGTGGTGGCCGCCGTCGCGCGCTCGATCGAGACACGGAGCCTCTCGATCTCTTCGGTTCGATCCTGCGACACCTTGAGGGCGTACCCAGCGATCGCGAGCGCGACGAGGGCCACGCTCAGGGCCACGACGGACAGGAGGCGAGTCGTGCGATCCGTCATCGCTCGCCCACCGGCTGCTCGACATACGTGACGCTTCGGATGCGAAGCGGCGCGGGCGCACCTACGAACGTGCCCGTGACCCCTTCGAGCCGCCACGCCTCACCACGCTCTCGCAGCGTGAGCACCGGCGTCACCTCGTAGATGCCAGGCTCTTCGAACGGCCCACACAGCGCGACGCCATCGAGCGCGTACGCGATGGCGCGGCGCGAGGACAGTCGTGCGAAGAAGTCGGGGAGCGCCCTCCCCTGGAATCGCGGAAGCGCACAGTCGAGGTGCCCGCCGGACGGCGTCGTCACGCGGAACGACACGCTGTCCGGCCGGACGAACGCACGCACGACCTCGCTCGAGGCGCCCGTGACGCGAACGCGCAACACGGGGCGGCCGCTGCGGAGCGCGTCGGCGGCGAGGAGCGAGATCCGAACCGCCCCGTCGGCCACGCCGGCGGGGTTCGCGCTCGGTCGCCATGCGCTCGTGACGGGCGCGAGCGCACGGAACGAGGCAGTCGGCGTGCGGACGACCCACGCGCCGCGACCACGCCCAGCGTCGAAGTGGAAGACCACCTCCCTAGCATCCGGCAGGGCACCGAGCGCGCGACCCCAGCAGAGCTCGCGCAGGTCCAGCCACTCGGACCAACGCTCACCCGCGGCCAGCGAACGCGCCCGGGCCTCGGCGCGGGGGCGACCCGCCTGCACGCAGGTCACGCGGCGGTTGCGCGCGTCGCGCAGCTCGACGCGGAGACGCCGCCGATCGGCGGCGAGCTCGATCGGCTCGTGAGCCTCGACACTCAGCGTCACGCGGTAGCCGCCGATCGGCGTCACCGTCAGCGTCGCGGGCGGCGGCGAGGTCGCCGTGCGCGGGCGTCGCT